>CAXMMX010000118.1:0-7487 GCA_964194535.1 uncultured Alphaproteobacteria bacterium | reverse complement strand
TCAAATAGCGAAGCGGTAGGACAAGCTTAAAGGGTCGCATAGTGGTCACCTTCACAGCTCATGAGCGCGACAGCGGAGCACAAGACATTGCCGCGCGCGCGGAAGCGATACTCTTCGTCAAGGAGGGTTTCGCCTGGCTGGCGCTTTTCTTCTCTCTGCTGTGGCTGATCTATCACCGCATGTGGATTGTGCTCACGGGCTTTGTCGCGAGTATTGTTTTGCTGGCGGCGGGGGTCGTTTACACGGGGCTCGAAGATGATGCCGCGATCATTTCGACGATTGCTCTGAGCGCTGTGTTCGCCCTGCAGGCCAATGATCTGCGGCGCTGGTCGCTTGCCCGCAGGGGATACCAGCTTGTCGAGCTGGTCAACGGGCGGGACCGCGGCGAATGTGAACAGAAGTTTTTTACCAGTTGGCTCGCATCGCAGGGCGCGCAAGCCCAAGTTGCGCCCAAAGCGGTAAAGCACGCGAATCCGGCGCCAGCAACCCCCGATAAAAACCCCTCCGGCGGCGAAGAAATAATCGGCCTGTTCCCCGAGCCAGGCAAGTAGGGTCAGGACTCATGTCCGCTGTAAACACCGTCGCAATCATCGACTACGGTTCGGGAAACCTGCACTCCGCGGCCAAGGCGTTTGAGCGCATGAACAGCGAGACAAAAGCGGGATATTCCATCAAGGTTACAGCGGACCCGGATGTTGTGCGAGGTGCTGATCGTGTCGTTCTGCCGGGCGTTGGCGCGTTTGCCGATTGCCGTTCGGGCCTGCTTGGCGTCGACGGCATGATGGAGGCTTTGCAAGAAGCGGTCATTGAAAAGGCGCACCCATTCTTAGGGATTTGCGTGGGCATGCAGTTGATGGGGACCCGCGGACTGGAGCATGGCAAAACGCCGGGCTTTGACTGGATTGGCGGCGAAGTGCGCGCTATCGAGCCTGATGATGCGAGCCTCAAAATCCCGCATATGGGCTGGAACACGCTCGATGTGATGAACCCGCATGCGCTGCTGGAGGGGATTGAGACAGGGCAGCAAGGCCTCCATGCCTATTTCGTCCACTCCTATCACCTTGCGGCCGGGGAGCGCGGGCACGTGGTTGCCGAAACCGGCTATGGCGGACCGGTGACGGCGATGGTCGCCCGGGACAATCTTGCCGGGACGCAATTCCATCCGGAAAAAAGCCAGAAACTCGGCCTGGTGCTGATCGCGAATTTTTTGAAGTGGATGCCGTGACATGATCCTGTTTCCGGCAATCGACCTGAAAGACGGCCAGTGCGTGCGCCTGCAACGTGGCGAGATGGACGCGGCAACCGTGTTCAGCGATGATCCGGCGGCCCAGGCGCGGGACTTTGAAGCACAGGGTTTTGAATATCTGCATATGGTCGATCTGAACGGGGCCTTTGAAGGCAAGCCCGTCAATGCGGATGCGGTGGATGCGATCCTGCGGGCGATCTCCATCCCGGCGCAGCTCGGCGGCGGCATTCGCAATCTGGCGACCATCGAGGCCTGGCTCACCAAGGGTATTGCCCGGGTCATACTCGGCACGGCGGCGGTGTGCGATCCTGAACTGGTGCGCGAGGCGTGCAAGGAATTTCCCGGCCGCATCGCCGTGGGCATCGATGCGCGCGGCGGAATGGTGGCTATCGAGGGCTGGGCGCAAACCAGCGCGACTTCGGCGATTGAGCTTGCCAAACGCTTCGAGGATGCGGGCGTCGCCGCCATCATCTACACCGATATCGAGCGCGATGGCGTGCTGGAAGGCCTCAATTTGGAAGCCACGGTTGAGCTGGCCCGCGCGGTTTCGATTCCCGCCATCGCCAGCGGCGGCCTTGCTTCGATTGAGGACATCAAAAAACTGGTGCAACCGGAATATGCCATCCTGGAAGGAGCGATTTCGGGACGCGCGCTTTATGATGGGCGGATTGACGCCAGTGAAGCGCTGGCGCTGCTGAGGGGAGCAAAGCCCTGAATCATGCTCAAAGCCCGTGTCATACCCTGTCTCGACGTAAAGGACGGCCGTGTCGTCAAGGGCGTCAATTTCGTCGATTTACGTGATGCCGGCGATCCGGTCGAGGCGGCCACCGCCTATGACGCCGCCGGCGCGGATGAACTCTGCTTCCTCGACATCACCGCGTCTCACGAAAACCGCGATGTGATTTTCGATGTCGTGGAACAAACGGCGGAGCGCTGCTTCATGCCGCTCACCGTGGGCGGCGGCGTACGCACGGTAGAAGACGTGCGCAAACTGCTGGAAGCCGGCGCGGATAAAGTCTCCATTATGACAGCGGCGGTGAAAAACCACGACTTTGTGCGCGAGGCGGCTGAGAAATTCGGTTCGCAATGCATTGTCGTCGCCATAGACGCCAAGAGGGCATCTGAGCTGAGTGAGCCAGAGCGCTGGGAAATATTCACCCATGGCGGGCGCAAACCCACCGGAATTGACGCCGTGGACTACGCAAAAGAAGTGGTCGCGCTGGGAGCTGGTGAAATCCTGCTCACTTCGATGGACCGGGACGGCACCAAGGATGGTTTTGATCTGGAGCTTACGCGGGCCATAGCCGACGCGGTCGCTGTACCTGTCATCGCATCTGGCGGTGTCGGCACCCTCGATCACCTAGTGGAGGGCGTGACCCGGGGCCATGCCAGCGCCGTGCTGGCGGCCTCTATTTTTCACTTCGGAGAGTACACGATTGGCGAGGCCAAACAACATATGGCCGATGCCGGTGTTGATGTGCGGCTCGATGGCTAGACCACTCCAAACTCCTTCACTTTATCCGAATCCCCTGTGTAAACAGGGGTCCATGGATTTCTGCTTTCGCAGGAATTTCGGTTTACCCAACACCATCTGCGGCTATTCCGTTTGTGCGCTGCAAGGTGTATGACGCGCCCATGACAGACGATGTTCTAAAAACACTCGAACAAACAATCCGCGCGCGGCGAAGCGCCAGTGGTGACACATCCTACACGCGTCAGCTGCTCGACGGCGGCCCGGAGAAGTGCGCCAAGAAACTCGGCGAAGAGGCGGCGGAGACAGTGATTGCCGGCGTTTCCCAGGACGATGCCGCGCTTAGGGCCGAGGCTGCCGACCTGCTCTACCACCTCCTTGTCCTGCTGGAAGTGCGCAAAGTACCCTTGAGCGATGTGCTGGGCGAGCTTGAGGGCCGCATGGGGCAATCGGGCTTGCAAGAAAAAGCCGCGCGCGGCAAGGACGGCTAAGCTTATGCCGGACGGTTCTATGAAACCAAATGTCAGGCTGACACCCTACCGGACATTCTCCAGGACCGAGTGGGCGGCTTTGCGTGCAGACACGCCCATGACGCTGACGGAACAGGACGTCGAGCAACTGTCGGGCCTGACGGAACGGGTCTCAGTGGATGAGGTGCGCGAAGTCTATCTGCCGCTCTCGCGTCTGCTGAACCTCTATGTGGGCGCCGCGCAGAAGCTGCATGAGGCGACCACCACATTCTTGGGCAAGAAGGACGGCAAGATGCCGTTCATCATCGGGCTTGCGGGTTCGGTCGCGGTCGGCAAGAGCACCACGGGGCGCGTGCTGCAGGCGCTGCTCGCGCGCTGGCCCAACCACCCAAGCGTTGATCTCATCGGCACCGACGGTTTCCTGCTGTCAAATGAGATACTTGAGAAGCGTGGCCTGATGGACCGCAAGGGCTTTCCCGAAAGTTATAACCAGGCGGGGTTGCTCGACTTCCTGGCCGACGTGAAGGCGGGTGAGCGCAAGGTGATCGCGCCGGTTTATTCCCATTTCCACTATGATGTGATCCCCGGTGAAACCAACATCATCGACCGGCCCGATATCCTCATCGTTGATGGCCTCAACGTGTTGCAGCCCGCGCGCCTGCCTAAAAATGGCGAAGCCATTCCGTTCGTGTCGGACTATTTCGATTTCTCGATCTATATCGATGCCGACGCGGCGCTGGCCGGGTACTGGTATGTGGAGCGCTTCATGCGTCTTCGCCAAACCGCGTTCCGCGATCCAGCCGCGTATTTCCACCGCTATTCCAAACTGTCGGATGACAAGGCGCGTGAAACAGCGCAAGGCATCTGGGAGAAAATCAATTTGAAGAATCTGCGGGAAAATGTCCTACCCACCCGCCAGCGCGCCGATTTAATCGTGCACAAAACCAGGGGCCATGTGGTCGATCACGTGGCCCTGAGGAAACTCTGATCTCACTCGTCACCCCCGGATATATACTGGGGGTCCATTCCTATACCCGCCGCTCCACCATCTTCTTTTTCAGCTCGGCAATCGCCTTGGCCGGGTTGAGGCCCTTGGGGCAGGCTTTCGAGCAATTCATGATGGTGTGGCAGCGGTAGAGCCGGAACGGGTCTTCCAGATTATCGAGCCGCTCGCCAGTGGCTTCATCGCGTGAATCGATGATCCATCGATAGGCCTGCAACAGTACGGCTGGCCCCAGATAGCGGTCAGAGTTCCACCAGTAGGACGGGCATGAGGTGGAGCAGCAGGCGCACAGGATGCACTCGTAAAGCCCGTCCAGTTTCTCGCGGTCCTCGCGGGACTGTTTCCATTCCTTCGGCGGCTCGGTGGTCTCCGTCTGCAGCCAGGGCTGTATGGAGCGGTGCTGGGCATAAAAATTGGTCAGATCCGGCACAAGATCCTTCACTACGTCCTGATGCGGCAGGGGGTAGATTTTCACCGTACCCTTGATCTCGTCCATGCCGCGGGTACAGGCCAGGGTGTTGGTGCCATCGACATTCATGGCACATGAGCCGCAAATCCCCTCGCGGCAGGAACGGCGGAAGGTCAGCGTCGGGTCAATCTCGCTCTTGATCTTGATGAGGGCGTCGAGAACCATTGGCCCGCACTCATCGAGATTTATATGATAGGCGTCGACGCGAGGGTTCTCGCCATCGTCCGGGCTCCAGCGATAGACGCGGAATTCACGCCAGTCGCCTTTCCCTTCTGGCTTGTTCCAGGTCTTGCCTTCGGTGAGTTTCGAATTTTTAGGCAGTGCGAGTTCGACCATGTTTTCCTCTAATACACCCGTGCCTTGGGAACGATATAGGCAATGTCATTGGTCATGGTGTAGATGTGCACCGGCCGGGAGCCGAGCTTGACGGTGCGCTTGTCGTCATCGGCCCAGGCCAGAGTGTGCTTCATCCACTTCTTGTCGTCGCGGTCGGGGAAGTCATCGCGCGCATGGGCGCCGCGGCTCTCCTTGCGATTGATCGCACCCGCCACTGTGACCGCCGCCTGGATGATCATATTGTCAAATTCCAGCGTCTCGATGAGATCGGTGTTCCATATCAGCGAGCGGTCGGTGACCTTGATGTCCTGGCCCGCATTCCAGATTTCCTGAATTTCTTTTTTGCCGGTTTTCAGCAAGTCGCCGGTACGGAACACGGCGCAATTGGTCTGCATGGCCCGCTGCATTTTGTCGCGCAACACGGCGGTCGGCGTGTCTCCATTGGCATGGCGGAAACGGTCAAGACGCGCCAGCGCCAGATCGCCTGCGTCAGAGGGCAGGTCGGGGTGCGATGAACCGGCCTCGATGGTCTCGGCGCATTTGATACCGGCTGCGCGGCCAAAGACCACAAGATCGATGAGCGAATTTGATCCAAGCCGGTTGGCGCCATGTACCGAGACGGATGCAGCCTCGCCGATGGCCAGCAGACCCGGCACTACCGTGTCCGGGTTGCCTTTAACGGACGTCATGACCTCGCCGTGATAATTGGTGGCGATGCCGCCCATATTGTAATGCACGGTCGGGATCACCGGGATGGGTTCGCGACGCAGATCGACGCCGGCAAAAATCTTGGCCGATTCGGTGATTCCCGGCAGCCGCTCGGCCAGAATGTCCGGATCGAGATGATCCAGATGCAGATGGATGTGATCCTTGTCAGGCCCGACGCCGCGCCCCTCGTTGATCTCAATGGTCATGGAGCGCGAGACCACATCGCGCGATGCAAGGTCTTTCGCATGCGGCGCGTAGCGCTCCATGAAGCGCTCGCCTTCTGAATTGGTCAGATAGCCGCCCTCGCCGCGTGCGCCCTCGGTGATGAGCACGCCCGCGCCATAAACGCCGGTCGGGTGAAACTGCACGAACTCCATATCCTGCAGCGGCAGGCCGGCACGCAGCGTCATGGCGTTGCCGTCGCCGGTGCAGGTGTGCGCGCCGGTGCAGGAGAAATAGGCGCGCCCATAGCCGCCCGTCGCCAGCACCGTCTTGTGCGCCAGAAAGCGGTGCAGGGTGCCGTCTTCCAGGCACAGCGCCACGACGCCCCGGCACACGCCGTCATCGTCCATGATGAGATCGATGGCGAAATACTCGATGAAGAACTCCGCCGTGTAGCGAAGCGACTGGCCATAGAGCGTATGCAGAATAGCGTGGCCGGTGCGGTCGGCGGCGGCGCAGGTGCGCTGCGCCGGCGGGCCTTCGCCATACTCGGTGGTCATGCCGCCGAACGGGCGTTGATAAATTTTCCCCTCCTCGGTGCGTGAAAAGGGAACGCCGTAATGTTCCAGCTCGTAGACGGCTTCAGGGGCCTGGCGGCAGAGATATTCGATGGCGTCCTGATCGCCGAGCCAATCAGACCCCTTGACCGTGTCATACATATGCCAGCGCCAGCTATCCTTACCCATATTACCCAAGGAGGCGGCAATGCCCCCTTGCGCTGCCACTGTATGGCTGCGGGTCGGGAACACCTTGGTGATGCACGCTGTCTTGAGTCCGGCCTCTGCCGCGCCGAGCGTTGCACGAAGCCCAGCCCCGCCCGCGCCGACAACCACCACGTCATAGGTGTGGTCGGTCATCGGGTAGGCCTTGCCGTTCACGCGTGGGGCGGTGGCGCTTTTGAGATTTGTCTCAGCAGCCATGTCAGCTTCCAAGGCTCAGTTTGATGATCGCGAACATACAGGCGAGACCCACAAGTATCGAAAAGAAGGTGTTGGCCATCAGGCTGATGATCTTGGCGCCCTCGCCATGAACATAATCCTCGATGATGACCTGCATGCCGAGGCGCATATGAATGGTGCCCGAGAGTATCAGCGCCATCATGGCAATGGCCGCGAGCGGCGAGCCGAGCCAGGCGGTAACGCTGCCATGGTCTTTTCCCGCCAGAGCGATGATCGTCACCACCAGGAACAGGGTGAGCGGAATGTTGGCCAGCCCGGTGAGCCGCTGCTTCCAGAAATGATCCGCGCCTTCTTTCGCCGATCCGAGCCCGCGCACCTTGTTCAATGGCGTTCGCATGTCGGCCATGGCTACAGTGCTCCTGTATATATGAGCGCGACAGCCCAGATCAGAACGGTCAACCCGATCGAGGCGACTATGCTGGCGCGCGCCATGAACTCGATAGTGGGCAGCTCGAAGCCGCTTCCCGTGTCCCAGATAAAATGGCGGATGCCGCCGAACATGTGGTGGACCAGCGCCCAAGTGTAGCCGAACAGCACCAGCTTGCCGATGAGCGTGCCGGCAAGCCCGTTGACGAAGTTGAAATAGTCAGGCCCCGTGGCCGC
>CAXMMX010000117.1:0-4007 GCA_964194535.1 uncultured Alphaproteobacteria bacterium | reverse complement strand
TTCGAGACTGTGCGCGCGCACGACACGGACCGCTATTTAACGGCCCTTATGGCGCCGCGCCGCGTGCGGGGCAGCCTCATGGCGCTTTACGCGTTCAATTGCGAACTCGCGCGTATCCCCGGACTGGTAACCGAGCCTGCGTTGGGTGAAATCCGCCTGCAATGGTGGCGCGATGTGCTGGGACACGTGGACGGCAAGGTGACCATGGCTGCGCCGGTGGCCGATGCGCTGGGCACGGCGATTGCCACCCACGATCTGCCAAAACCATTATTGCTGGGAATGATCGATGCCCGCAGCGCCGATCTGGATGGTGGGGGGTTCCCCGACCTGCCAGCGCTGAAGGCGTATCTTTACAAGAGTGACGGCGCGCTATTTGCGCTCAGCGCGCGCATTCTGGGCGCTGACTCTGCACAGGCCGGGCGCGCCGCCAATGAAGCGGCCGTGGCCTTTGGGCTGACAAATTTGATGCGGGTTTTGCCCCGCGATGCAGCAGCGGGCCGGGTGATGCTGCCGCTCTCGATGCTCGATGCGCATGCCATCAGGCCAGAGCAGATATTGGCGGGGAAGGGCGATGCAGAGCTCATACCGGTTCTGGCGGAGCTGGCGGGAGTCGCGCGCACGGCCCGGGACACGGCCTTTCAGCAAATCGCGGAGTTAAAGCCTTCTGCGCGGCGAGCTTTTGCGCCACTCGAACTTGTTGAGTCTTATCTCAATGTCCTGGAAAAACCGGACCACCGCGTCTTGCAGGATATCGCCGATATCAATCCGCTGGCGCGGATCTGGAAGCTGTGGCGGGCGTCATGAGGTGGCGTGTTCAGGAGAGGAAAACTTACTCCGCCGCCACCCGCGCTGGCCTGCCAATCCAGGCGTCGAAATCAGCAAGTGCACGCGCCGACATTGCGCGTTTGCGGGCGCGGCCCTTTTCCTTGCCCTTGAGCCGTTTGCCATCGGCAGGTTTTGGCGCCTCGATTGGGGGAAATAAGCCAAAATTCACATTCATGGGCTGGAAGCTGCGTGAACCAGATGACTCTTCATGGGCCAGGTGTCCGCCCGTGATGTGATTTATGAGCGCGCCCATGGCGGTCGTTTGCGGTGGCGGTGTTATGGCCTGGCCCAGTTTTTCCGCCGCCGTGAAGCGTCCCGTCAGCAGACCGATAGCGGCTGATTCCACATAGCCCTCCACGCCGGTGATTTGCCCGGCAAAGCGCAATCTCGGTTCCGCCCGCAGCCGCAGGCTTTCATCCAGCACCTTCGGGCTGTTCAGGAAAGTATTGCGGTGCAGCCCGCCAAGCCGCGCGAACACGGCATTTTCAAGCCCCGGTATCATGCGGAAAATATCGCTCTGCGCGCCATATTTCAGTTTCGTTTGAAAGCCGACCATATTCCACAGCGTGCCGAGAGCATTGTCCTGGCGCAATTGCACAATGGCGTGCGCCTTGATGTCGGGTGCATGAGGGTTGGTGAGGCCCACCGGCTTCATGGGGCCATAGCGCAATGTCTCGCGGCCACGCTCCGCCATCACCTCGATGGGCAAACACCCCTCGAAATAGGGCGTGTCTTTCTCCCAGTCGTGGAATTCGGTTTTCTCACCTGAAATGAGCGCATCGATGAAGGCGGTGTACTGCGTTTCATCAAGCGGGCAGTTGATATAGTCCGCGCCTGTCCCGCCCGGTCCCGCCTTGTCGTAGCGTGACTGGAACCAGCAGATGTCCATGTCTATGGAGTCTTTATGGACAATGGGGGCAATGGCGTCGAAGAAGGCCAGTTCCTCCTCACCCGTCAGCGCCTGTACCGCTTCGCCCAATGCCGGTGAGGTGAGGGGACCGGTGGCGATGATAACGCTGTCCCAGTCCGCGGGTGGTTGGCCGGCAATCTCGCCGCGCTCAATCTCCACCAGCGGATGGGAATGGAGTATTTCCGTCACATGGGCGGAGAATCCATCACGGTCGACGGCGAGCGCGCCGCCTGCCGGCAGTTTGTGCGCATCGCCAGAGGCCATAATCAGCGAATTGGCGCGCCGCATTTCCTCATGCAACAGGCCGACCGCGTTCGATTCTGCATCGTCTGAGCGGAATGAATTGGAGCAGACAAGCTCTGCCAATCCATCGGTTTTATGCGCTTGCGTCATGCGATTTGGGCGCATTTCGTGAACAATAACGGATATTCCGGCCTCGGCGATCTGCCAGGCGGCATCGCTACCGGCTAATCCGCCGCCGATAATGTGGATTGGTTGCTTGTTTTCAGGTGTGGCCATGATGCGACAACCTATGGAAAAAAACAAATTTTCTCAAATGTTCAGCTTTCCCCACGAAGGTGTGATTTGCTATAGAAGTGTTGATCCGGAATATGAGAATCCATAATTGTCAGCGCGGTATTGTACAGAGGATTTGATGCGTCAGCTTTTACTCGTTTCGTTTGCACTCGCGGCGACAGCGTTGCTCGCCGGTTGCACCTATGAGCGAACCGGCCCGCCGCAACAGCATTTGTCAGATTGGGGCGCCCAGGCGCCGAGCAAACATGCGGTATCGGTTTGTTCCGCCTATGGCTGCCAGAAGATCACGCGCGTTATCTTTACGCAAAAAGATGTCAATGCAATTGCCAAGGTCATGCGCAAAACCAAGAAGGCCGATACGCCATATGAAGAGCGCCGCGCCGTTGCCTACGCCATTTCCTGGATGGAGATCGAGGTCGGCAAACGCATAGGCACATCGGCAGACCGCCCGGGGATGGATTTCAGAGCCTCTGGCGACCCGACCCAGCAGGACTGCGTTGACGAGGCCACGAACACGACCAGCTATCTCATGTTCCTGCATGGGCGCGGGCTGATCAAGAAGCACACTGTCTTAATTCCGATTTCCAAGGGACGCATCTGGCGCGGTGTGAAGAACTGGCCGCACTGGACTGCAATCCTGAAAGAGGAAGGAACCGGCCAGCGTTACGCCGTTGATTCCTGGATTTACGAGAACGGTGAAAACCCCGCAGTGGTCAAGCTTGAAGACTGGTACATCAAGGATCTGGACAACCTGTCCAAACCGACCACCTGATCCGACATTGTCTCCTGAACAATAAAACGGCCCGGAACCCTTTTAAGGGCGCCGGACCGGATATTCGATAGTGCGCGAATGTTTAGTGTTGTGCTGCGAGACCGTGGCCTCCAAGGGCCGCGCCCGGAGTTTGGGTGTTGCGCTTGGTTTTAGCTTCGCTCGCGGCGGCATTACGTTTAGTTTCACGCTGCTCTGCAACGAGGAAATCGATCTGGTCGCGCCGGATACCGATATCCCGCAGGAGGTGATCGTCCATGGCATGAAGCAGCGTGCTTGTGGCATGATAGTCGCGCTTCTGGCGCAGATAATTCAAGATTGAACTGACGAGTACCATCTCATATATCCTCAGGCTAAATCGGGACGGGGCGTCATTGCCTCTGCTCGATATTGTTAGCCCACTACATAAGCTCGCTGGATGCGCGTGACCAGATGCTGCAGTGCACAACAGACCCGCCTCCAGTGCATGGCTGGGTAACGATTTAGTCATATTTGAGCCGGAATGGACCGCTCCCGTCCTGGTGTTGCCATACAGGCTTCCGCGCCGCCCGATCCTCCACTATTCTGCCGCATAATTGCCGCCGCATCGGCTCACCAGAAACAAGTGAGGAGAGACTCCAATGAGTGTTAAGCGCCATGAGCCGAGAAAGATCCTGTCCTGCGTCGTCGAAGGCGGCGGGCTTGTTTATACAGCCGGAATTACGGCCGAGGATGTCTCACTTGGCGTTACGGAACAGACCGGACATGTACTGGCCGAAATCGACCGGCTTCTGGCGCTGGCGGGATCGGACAAGTCGAAAATCCTCAGCGCCACAATCTGGGTTCCGGACATTCGGCTGCGCGATGATATGAACGTGGCGTGGAATGCATGGACGGGCGGAGAAAACCTGCCCGCGCGCGCCTGCATCGAAGCCAAGCTGGCGGGGCCTGATATCCTCGTCGAGATTGCCGTTGTTGCCGTGAAAT
>CAXMMX010000116.1:0-13118 GCA_964194535.1 uncultured Alphaproteobacteria bacterium | reverse complement strand
TTGGTATCAGTAAGGCGGCGAGTTCTTCGTCGGTGAGTGGAGAGGTTTGTGCCGGAAGGACAATGTCGTGCCGCTCGACCGGAGGAGCATCCCCAAGTTTGAGGTCATAGGCTTGTTCGGCATCGTCTTGAGCAGTCGCCGGCTGGTCCGGAGCATTTGTTTTGTCTGACATGACATCCCCGCTAAAGTTCTGAGCAAAAGCACTTTGGACGCAATCCTAGGGAACATTGGTGAGATTCAGTTGAATCTCGGGGTATTTTCTGCGGAAAATTGCCAATATGTTTGACAGATTCTTAAACGAGCCAGACGTCGGCCTCTCACCCCGTTAACGACATTGAAGGCAACGAGCCCGCTCGTCTGTTTTTAGCAAAAAGCGGACGCTGAATGCTAATTCAACGAATGTCCGCTTTTGGTTATTAGCGGACATTCCAGTCCATGCGGTTTTATGTCCGCTATTGGGGGTAAAGCGGACATGGAACGATGCTCAGTTACCTGGTCGGCAGAAAGCTGCTATTGAAGCAGACCCATTCATTTTAGGGCCCTCCTAGCTTTCGATATAGAGACCGTTCCAGACGAGCGGCACCACACGGGCACTAAGTTTCCAAAGGTTCTGTTCCACCAAGTTGTCGCCATTTCGTTCGTTGAGGTAGGCCTTGGGGCAGCTGATGGCCTTGAGGTCCATGAACTCAAAGATATCCGCTCGGGCGGCGAAGCCTCATTCACCGAGGCTCAACTGCTGGATGGGTTCTTCCAGTATGTGGAAAAGAAGAAGCCGCGCTGCGTGACCTTCAACGGCCGGAGCTTCGATCTGCCGGTCCTAAAATACAGCGCGATGCTGCACGGCATCTCCGCACTCTGGCTCAATCAAGGAGAGAGCCGGTTTGAGAACTATGGGTACCGTTACAGCTCTGAGTGGCACTGTGACCTTATGGATGTCATGGCCGATTTCGGCGCCAGCACTGCAGCTAAATTGGACGAGGTCAGCAGGCTGTTCGGTTTTCCAGGAAAGTTCGGGATCGATGGTTCTAAGGTAGCGGAGATTTATGCGGCTGGCGGTATCAAAGAGATCCGTGATTATTGCGAAACCGATGCTCTCAACACCTACTTGGTCTACCTGCGCCATGCGCTATTCCGGGGAAGCATCGATCGCGACGGATACAACAAAGCCATATCTGATGTCATCGCCTACATTGATAACCACAAAGCCAAGCGTGCACATTTGTGCGAGTTTCAAGAGGCCTGGAAGGAAGCGTGTGAAGGCGTGATCCTGTTAGAATAACTAGACGACCCGGAAGAGGTTGGCTATCTCGAACCCTACTGCGAGCAGAACGTGGATAGGGTGAGCGGCGTGGGTCGAAGTGAGCACGGCAATCTGGTGGCACTGAGGCAATGCGCCAAACGCCGCCAGGCTGAACAATATGCCTTGGTTCTATCAGCCATGGGCATATCGTCATCGATTGCGCCGGAAGGGAAAGTCATAACCCTGTATGTAGCGCAAGAAGATGCTGCAAGGGCCAATGACGAACTTACGGCCTATGACAGTGAGAACCGCAAGCACCTGCCCGGGCGGGTTTGGAGGCATCCAGCATTTCCCCGCATAGAAGTGGCAATGATTTATTGGGCAGTCTTGCTGTTTTTCTTTGCTGCCGCGCGCCGTGAAGCGTTTTCACTCGATTGGGTCGGTGAAGGGGCGGCCCAGGCCGGATTGATGCTCAATGGCGAGTGGTGGCGTGCGGTCACGGCGTTATGTTTGCATGTCAACGCCGAGCACCTTCTCGCCAATCTCGTATTCGGCACAGTCTTTTTGCTGCTCCTGGCCCAGGTTACAGGCGCTGGTGTGGCCTGGCTTTCGATGATCGTTGCAGGTGCGGCCGGCAATGCTATCAATGCACTTGTGCATTCTCAGACGCACACTTCGATCGGTGCCTCAACGGCGATATTTGCCGGTATAGGCGTGCTCGCCGCTTTTCGACAGGTACGGAGACGTGAACACGCAATTTCCTCGCTGCGAAGCTGGGTGCCGTTGGCGGGCGGAGCGACGCTACTGGTGTTTTTGGGTTTAAGCGGTGAGCAGACTGACATCCTTGGTCATGTCCTGGGCTTCGGCTCAGGCGTTGCTGCAGGCTGGGTGCTTGCGAAGTTGGATCGCGACTGGTCCGTTGAACGGGGCCTGCAGTGGATGTGTGCCGGTACTGCCGGTGCGATCGTGGCTGCCGCCTGGCTCGCGGCGACTATCGCTTGAGGCTGTCCCCTCGCTATGTCCGCTTTCGGGTGTAAAGCGGACATCGGGATCGCCTCGCACAATGTCCGCTTATGACCCAAAGCGGACATTCTGGTTTTGATAAAATTTGAATCAAAATTTACGCATTTTCTAAGCAGGTTCTCAGAGGCTTTATGACATTTTGGTTGTGGGTAGTATCGCATATGGCACGGCACAAGTTTTCAATGATGTGCAGGTGCCTGCAGTACTGCATGGGCATCGAGCGCCCCGCGTGATGTTATTCGCTGCGCGCTAGGACGTGATCAGTAGCGAGGTTAGCATGATTGAACTCAAATCTATGCTGCAAAGCCTATTGGCTGTGGTCGGTTTGGGCTTCATGGAGATGCCTACGATCATCCTCTTATCAGTGATACTCATACTGTTCGGTATCGGTTTTAGGAAATCCGTGCTGTCATATTTTGGTGTCTCATTCATTTTCGCATATTACTTTATCTTGGAAATGACAGCGTTCGTTTAATTCTCACACAAATGTCCATGCCCGGATTTTGCCTTTCTGGCATCTGTTTCCAAATAGAATCTGTCTAAAAGCAGACATTCCAGCCTGAGTAGTTTTATGTCCGCTTTCGGGGGTAAAGCGGACATAAAATGACACTAAGCAGAGAGTCCGCTTATGACCCAAAGCGGACATGGCCGGCCACCGCATCAGTTGAAGTATTACCGTAGACTGTCAGCGGTCCAGGATAGCCGCTGGATTGGCGTGGCACCTGGATTTTGTGTCTCTTACGAGACGTGATGAGTTTGCTCGGGCAAGAAACTCGCGGCATTTCTTCCGCTATCGGAGTGCTCTTTGTTTGGCTTAGGATACCCTTGACGCGTCACTCGAACAAACCACGGCACTCAAGCGATTTCGGAGTAACCAGGATCCGCGGCAAGTGAACTTGAGGACCTGAAATCGGTTCCAGTCGGCTTGCTTTCTTTGGCGCGCACAATGGCTTTTTCCAGGCGGCCGACAACATCTTTCACTTCTTCTTCGATCATAATGCAGGGGGGTGAGATGCGAATGTAGTTTTTGACACAGATCATGACTAATCCCTCTGCGAGGGCGTAATAGCGGATGCGCTCCGCCATCTCCGGATCTGGAATGCGACTTTCCGGGTCTGTGACGATGTCGAGCATCCGATAAAAGCCTTTGCCACGGACATCACCAATACACTCATGGCGATCCTTTACACTATTGAGGGCGCTCTCAAGGACATCGCCCAACTTGGCGGCACGCTCGATCAGTTTGTCCCGAAGAACAATTTGCAGCTGCTTGAGGGCAACCGCGCAGGCCAGTGGGTCAGATGAATAGGTGCCTGCCCAAGGCAGGCCCTTCGTGCCCGAGGCCTTTTCAGCTATCTCGGGCGTCGTCACCGCGCCGCACACGGCGAAGCCGGCGGACATGCCCTTAGCAAACGTCACGACATCGGGCACGATGTCATAGTGCTCGAAACCCCACATCTTACCCGTTCGGCCCGGAGCGAGTTGTGCTTCATCGAAGATCAGGAGTGCGCCCCAGTGGTCGGCGATATTGCGCAAGCCCTGAAGCCAACGCTTCGACGGCACAATCATGCCGCCTGCGACCATCATCGGCTCGACCAGAATTCCCGCCACCTCTTGGCTGGTCGTGTATTCGATCATTTCTTCAGTGAGTTGCAGGCTGATGCGGTCCCATTCATCGGGATCGCGAACCGGCGCGCGATAATAAAAGGGCGGGATAATGCAGTTCGAGACCGCCGGGATTGTCAGCGGTCCGAGGCCCCGCTTGCGTGCGCCTCCGACCGTCGTGAGGGCTTCGGCGGCAAGTGATCCGCCATGCAGCCCGCGAACGACGGAGCAAATATCAAACCCGCCCGTGACGCCGAGTGCGAGGCGCATGGCGATCTCGTTTGCCTCTGACCCCGTTACAGCATAGTTCATCATTTTCAGATTGCCTGGGAGGGTCGATGCTACGAGTTCAGCGAACTCAATTGCCCACGGATTTGAATACCAGGAGGACTGATGGACGATGCGGCCGGCCTGTTCTTTGATGGTCTCGGTGAGTTCGGGATGGGCATGTCCGAGAACGAGGCACATCATACCTGAGCTGACGTCGTAATATTCATTGCCGTCGACATCGATAAGCTTCGATCCAATACCGCCGGAGAAGATCACTTTTGGCTCATAACGCCATCCCATTATCGCAGCGCTGTCACGCTCGATTAGATCCATGTGATGGTCCGAGAAATTGAGAATCGAGTTCGGAATTGATGCCACGTGAATGCACCTTTGCAAAAATTTGGCCGCGGTCTAAAGGTTGCCCAGCCTTCTAATAAACTGGACGAGGGTTATCTGACCGTCAGAACGGGACACTTCGCCAACAGCTCGACACGGTGCGAGACGCCGCCGCGAAGAGTTGCTTCGATGTTGCCGAATCCGCGGGAGCCAACAACAATCATGTCAACATCATGATGCTGAGAGCGTGCGATGATGGTGCGTGCGACAGGGCCTTCTTCTACTTCTCCCACGACGTCGCCGACGCCCTTTTCTTTGGCCCTTATCTTTGTATTAGACACCAGATCACCTGCGACCTTTGTCAGGATATCTATGTCCAGCCCAGGAATATGTTCCAGCTCCGCATATTCACGCAGGCCTTTCGGAATTTCCTGGACCTTGACCACGGTGAGAATAATCAGCTTGGCCTTGAGGGAAGCGGCGATCTCCGAGGCAAAATCAACAGCCTTCAGGGAATGGTCCGAACCATCGAGGGCGACCAGCATTTTATTGATCATTTCTAGCGTCCTTTCGAAAATGTTTTCGCGGCCAGCCAATGGGCTCTGCTGTTAGGCTCGGCATCGGGCAAAAAAAGGCAGCACCTCCGAACGCGGAGCCATGATCCATTCCTCAGCAGAGGGTCAGTGGGTCAGAATCTTGGACAGGAACTCTTGGGCCCTTGGGCCACGTTTGGTCTTGAAGAACTCGTCCTTCGTGCAATCTTCCTCGATCCGTCCCTCGTCCATGAATATCACCCGATCGGCGACACGCTGGGCAAACCCCATTTCGTGGCTGACCACCATCATCGTCATACCCTCAAGTGCCAGTTCGGTCATGACATCCAGAACCTCGTTGATCATTTCCGGATCAAGCGCCGATGTTGGCTCGTCGAACAGCATCGCTATGGGATCCATTGCAAGGCCGCGGGCGATGGCGACCCGCTGCTGCTGACCGCCGGACAGCTGGGCTGGAAATTTGTTGCGCTGGTCCGCGAGACCGACACGATCAAGCAACTCCATAGAGCGGTTTCTCGCCTCACTGTCTTCTCGGCCCAACACCTTCATCTGCGCCAGCTTAATGTTCTCGATGATCGAAAGGTGCGGGAACAGCTCAAAATTCTGGAACACCATGCCGATCTGCGAGCGAAGCATTGACAGGTTCGTCGTCCGATCGCCGACTGAGATGTCGTTGAACATGATGGTGCCTTCCTGGAAGGGCTCGAGGCCATTAATCACCTTGATCAACGTGCTCTTGCCCGATCCCGAAGGGCCACAGACGACGACGACCTCGCCCTTTTCCACGGAGGTTGTGCAATTGCTGAGGACCTGGAAATCGCCATACCATTTGCTGACGACGTCCATTTGAATCATCCTATTGCCGTTCGATTTCTTAGCTTTGGCTGATTTGGCTTTTCGCGGGGTCTTGGCCATACCGAAAACCTTTTTTTTGAAGCTTACGAATTAGGGCAGTTTCTCAAAGACATAACAGGAAAGAGACAACTGCCAGTGTGGTGTACATTCGATCCGGTGGTGTCAGGTGTTTCATTCATGAGCGAATTTTTTCTCTAGCTTACGAACCTGCAGCGTTCCCCACAGGCACATGGCGAAGTAGACAACGGCCACGGTGATGAACATCTCCATCAGGCGGTTCTCCCTGTTGGCGATGATCTCGGCGCTATACAGGAAGTCGCGCAATCCGACCACGTAGACCAGTGCGGTATCCTGAAACAGCACGATGGCCTGGCTCAGCAGGATCGGGATCATGTTGCGGAAGGCCTGGGGCAGCACTACGAAGCGCATGTTTTGCCGGTAGGTCAGCCCCAGCGCCTCGCCGGCATGGACCTGCCCCACCTTAATGCTCTGGATGCCGGCGCGCATGATCTCGCAGTAATACGCCGCCTCGAACATGATGAAGGCGACGAGCACGGAATAAAAGTCGCCAACAGGAAATCCGAGGATGAAAGGCACCAGGAAGTAGAACCAGAAGATCACCAGGATCAGCGGCATGGAGCGGAAAAAATTGACGTAGGTCCCGGCGGTGAACGCCAGCCATCGGATCGGCGCCAACCGGGCCAGCGCCAGCAAGGTGCCCAGCAACAGCCCGCCGCTGATAGCGGCCACCGTCAATACCAGCGTCAGTCCCATGCCTTTGGCCAGGAACGGGATCGAATGAAAGACGATGTGGTAATCGAATCCAGTGTCTGCCATGTCACTTCGCTCCCAATGAGATCATGCCCGGCATGGCGAACCGCCTCTCGACGACGCGCATGGCCGCCATGACGATGGCGGTCACCACGATGTAAAGCACGGTTGCCGCGGTGAAGGCCTCGAAGCCCTGGTAGCTGTATTCTTCGATCTGGCGGGTCATCGCCGTCAATTCCAGAACGCCGATAGTCAGGGCCAGCGACGAGTTCTTGAAAACGCCCAGAAAGTCGCTGGTCAGGGGCGGAATGATGATCCGGTAGGCCACCGGCAACAGCACGTAGCGGTAGACCTGCACCGGCGAGAGACCGATGGCCATGGCGGCGTAATGCTGACCCTGGGTTATTGAATTGACGCCGGCGCGGACCTGCTCGGCGACACGCGCCGCCGTATAGAGACCCATAGCGAATACCGATGTCCAAAACTCCGGCAATGGCAGGTCACGCTTTATCCATTTTCCCCACTCTTCGGAGACGACTTCGGGAAAAACGAAGTACCAGAGGAACAGTTGGACCAACAGCGGGACGTTGCGGAATATGGTGACGTAAACGGTTGAGATCCCATGCAGGAACCACCCTATATCGATCGTGACTACGCCCTTACTCGTCGCGATCGCGCGGGTCTGGAAATAGATTGGGGATCTGAGGAAGGGGATGACCCACAGAATAGGTTTGTCAAGCGTGCGCAGGACTCCAATGACCGAGCCCAGGCTAAACGCGATCACCCAAGCCGCCGAGGCGACGGAAATGGTCCACCCGAACCCCTCGACAATCCAATGTAAGTAGGGGCCGATACATCCGGTGTCGGTATCTTCCACCGTGCAGAGGAGAATTCCCCAGTCCCAATTATACTCGAATGCCGCCAACGTTGCCTCCCTGTCCAAAACCAATCAGCAATGGCCCTGACGAAGGACCAGGGGATGCACACCGGCATCCCCCGATCCTCGCCAGGTAAGAGTTCTACCTTTACCCTAGTGCGGCAAGGCCTGTATTTCAAAGGCCATCTTCAGCGTGTCGCTGATCGGCATATTGATCTTGGTCGGGCCCGGGTTGAACCATTTGTCATAGATCTTCTGCATCTCACCCGAGCGCATCAGATCGGCCAGTAACACGGTGCCAAGCCGCCGGTAGGTGGAATCGTTCCGCGGTACCATGAGGCCATAGGGGTCGTAGCTGAGGAACCGTCCGGTGACCTGGAACTGGTCCGGGTTCTTGGACTTGCTGATAAGCCCATAGAGCAGCACATCGTCCGTCGCATAGGCGTCCACGCGCCCGGACTCGAGAGCCAGCCAGCCCTGCGGATGGTCCTTGACGGGTACGATCTTGATCTTGATGCCCTTCTCCTTCATGACGCGCTTGATGGCTTTCTCGTTGGTGGTCCCCTGCGCCAGGGCGATAGCCTTGCCGTTCAGGTCCTCAACCTCGGTTATACCCGAGCCCTTCTTGCTGGCGAGCTTGGTGCCGGTGATGAAGGTAACCGGAAGATAGTCGACCTGCTTCTGCCGGGTCAGGTTGTTGGTGGTCGAGCCGCACTCCATGTCGATGGTGCCGTTGGCGATCAGCGCGAGCCGGGTCTGCGAGGTCACCGGCACATGCTTGACCTTGATGTCTGACATCTTCAGGGTCTTTTTGATTTTCTCGACGAACAGATCACACAGATCTATGGAATAGCCCTGCACCTTGCCGCCAGAGCCGATGAAGGCGAACGGGACCGACGCTTCCCTGTGCCCCATATTGATGACGCCACGTTCCTTGATGCGCTTCAATACGGGCGATTTCTGCGCCATACTTTGGCCGGTACCAGCCACAATAAACGCAAACGCGGTCGCCACTAAAATCAAACTTTTCTTCAACATTGGTTTCCTCCCTTTTAATGTTACATGCGTCACGAGACGACATTTACGATACGAAAAACAATCCTCCACTCGCCAGCCCTCTATGCAGCCAGTTCCTGGCCGGAAAAGTCAAAGCAATGACCGTAGCCAAATAGTGCCGCCGAACCGCCGGTGTGGAGGAAGATCACACTCTGGCCTTTTACAAATTTGCCTTCCCGGATCAGGCCGATCAATCCTGCCATACCCTTTCCCGAATAGACAGGATCAAGCAAAATACCCTCAAGGCGAGCCATTATCGCGATGGCTTCGATGGTGCTGTCTGCGGGCAGTCCGTAACCCGGTCCGACATACTCGCAGTTGGCGACGACATCCTCATCGCGCACCACGCCCGAAAGCCCAAGCAGCTCCGCTGTCTCCCTTGCAAGCTTCAGAACGCTTTGTTCCTGCTGCTCACGCGGAGCTCGTACGCCAATTCCAAGAACTGGAATGCTCGAATTCAGTCCTCTCAGCCCTGCTACCAGTCCGGCCTGCGTTCCGGCACTGCCGGTCGCGTGAACGATGGCGTCAACAAGCAAACCAGAACCGTTAATTTGGCCCACAAGCTCGAAAGCGCAATCGACATAGCCTAGTGCGCCAACCGCGTTCGAGCCGCCGCCTGGGATGGTGTAGACGCAACGTCCATCGCTGCGGAATTTCTCGGCGGCCGTTTCAAGTTCCGCGTTCATATCAATTCCGGCTGGATAATGCGCTGTTGTTGCACCGTGAAGGTGGTTGAGCAGGACGTTTCCATTGCTACGATACTGTTGGTTAGTCCATTGTGTCCGGTCTTCAAGTAACAAATGGCACTTCATGCCTATGCGCGATGCGAAGGCTGCGGTTTGGCGGGCATGGTTGGACTGGGTTGCGCCTTGCGTCACGACCATATCGGCACCTTGCGCAGCGGCCGTCGCCATAAGGAATTCCAGCTTGCGGGCCTTGTTGCCGCCGGTCGAAAGACCGGTGCAATCATCCCTCTTGACCCAGATTTCAGGCCCACCGAGCTCCGCGGTGAGATTGCGAAGCGGTTCAAGCGGTGTGGGAAGATGCGCCAGGCGAATGCGTGGGAATCGGGACAGGTTCATGACACTCTTTGATGCATAATTTAATCGAACTATAGCATTAGATTATGATAGCAGCTAATTCTAATGCCTATATAGCCATTTATCATGCATAATATGCATGAACAGGAGTCAGCATGAACTCGCGGCAACTTGATGATCTGCTTGCATTGTTGGATGCGAAAAGCCTGACTGAAGCGGCAACTCACCGTCACGTAACGCAACCCGCCTTTTCCAGGCGGGTCCGAGCGATTGAACAAGGTCTCGGATTTGAGATTATTGATCGTTCAAAGCGGCCCGGAGCGCTGAAGCCCTTTGTCATTGAACGGCATGGAGATATCCGCACCCTGGCTTTGGCTTTGAGACGATTGACCGAGGACCTTAGGTCCGCATCGTCGACCGACCGGTTTTTGATCATCTCGGCCATGCACTCGATCAGCGTGTCTGAACTTCCGCGGGTAATCAGAAAAATTGAGGAATTGATTCCCTTCACGACCGTACGGTTGCGGTCAGAAAATTTGAATGAGTGCTTTGCGATGCTCATGACCGGCCAGGTCGCTATAATGATTTCCTATGAGACTGAGAGGCAGAAAACGCGGATCGATGAAGATCTCGTTGAGCGTATTGTGCTGAAGAAGGACCGCCTTGTTCCTGCAATTTCCCAAGACCGGACGGACGAGATCAGATTTTTGCTAAAGCAAAATCGTGACGTGCCTCTGGTCACTGCTCCTCAAGATTCCTTTTTTGGCAAGATGCTGGCAGATATGCATTTCGGTCATGGCGCACGCTTTTCTAAACGCGCAATATCCTCCCTGTCACCAGCTATTCTGGAGATGGTGCTGTGTGGCCTTGGCGTGGGATGGGTAATGGAATCGCACGCCGCGCAATATTTCGAAACCGGAAAACTGTCATCGCTTTCGAACATACTGCCCAGTGCGGAAATGCAGATAGTAATGATGCGGGTTCGGAGCAGCCGGTCGCCATTCCTTGAGGCGGGCTGGGAGGTGCTTAAATCATCGCTTGTCCGTTAGTGGCGATCTCGATTGCGACCTCCGCTTCAAGCGCCGGACCGGTCCTGTGGGCGCTGTCCGTCATGAGGGCAGACTAGCCGATTTGCGCCGGCTCTGTCCCCAGACTCTCGATGTGATGAGATAAAGATTCAGGGGGCTAGCGTTCTGGCAACACGGAAACCAATGTAGTCGACCTGGAAGACTGAGGCGATCCAGTAGCGGCCAGCTGAACGCAGGAATTCAGGGTCGAGATCCCAGGAACCACCCCGCAGAACACGCTGGCCGCAATCCCCAGTTGTATCGGCAGAACCGTTGGTTGGGACCCCCGAATAACCGTCGTTCCAGCAGTCTTCTACCCACTCCCACACATTTCCGTGCACGTCATAGAGACCGAATGCGTTGGCGGTAAGGGAGCCAACGGCGATGGTCTTACCGCGATATTGCCCCTCGGGATCGGGAGGGCCCTCGTAGGAGACCCAACCATTGAAGTTGGCCTGATTGCTCGTAATTGCTTGCCCGGTCGAGAAGGGAGTTGTCGTCCTGGCCCGGGCCGCATATTCCCATTCGGCCTCAGAGAGCAGACGGTACGCTTTGCCGGTCTTTCTTTTGAGCCACGCTACATAGGATTTGGCGTCATACCATGAGATGTTGATGACGGGCCGTTGGCCCCGGCCCCAGCCTTCATCGCTGGGCATGTAGCCATTGCAGCCGAAATCGGCCAAGCAGGCGTCCCACTCGGCGAAGGTTATCTCGAACCTGCTCACAGCGATAGTGTAAGGAATCGTCACAGAGCGCTGCGGGCGTTCGAAGTCTTGCCCGCCCCGCTCGTTCGCGGGTGAGCCCATCGTGAACTGACCCGAAGGGAGCACCACCATTCTCGGGCAATCCGGGCAGTCTTGGAATTTTTCGCCGGGCGTCTGCGCGGCTGTCGGCACCAATGTCCCCGTAAGCAGTATCAAAGCGACAACGGATTGGCCCAATAATCGTGAAGAATTTACGAAGGTCATTACAGGCTTTCCTCGCTTCTGGACATCATGGTCGGCCTAAAACGCAACAATCAAGACGACATGCCCTCGACGATCGAGCATGGGAGCGCTAGATCGGATCAACTCAGCGTCTCCGGTATAGTTGAGTGGCGGCGCCTCAAACTTCCATGATTCTCGGGCCATCATGGTTCGAAAAGATGCGCTGTTGCAGTTGCCGCATCGACAATACTCGGAGCCAATCCAAATAGCCAAATGTCCGCTATTGGCTATTAGCGGACATTATGAGGGGGTGCCCAGCATGTCCGCTTTCGGGGGTAAAGCGGACATTGCTGTCCAACAGACGCTGACGGGGAACACTATGTATTCGACATCGTTCCGGTAAACTGGTTGGACCGGGATCTGCACACTGCTGTTGGCAGCAGTGATCACATCTGAAGATCATTGCTGCCGTAACAACCTGCTTGGATAGCCGATGGCGTCACGACTTGTTGTGGAAGAAGCAACACGAACGCGACCGTGGATGGTCATGGTGCATGGCATGTCGCAGGATCATCGGGTCTTCTCATGCCAAGTCGATGCCTTCAGGTCGCACTACCGGATTCTCCTGATTGACCTTCCCGGACATGGGCTTGCTTCCGCCTACCGTGGACCTTTTGGTCATATTGAATTTGCTGATCATGTGAATCGCGAGCTTCATCGACGCGGGGTCGAGGATGCGATATTCTGGGGCACCCATACGGGCGCAAGCGCCGGGCTTTTGCTCGCCGCCATATATGCAAACCGCATTCAACGCCTGATCCTAGAGGGGCCGGTCGTCCCGGGCAACAATCCTCCTGTGGTCTTGGAAGCGATCGAAAAGGCGCGGCAGAAAGCACGGCAAGAGGGCGTCGCTGCGGCGATTGCAGGCTGGTGGGAGACGGGCTGCTGGTTCGAGTATATGCGTAGTCACCCCGAAAGCTGCAGGGCGGCGGAGCATCTCGCAATCATCAAAGACTTCGAGGGCCGTCCTTGGCTAGACGACCAGTCGCCAAAACCAATTGCAGACATAGAAGCGCTATTAGCAGGCGTAAGAATTCCCTCTCTGATCTACAACGGCACTACCGACCATGAGGAATTCCTGCGCTCCTCTGAGTATATCGAAAGCTTACTTAATGATGCCCAAAGGGCGACCGTCCAACGTAGCGGTGGTTCCCCAGCCTGGGAAAACCCGAAGGCCGTCAACAATCTCGTTGCCAATTTTCTCGATTAGAAAAACACGGCGCCGATTAATTGGAGTAATGTCCGCTTTTGGCTAAAAGCAGACATTCCAGCTCATGTGGTTTTATGTCCGCTTTGAGGGGTAAAGCGGACATCGGGATCGCCTCGCACATTGTCTGCTTTTGACCCAAAGCGGAAGTTTGACACACCCAACTAATATGGCCGCATCATGGTTAAATATCCGGACTGGTGGATTTCGAACCGCGGACTAGTTGCCTTC
>CAXMMX010000115.1:0-8540 GCA_964194535.1 uncultured Alphaproteobacteria bacterium | reverse complement strand
GGATGATCCCTCCACCATCGCTTTCCAGCTCGAAATCAGGTGCGGGATCTCCTTCTCTAAGCATGTGATAGACGCCTTCCTTTGGTCCATATTTGCCTGTAGGCGGAATGTGATCTCAAATCTGCAACCGCCATTTTATTTTGAATTAATAGGATTAGAGGAGAACGGTCGTAAAGCTCATATTCGCGCGGGGCTGCGCGAGCGTTACCAGGCGGCGTAAAAGCTGCTGTGAGGGCGCTGGGGGCAGCACAGGAAATTCGCGTGAAATGTTGAGTTTTGTGGGACTGTCGGACGCGGTGCATTGGCTCTGGCGCCCGAAGCATCCATGGCCCTCTCTCCGGATTTGACGGATAATGGCGCGAAATCTTCTCAAACTGACGCAAAAGGGACGGGCACTCCTTAAATTGCCCGTCCTGAAAGGCCGTCAACTTGTCCGGCATATCCCTGAGCCGATCCAGGTAGGGCTCGGCAAGCTTTCGCACCGTTCATTGCTAATTTCCCTGGAGATTTTCGCCGGCCTGTTTGTCGTCGGGTCGGTGATGCTGGCGCTTGCCTATGGCCGGCTGAACCAGGGGCCCATGTCCTTGTCCGGTCTGGTGCCGATACTGGAAGAAGCCATCAATCGCGAAATGGTTGATGTGGAAGTCAAGATCGACGACGCGATTCTCCAACGGGCGAAGACGGGGCCCGGCGTTAATTTCCGACTTCGAAATATTCGCCTTATAGACAAACAGGGGGCGGTGGTTGCCCAAGCGCCCATGGCGGCTATCGGTTTGAGTGGGCGGGCACTGCTGTCGGGCCGGATTGCCCCGGGCAGTGTCGATTTCATTGGACCGCGACTTCTGCTTTTCCAAACGGAAGAGGGTGGTTTGTCGCTCTCCTTTACGCGCAGCACGGCAGCGGTGGACCCTCAGTCAGCATTGCGCGGAAGGGTGGGCGAGGGGACAGCGCCGGGCGCGGGCCCGGCGTCATCAGGCCAGCGCGCTCCCGCCGAACCGGGGATATCCATTATCGGGGAGTCCAAGGGCATCAATTTCACGCGTACTATCGCGGCTGCCTTCGATCAGGCGCGAAAACGCAAGACAGCAAGCGCTTACCTCAGCCGGTTTGGTGTCCGCGACGCCGTGGTTATTTTCGATCAGCTGGGCAAGCAGAGTTTCTGGCAGGTGCCCGATTTTTCCATCGACCTGAAACACAGGAAGAAAGAAAGCATCATTCTCGGCCATGGGGCCATTTCTTCGGCCAGCGGGCCATGGAAGTTCAACTTCCGCACCAAGCAATCGGCCAAACATAAACGCCTCACCTTTACTGCACTCATCGAAGATCTTGTTCCCTCTGGCCTGGCCTCCAATTTTCCGGGCTTTCCTGCACTGCAAGCGCTCCATCTTCCGCTCTCGGCCCAAACCAGCGTCCATATTTCCACGGCCGGTGAATTGCTCGTCGCCGAGGCCAAGGTGAATGTTTCCGCCGGGCAGATCGTCTTGCCGTGGGATCGCAAATATCCGGTGGTTATCGACAGGGGAGATTTGCATGTCCGGTACGAGGCGCAGAAGGAGCGCGTTGAAATCCTGCCCTCGAAGATCGAATGGGGGAAGAGCCATGCCACCATTTCCGGATACTTCAGTCCTGTCAAAGACCAGGACAACAAGAATCTGTGGGCATTTGATCTGAAAGCTGACGATGCACTCTTCGGCGTGGAGGAATTTGGCCTGGAGCCCACCAGGGTGCAGAAACTTGAGGTCAGGGGAACGGTCGACAAACAAGCCGGCCGTGTCGTGATTCAGAAATTCACGATGCAGATCGAGGAGGGCCTGATTGAATTTGCCGGAACGGTCGTTGATGCACCGGGCTCCCCGGAGATTAAGCTGGCTGGAAACTTCAGTTCCATGCCGCTCGATCTTCTTAAGAAGATGTGGCCGAAATTTATTGCCGCGGGCGCACGCCAATGGGTTGGCAAGAAAGTGAGTGCGGGCCATTTGACGGGTGGTTCGTTCGAGATTGATATGAAACCGGGAGAGTTGGCCAACCTTCAAAAAGGCGGTGACATTCCAGAGTCATCCGTGATCGTGGATATGGCGGCGACCGGGCTCGAAATGCATTACATCCCGGGTATGCCGCCCATCCAGACCGCCGATACCACGCTTCAGATAAGAGGCCGAAGCATGGAGTTTAATGCTCCCGAAGGGTGGGTTCTCATGCCCTCGGGCAAGAAGATAATGCTGGGGGCGGGGCGCTTCTCCGTGGATGATCTGAGGCCACTGCCGGAGATGGGCCAAATCGAATTTTCAACGAAGGGATCGGCCCAGGCAATGCTTGAATTGCTGGATCACAATCCCCTTGGTTATGCGCATGAGGCGGGTCTGAAGCCGAATGATATTGGCGGCAACACCAGGGGTAATTTCAAACTGGTACTGCCGCTTATAAAGGATCTGGAATTTTCAGACGTTAAACTGCGGGGCAGCGTCATTCTGGAAGACGCAACTGCCGCCGGCGCTTTTGGCGGCGCCAAGGTGGAAGGGGGCGACGTCACGTTCAACGTGACCGAGCAGGCTCTTGATGCACGGGGCGACGTACTCGTGAACGGCGTTCCCGTCGTGTTGAGCTGGCAGCGTATTTTCGACGCTCCACTGGAAAAACAGCCCGAATTGAGGTTGAGCTCGGTGCTTGATGAGACCGCCCGCGAGAATCTGGGTATCAAGCTCAACCACATGCTGCGAGGTCCTGTTCCGACCATCGTGTCCATTGCTCAAAGCCCCTTGGGGAGCAAGTCCAATAAGATAAGCGTGCAGGCCGATCTTGGCGGCGCGGAGATTGTTCTCGCCAATGTAGGCTGGCGCAAACCGCGCGGGCAAGCAGCCGTTCTTGGATTTGATGTGGGCAAAGGCATCGAGGGGAACACAGAGCTTCAGAATTTCCGGATTATCGGTGATGATATTGCCATCGATGGCTGGATATCGCTGGCCGAGGATAACTGGCCGAATGCGCTCTACTTTCCGGATTTTTCATTCAACGTGATTACCCATCTGGAAGTGACCGGCAAGCTGCGTGAAGACAATGTGTGGGAGGTGCAGGCAAATGGACCTGCCTATGACGGGCGGCAGTTCTTCCGCTCGCTATTCTCCTCGGGCCAGCTTTCAGAAGACCAGTCGCAAGGCCCCGAAGGAGCACCGGGTCTGGATCTCAAAGCACGGATCGGCACCATGGTCGGCTTTTTCGACACCATCGTGAAAGATGTCACGATCGACCTTGCCAAACGCGATGGCCGGCTTGTGTCGCTTGATGCGAAAGGGCGGCTCAACGGACAATCGGATATCGCCGTCAAACTGGTGGATGGCGGGCAGAACGAACGCGTCGTGCTGGCGGAAAGTGACGATGCTGGATCGGCTTTCCGGCTGATCGGCTTCTATCCACGGATGGAAGGGGGACAGACATCGCTCAAGGTGACGCTGGATGCGCAGGGTCTCGCCAGCAAGACCGGAACTTTGTGGGCGAGGGATTTCACGGTTCTTGGAGATCGTGTCATTTCAGAAGTGCTCTCTAACGCGGACGACGATATCAGCGTAACCTTTGGACAACAGGAGGGGGGCAAATCAGTGTCCCGGCGTCAGCGTATCCCGTTTGACCAGCTCGAAGTGCCGTTCTCGGTTGGCGGCGGACAATTCGTGCTGCACGATTCCTATGTCAATGGTCCGCAACTGGGGGCGACATTGCGCGGCAATGTGGATTTCAAAAACAAGGTCGTGGACCTTGGGGGAACCTTTGTCCCGCTCTATGGACTGAATTCGGCACTGGGCTCCATTCCGATTATCGGCAAACTGCTCGTCGGACGACGTGGCGAGGGAATTGTTGGCATCACCTATACCATCAAGGGTCCGGCCGGAAATCCGCGCGTGCAGGTCAATCCGTTGTCGATCGTCGCGCCTGGAATTTTCAGACAGATCTTTGAGTTCACGGGCCGGACACCCAGTGCATTCCCGCCTCCACCGCAACCAGGCCTGCAGACTTCCGTTCCGCCCGCGCCCGGCAGTCCCTTCGATCGGGACCGCTTTGGCGGGACATCGAACTGATAATTTTATTGCAGTTTTCGGGTTATTCCGGCTTGACGATCACATGGCGTTTTTTGCCAAACGATATTTTCAACGCACCATCAATAAGGTCGGTTTCACCCACCTCGTAGCGCGGGTCCGTGACCCGCGTGCCGTTAAGGGCAATGGCGTTGTTGGAGATTGCACGCCGTGCTTCACCGTTTGACGCGGCCAGTTTTGCATTTACCAGAAGTGTCAATATGCCGATGCCGTCCTTGAGTTGGGCGCCCGTTACGCTATGGGTTGGCAGTCCTTGCGCCATGGCGCCCTGCTCGAAAGTCTGGCGCGCGGTTTCCTCCGCGGCTTTCGCTATTTCCTCGCCATGCGCCATCGCGGTGATCCCGGTCGCGAGTATTTTTTTAGCCTCGTTCAGTTCCGCGCCTTCAAGCTTCTCAAGCTTTTCAATCTCATCCAGCGGTATCTCGGTGAACAGCCGCAGGAACCGTCCGACATCGGCATCCTCGCTATTGCGCCAATATTGCCAATAGTCATAAGGCTTGAGCATCTCGGCGTTGAGCCAGATAGCGCCGGCAGCCGTCTTGCCCATCTTGGCGCCCGATGAAGTGGTCAGCAGAGCGGTGGTGAGGCCATAGAGCTCCGCGCTATCGACGCGGCGGCCAAGCTCGATGCCGTTGACGATATTGCCCCACTGGTCGGAGCCACCCATCTGCAGGGTGCATGAGTAGCGGCGGTTGAGCTCAAGAAAATCATAAGCCTGGAGGATCATATAGTTGAACTCCAGGAATGTGAGGGGCTGCTCACGATCAAGCCGCATTTTCACCGAATCAAAGCTGAGCATCCGGTTGATGGTGAAGTGGCGGCCATAATCGCGCAGAAAGTCGATATAGTTCAGACCATCGAGCCAGTCTGCATTATTGACCATGATGGCGTCGGCGGGTCCATCGCCAAATGTGAGGAAACGCGAGAATACCGCGCGGATGCCGACCATATTGGCCGCGATGTCTTCACTGGTCAGCAGTTTCCGGGATTCATCCTTGCCCGAAGGGTCTCCGACCTTGGTGGTGCCGCCTCCCATCAGGACAATGGGCTTGTGGCCAGTCTGCTGGAGTTTGCGCAGCATCATGATGCCGAGCAAACTTCCCGCATGCAGGGAGGGCGCGGTGCAGTCGAAACCGATATAAGCGCAAATGGTCCCCTTGGTTGCCACTTCGTCCAGGGCGGCCTTATCGGTGCATTGATGAATGTAGCCACGCTCCTCGAGCGTTTTCAGGAATTCTGATTTATATGCGGTCATGGCCGATGACTTTTGAGCTGGCCTTTTCAAGGCACGCCAGGGCTGTTTCGAATCTCATCGGCGATGTATCAGGTTTGACATGTAATTGCACGGATCGGCGCATCGAAAGGCAAGCTTTGTTTGCGGTAAACAGCGTAGCGCGGACGAGCGGGATGGCCGGGCGCTACTGGAGGCGGAGGCTGAACAGTTCTGCAGAATTCAGGCCGCGGACTCTTCGGGTTCTTTCAGACGCATGTCGAGATACTCATCGACCTGCTGCATCAACTCATCGACCTGATTCTCGAAGAAATGGTTGGCCTTCGGCACCACCTGGTGGTCGATGATGACGCCTTTCTGGGTTTTCAGCCGCTCCACCAGCCCGATCACATCTTCGGTTGAAACCACACGGTCTTCCGAACCGTTGATCATGAGCCCGGATGAGGGGCAGGGGGCGAGGAAGCTGAAATCATAGAGATTGGCAGGCGGCGCGATGGAGATGAATCCTGCGATTTCCGGACGTCGCATGAGGAGTTGCATGGAAATCCATGAGCCGAAGGAAACTCCGGCGATCCAGCAGAATTTCGAATCCGGATTATAACCTTGCATCCAGTCGAGCGCCGTTGCCGCGTCCGACAGCTCGCCGGGGCCGTTGTCGAACAAGCCCTGAGAGCGGCCCACGCCCCTGAAATTAAACCGTAAAACGGAGAATTTGCGCCGCACGAAGGTGTAATAGAGCTGATACACAATCTGGTTGTTCATGGTCCCGCCAAATTGCGGGTGAGGATGCAGGATGATGGCCACCGGTGCGTCGGAAGCCGGCTCGTGATGGTAACGCGCCTCGATACGTCCTGCGGGACCGCTAATAATGACTTCTGGCATGGAACCCCGGTGTCTCAACACTTGATTGGCGGACAATCCTTCAGATTGCCGGCCCGGGCGGTGCGGGAAACGTCAATATGACCGTTGCTCAACTGTCCTGAGGATTGGAGAATACTTGACTACAGTACTCAGGAATTTTATACATCCAGTTTAGAATTAGAATTGTTCAAAACAGAACATTCACTGCCACTGAATTCCTCCGGTGACGGCGCTTCATAGCACATGCATGGGGGGCCGATGCAAGGGGGGTGGATAACAAGGTGAACAGCTTAAGTATGGGTGAGTAATGCAGCTGAGTTCCAAAGGACGTTATGCCGTAATGGCAATGGCTGATCTGGCCAGGAGTTCACAGGGTTCCGCCGTGCCTGTCGCGGCTATCGCCGAGCGGCAGGAACTCTCTTTCACCTATCTGGAGCAGCTTTTCTCAAAGCTTCGCCGCGCCGGTCTTGTCGCCAGCACCCGCGGGCCTGGTGGCGGGTATCAGCTGGCATTCGAGCCCCATGACATCACCATCTCGGACATCATGCAGGCAGTTGAGGAACCGGTGAAGATGACGCGCTGTCATATCCAGGATGTAGGCGGGTGCGTTGGCGACAGCCGTTGCCTCACCCATGATCTGTGGCGCGCACTGGGCGATCACATCGTGGACTTCCTGGGCAATGTCACTCTTGGCGATGTGATCGATAACGCCAGCGCGAAAGAATTTGCCCGGGCAAATGCCGCAAGGTCCGTTTCGCTCTCTGAAGAGGAGCCGCGCAAAGCGGCGGGAAGCTGATGAGCGGACGTACATATCTTGACTATAACGCGACCGCGCCAACGCGCGCAGAGGCTCGTGAAGCGGTATCGGAAGCGCTCACTGTGCACGGCAATCCTTCATCGGTGCATGAAGAGGGCCGCCAGGTGCGGGCGCTGGTCGAGCAGGCGCGTGAAAAGGTCGCCGCCCTTGTCGGGGCCGATCCCAAGGATGTTGTTTTCACCAGCGGGGGGACCGAATCTAATGTGACCGCGCTATCGCCCCTGAACGTGAACCGCAATGCTCCGGAGAGTGTTGTCTGTTTCATGTCGCAAATCGAACACCCGTCTGTTCTGGCGTCTGGCCGGTTCGCGCCTGAATCAATCCACCTCATAGGCGCCACCAGCGACGGGATCATTGATGTTACGGAGCTGGTAAGTGCCATTGCCGCACACTGCGCTGAAGCAGGCGAGGCCAACTTCATGGTCTCGGTCATGCGGGCGAACAACGAGACTGGCGCGTTGCAGCCGGTTGCACACATCGCCCGGATCGTGCGTGAGCATGGCGGTATTCTTCATTGTGACGGTGTGCAGGCCGCCGGCAAGGTGCCGCTCGATATCAAGGATATCGGCGCGCACATGCTGTCCCTGTCGGCTCACAAGATTGGCGGGCCGCATGGGATAGGCGCTCTTGTTCTTGGAGAGGGCTTTGCCAGCCTGCCGGCCCCCCTGATCGTCGGTGGTGGACAGGAATTGAAGGCGCGCTCGGGCACGGAAAACGTGGCCGGTATCGCGGGCTTCGGCGTGGCGGCGCAATGCGCGGCTGACGGGCTTGAGGACATGGCCAAGCTGGCGGCCCTTCGCGATGCGATGGAATCAGAGATTTTGTCTCATGCGCCGAACGCTGTTTTCTTATCAAAGAACGCCGGCCGGTTGCCCAACACGGCGAACTTTGCCGTGCCGGGCATGAAGGCGGAAACCATCGTCATCGCGCTCGACCTGGCAGGCGTTGCGATCAGCGCCGGGGCTTCGTGTTCATCTGGGAAGGTCGCGCAGTCCCACGTTCTGGTCGCCATGGGCATGACTGAAGACACAGCGCGCGGCGCCATCCGGGTAAGCCTTGGATGGGATACGAACGAAGACGATATCGACGCATTCATCCGTGCGTGGAGCAAAGTTTACGAAAATTTTTCGAGGGAACGCGCTGCGGCTTGAGCAGCGCGGGCAACAGGCAACAGCAATATCAGGGCCTAACAACAGGAGGCACCGGAGAATTAAATGGCAGCAGTTCAGGAAACCGTCGAACACGTCAAGGAGATGGAAGTCGACAAGTACAAGTACGGCTTCGAGACGGATATCGAGACGGTCAAGGCGCCCAAGGGGCTGAATGAGGACATTGTCCGCTTCATCTCCGAGAAAAAGGCCGAACCTCAGTGGATGCTTGACTGGCGCCTTGATGCCTTCAAGCGCTGGCTGACCATGGATGAACCTAAATGGTCGCGGGTGCATCACCAGAAGATCGACTTTCAGGATCTCTACTACTATGCCGCGCCCAAGACCGCGGAAGGTCCCAAAAGCCTTGATGAGGTCGATCCGGAACTTCTGGAGAC
>CAXMMX010000114.1:0-47493 GCA_964194535.1 uncultured Alphaproteobacteria bacterium | reverse complement strand
GTTTTTCATTGTGAACAGCCGTGCGCTCATGCCCTCGCCTTTATGTAGTTCAGCAAGCCAACCGGCATCATATCGTGGGCATCGCCATCGTAAATCCAATCTAATGGAACGCCATCGATGTGTGCACCATAACAGAAAGGGCCAGCGCAATGCTGACCCCTGTACACGGTGCGGTTTGAAAGGCGGGAACGATAGTCCGTGGCTCAGACCCCCGATGTGAAGAAATAAAGTGTCAAGGCGCAAGAGGCGAGGAGTGGCGTAGCCACAAGCAGACACTCAGCCGCTGATTATTTACTTCCTTGCCAGAGCCTCGATTGCCCGCTTGGTGCCCGGACCGAACTTGCCGTCGATGGGGCCGGTATAGACGCCCTCTTCTTTCATAAGCCGTTGCAGTTCGCGGCGGGAAGACTGGCTCCAGCCTGCGAAGGGCAAGAGGAAGCCTACAGCAAAGAAGAAGCTCGCCAAATAGCCGGCCTCTATGCTGCTTCGGTTTGTTTGATTTCTTCCATTCGCTTTTGTGCCGCATTCACATCAATCTGAGCGGCCTGATTTCCGATATCAAAAGCGCATTCAGCAATGGCTATGCAGTCGTTGTATATCGCAGCCCTCGCATCACTCGCAGCCCTCGCAGCCCACCTCGGAGCCCACGCAGCGCTCGCATCACTCGCAGCCCTCGCAGCCCACCTCGCAGCCCACTTCACAGCCCACCTCGGAGCCCACTTCACAGCCCACCTCGGAGCCCACGCAGCGCTCGCATAACTCGCAGCCCTCACAGCCCACCTCGCAGCCCACCTCGGAGCCCACGTAGTGCTCGCATCACTCGCAGCCCACGCAGCGCTCGCAGCCCACGCATCCCTCGCAGCGTCCGCAGCCCTCGCAGCCCTCGCAGCCGCACGTTTGGCCTCGTCAAATGATTTAACGGAGGCGCAATCATTGGCTTCGTGGTGACGGCCCACAGCGCACATGGCTGCCGCAACAATCCGCTTGACAGTCTCTGTCAAGATAAATTCAATCCGCATTCTTTCAATCAGCTTTGTGTCGGCACTGCCGGGAAGGCGTAACACAAAGCGGATCAGTTTCTGGCGTTCATCATCTGGCATCATGTCATTAATGCCAATCAGATACGCGCTCAACACAGGGGAGAAGCAGTCGGGGCAGTCAGCCGCGTCAGAAACACTTCGATAAGGAAGCCCCGCCGCGACGATTGCCGCCTCATTGATGCACGTTCCACCATCAGAACCGGGCCAGTCATGGCTGCCCCTAAGCAATTTCCAGTCAAGCAGGGAGTGAAGGTTTGTTATGTCTGTCATGTGTTGGGCCCTTTCTTTACAGCCTCAACTATTTTCTCGGCCAGACTATCGATGCGTGTGTCGATCTTATCGAGACGTTGATGCATGTCCGATCTGAGTTCCATCAGCACCTCATGTAATGAGCGCAACGCGCTTTTCAGCATGGGCAGGAGCAAGCAAGCCCACGACAAGGCCGAGGACAGCAATGAAATATGCGAGTGCTCGTAGCATTAGCCCTCTCAAGGCACCGACCATACTACAACTCAAGCTGGTCGGTCATTTGGACCTAATCTGAGGTTTATAATGCGGGGAGCAGGTGAACGGGTGACGGCAACCGGGTTAACTGCAGGCAACACGCGGTGATGCTCATGCCTTCTCCCTCCCTAACCCATCGATGTGTGCACCATAACAGAAAGGGCCAGCGCAATGCTGGCCCGTTCTAGTCAGATTGAGAGCCTGTGCGCTAACCAAGGCAGCGCCCCTGCCGCCAGTGCCGCACCCTAAATCGCGTGGGTCAGGTTGCGCCCGTTCAAAATGTCAGAGGGTTGAAGTGTGAAAGTCCCTCCACAGTTACTGGTGTCTCTCGGCGTCCTGAGCGTTTGTTCACCGCGCCGAAGACGGCCCCGGCCACGGCGTTGGCAATATCGTCATGCTCGCCGGGCCGGTGGCTGATCTTGTCAGCCCCGCCGCGTGTCAGCTTGCGCTCAAGGGAAGCGAACTGGTTGACCATGCTGGTGTGGTCCAGAAGGTCCACAGCGCCCGACATGATGGTAGGCAGGCAGGCTTGTAGAGTTCGCTCTTGTTCTCTTTGCTGACTTGGTAATTGATGCCGAAGCGGCGGAACAGCTCTCGCGGGAATTCACCGCCGTATCTGTCACCGCAAACCTTCGTGCAGCGATACCGCTTGAGCAGATCGCAGAACTCTTCCGTTACAGCTTCCGGCGAGAACTTGGGCTTGTGCTCACGCACCGCGTCCAGGATTGCCGTGTCGCCCTCCCGGTGAGCTATGGCCAGGGTATATGAATCATAGACGCCGCCAGACGGGTCACAGAAGGCATAGTATTTGAAAGTGCGCAGTGGTGCGCGTTCATAGACACCATCCTGTATGCAGGCATTGATAGCCTCTCGGCTCAGGAAGGCTTCAACGTCGGTTCTGAAGGTTGCCAGATATTCGGCACCGGCATGGTGCGGGTCTTCCGCCAAAGCCTTATCAACTATCGACTGGTCAATGGACGGGTTCATTGTCCGCGTCGGTGCGTGCCAGATCAGCGGGCCGTCTTCTTCACCGAAGTAACGATCAAACCGGTCCCATAACAGGCCGCGTTTGGCGTAGGGCGAAGACGCGCCAATTATAATGCTGCTGGGTATGGTCGCCGTTGCAGGGCGCAGGGCCGTCAGCACTTCGGTATCAGGTGAGGCGCTTTCGTCGCTTCTCCAGAAGGCCAGCTCGTCCATAGCGGCAAAGACAAGAGAGACACCGCGAACCGTCCGGTAATTGCTAACCCGCACTTCAATTGAAATGTTGTTGTTGAGGTCCACGCACTCAGCGGTGCGCCGTTCCACCATACGGGCCAGCATGGGGCAGCCTTCCAGAAGGCCGACAATATATCCCAGCAGAATTTTGGCCTGTCGCTTGTCAGCGGCAAGTAGCAGAACGACGCCTCGCTCACCCTTGCTGAGATACTCATCATAGTTTTTGAAACAGGCAACAAAGACGGCAACCAGGGACAGTATGAAGGACTTGCCGCCACGCCGCCCGATAATCAGCCATGCTTCATTTTGTGGTTCTGTCGGTGGTATGTTGCGGCCCGTGCATTCGGTGTAAGCCGTGTGCTGTTCCTTGGTCATTTGAAGACCGAACAGGGCGGCTAGAAACGTGCTCCAATAAAGCCATTGGGGGGGTAGGGCGTTCTCCCCCCCCCACCCCCTCTTCTCGGCGTTTTTGTCTGCGCCTTTCTGTGCAAACCAAGGCGCGAACAGCTGCGGGTCATTGATAGCTTCGAGTATGTTCATTGCGCCCTGCCTTCAATGTATGTGCTCAGGTCTGGCGTCACGTCAGTGATGCGACGCTTCAGTCCCACCGCTTCAAGCAGACGGCGCAGGCTGTTAGCTGCGCGCTGGTACTGGTCAAGCGTCTTAGGGTCTGCCTCACCTTCTGTTGCGAAGGACAGCTCTAGGCGCTCAAGCTCCACAGTGATGCACGCTGCGCGGCGGATGATGGAACTCTCGGCAGCGGTCACGTAATCCACGCCGCCCATATCTGCGGTGTGTAGGTCGATCAGGTCTCGAAGGCGCCTGGCCCAGGTGCTGCGCCCGTCAACGCCGGGTAACAGGGTGCTACCGTTGCTAATACGCGAGCGTGCAGTCGGCTTGGCACCGATTGATGGTTTGCTTGGTTTCGGCATGTTTTGCCTCCTTTCATGTTGGCCGTGACGCACGGCTTTTGTGTATGTCTGTTACCTCTGTGTTACCTATCGCGTAAAGGTAACGTGTGAATTCTCTCATTTATCGCAGAAATTCGGTGGGTTCAGGCCGTTGGGACTTGTGGCTGTCGACCACGCGTTTCAGAAGCGTTGCCAACTCCGCTGGCGAGGGTAAATCGCGTCCCGCCGACACCACGGTTAGAAAGTCCTGTTCGTTGAAATCCGGGAAAAGCTGCTTGCCGATGATCGAGGCGGCAGTGATTTCTTTCATCTGGATCTTGCCGTCGGCGGCGATCAGCGCGGCGGCAAGCCCGTAGGCGATCCGCACCGGGTCCTTTTCCGCGCGCGGGTTACGAATGCCTGCCGCGTCGAGCATGCGATCCACCCGATCAGGATTGCTTCGTACTGCGCTTGCGCGCGCCAGCCCATAGGCAATCATCACCGGGTTGGTGACGAGGGCAGCTGGGCTGGCCCAGCCATCGACGCTTGAGCGCAGGGTTTCAAGCAACAGTTGCTTGCGGACGCATGATTTGCAGCCGGTGATGGTTTTGGCGTTGAAGTCCGCGCCCAGGCCATTGCCGCGAACATAGGGCAGTGTTGCGATTGCTTCTATTGGAATGTTCTGGCAATAGGGACAGAAATGATCGGTTGGCTCTTCCAGCATTAATCCACCCAATATCCCGAGCATGCCATCGTTCGTGTAGGAGAGAAAGATGATTCACCGCACTCGAATGTTAGCCAAGTTGCCAATCTCACACTTGCCTTTTCCCACCCGGCTCGGGCATGTTCGCCGCGTGTTTTGTAAATAGTGTCCTGACCCTAATTTAAAAAGGCCGTTTCGACAGTTGGCCCGACGAAAAAGAAAATCATCACAAGCTCCTGGTAACGCGGACGAAGTGAAACAACGCCGGTCCTTGCGGCCGCTGGCAACGCTCGTGCCCTATATGTTGCTGCACAAGGGCATGGTCGTGCTTGCTCTGGCGGCGCTGATCGTGTCGGCTGGCGCCATGCTGGCCTTGCCGCTGGGTGTCCGCCGCATGATCGATTTCGGTTTTTCGCGGGAAAATCCGAACCTGATCGACCAATATTTTGCGATGATGCTGATTATCGGCATGGTCTTGGCCATCGCCAGTTCCACGCGGTTTTACGCGGTGAACTGGCTTGGTGAGAGGGTGGTGACCGACTTGCGCCGCGACGTCTTCGCCCATCTGGCGCGTTTGAGCCCGGCATTTTACGCCGTCAATCATTCCGGCGAAGTCATGTCGCGCCTCACCGCCGATACGACACAGATCAAGTCCGCCGCCGGGTCGACGGCCTCTCAGGCCTTACGAAACCTCGTCATGCTGTTTGGCTCGATCACCATGATGTTCGTCACCAGCGTGAAACTGTCGGTCCTGGTGATTGCCGTTATTCCGGTGATCGTGCTGCCGCTCATCGCCTATGGACGCGTGGTGCGCCGCCTGTCGCGAAAGGCCCAGGACACGCTGGCCGAAGCAAGCGCCTATGCCGGTGAAAACCTGGCCGCCATCCAGACCCTGCAGGCGTTTACCCATGAGCATGGCGTCATCACCCGCTTCGCGCTTAGCGTCGAGAGAGCTTTCGATGCGGCGGGTGCACGTTTGAAGGCGCGCGCTTGGCTGACAGGGATTGTTATCTTCCTGGTTTTCGCCAGTGTCGTGTGCATTTTGTGGTATGGCGCGCAAGGCGTTTTGTCGGGCGGCATGACCGAGGGTAGGCTGGGGCAATTCGTGCTCTATTCGGTTTTTGCCGCCGGTGCGCTGGGCGAGCTGTCGGAAGTGTGGGGCGAAGTCCAGCAAGCGTCGGGCGCCGCGGAACGGCTCGCGGAATTACTGCAGGAAGAGCCGGACATCGTGTCCCCTGCGCACCCCAAACCGTTGCCCGATCCGCCGCGCGGAGATATCTCGTTCGCGAATGTGACCTTTGCCTATCCCTCCCGCAGTGAAAATCCAGCCCTTGCGAATGTCTCATTCGATGTGGCGCCCGGCGAAAACGTGGCCATCGTCGGACCTTCAGGGGCGGGAAAAAGCACCATCTTCAATCTCCTGCTTCGCTTTTATGACCCGCTCAAGGGCAAGGTTCTGGTGGATGGCGTTGCCGCAAATGCCGCGGACATCAGAGCCCTGAGAGGGCGCATAGCGCTGGTGCCTCAGGATATGGCCCTGTTTGCCGATACGGTGATGGAAAATATCCGCTATGGGGCGCCCGGCGCCAGCGAACAAGAGATACGCGCAGCGGCCAAACTCGCTTTTGCAGACAAGTTCATTACCGCCTTGCCGCTGGGATACGACACCTATCTGGGAGAGCGCGGCGTCATGCTATCGGGCGGTCAGCGCCAGCGTATTGCTATTGCCCGCTCAATTTTACGCGATGCCCCGATCCTGTTGCTGGACGAGGCCACAAGTGCGCTTGATGCTGAAAGCGAGCGCGAGGTGCAGAAGGCGCTTGAGCGCGTGATGGAAGGGCGCACAACCCTCGTTATCGCCCACAGGCTGGCGACTGTAAGGCGCGCTGACCGTATTCTTGTACTCAATGAAGGACGCATCGTGGAGGAGGGCAGCCATTCTGCTCTGCTCAAGAAGCGCGGCGTCTATGCGCGCCTGGCCGAGTTGCAATTTGCCGCCGACGCCGTGATTTAGCGGCTTGAAATCGGCCCAATCAGGCCCCAACTCCTTCCTTACACGGTTTATTATAACCAGCCGCGCCCGGGTGCGTTTCCCCCACGGCCCGAGGCGTATTGCCCCTTGAGGGCATGTTTTTAATCACGGTGTCCGCATGTGCTCACCTTTGTAAAGGATGGATGATATGACAAACAATACTGTTGCTTTTGCCGCGCTGGGTGGCGCAATGCTGTTGGCCGCCAGCTCCGTTATTCCGGCTGATGCCGCGATTCAGTGCCAGGGCCGCAGCCAGTGGAACTCCGCTGCTGGCGCATGGATTTCCACCCCCTATTGCGAAGACAAACTCGTCTCCTATGTGTCGGGATATCCGTTCAATGGTCCGAACGGCGTGAAACAGAACCCGAGTGTCAAGGCCGAGGCGTGCCGTTTCGCTGGCTCGGACATTCGTATCCGCGACATCTGTGCGGGTCACTTGAATGAAGGCAGGCGGCGTTACTAACAAGCGCGGTAACTATTTTTCGGTGAGTTTGAGCTCTATTCGCCGGTTGCGCCGGAAGGCTTCTTCGGTATCGCCGGTATCAATGGGCTGAAACTCACTAAATCCTGCCGCCACCAGCCGGTTCGGGGGAACCCCCTGTTGGATCAGCTGGCGCACGACCGAGATTGCGCGTGCTGACGACAACTCCCAGTTTGATGGAAACTCGGGTGATGCGATGGGCCGCACGTCCGTATGCCCGTCGACACGAAGCACCCAGTTTATCTCACTCGGTATTTCCTTTTGCAGCTGGACAATGGCGACGGCAAGCTTGTCGATCTGGGCGCTGCCTTCCACATTCATTACGTCCGAGCTCGACGGAAACAGCACCTCGGCCTGGAACACAAAGCGGTCTCCCTGGATGCTTACATCATCGCGGTCACCCAAAATGGCGCGCAGGCGGCCGAAAAAATCGGACCGGTAGCGGGCCAGTTCCTGCACCTTTCTCGCCAGCGCCAGGTTGAGCCGCTTGCCCAGATCGGCGATCTGCGTCTGGCTCTGACTGTCGCGTGACTCGGACGCATCCAGCGCCTCTTCCAGAGAGGCGATCTGACGCCGCAGAGCCGCCAGTTGCTGGTTCAGCAACTCAATTCGGGCGAGCGCACGCGCGCCGACGTCCTTTTGCTCATCCAGCCGGCTTGCGAGAGAGGATGCCTGTCCGGCGGACTCTTTTGCTTTTTTGCCCTGGGTATCGATCAGCCCCTGAAGGCGCGTGTTCTTCATTTTCTGCGTGTCGATGGTAACGTGCAAGGAGGCCAGACTGTCTTCCAAAGTTCTTTTGGTGGAGGTTTCCAGCGACAGCAGTTCCGTCAGCAGTGCGATCTGATGATTGAGTTTTCGTAGGGCAGTGTCCTTGCCACTGGCCACCTGTGTGACGATGAACTGCACCACCATGAAAACCGATAGCAGGAAGGTGATGACAAGCAGCAATGTCGCCATCGCATCGACAAAACCCGGCCAGTAATTGGTGTCGGGCCGGCTGCGGCGTCCACGTGCCAGGCTCATCGCGATCTGCCTTTGGGTCCTGATGAGGACTTGGTTGAGGTGCCGGACCTGGAACCGGGCTTGGCATCGCTCTTCTCGGATATATTTTTCAGCACACTCGCCAGCTCCTGTTGCTGCTGGGCCTGCTCGTCGGCCCATTCACGCACGACCTGTTGCTCCGTGCGCATCTGTTCGATGAGCTTCTCCACGCCCGCGGCGAGGTCCCGTACCGCTTCGGTCGAATTGTCGTTCAGGGAGCCTTGCACGATATTGGACCCCAGTTCAGTGATGGAGCGCTGCATGTCCTGCATCGCAACGCGGAGTTGCGGCGTGGCGCTTGACGACAGTGTTTCTCCCATCTGCAACTCGGTGATGCCGGAGAGCCAGTCTTCAAGCTCGTTGTAGAAACGGTTCTGCGCCTGGCCCGCTTGCAGATCGAGAAATCCCAACACCAGGGATCCAGACAGTCCGAACAAGGACGAGGAGAACGCCGTGCCCATGCCTTTAAGCGGGGCGGCCAGCCCTTCTTTCAGCTCTTCGAAGATCACCAGGCCGTCATTGTTGCCCGTATCCAGTGTCGAGATGGTTTTGCCGACCGAGTTGATGGTTTCCAGCAAACCCCAGAATGTGCCCAGCAGCCCGAGAAATATGAGCAGGCCGACGAGATAGCGCGAAATGTCGCGTGCCTCATCAAGCCGGGAGCCGATCGAATCGAGGATCGAGCGCATCGACAGGGTGGAGATCGACACATGGCCGGAGCGGTCGCGCAGCATGGTGGCCATTGGCGCCAGCAGCACGGGCGGCTTTGGGACTTTCAGCCCCGGGTCGGCGACGCGGAAAGAGTTTACCCAGCGGATTTCCGGAAACAGCCGGACGATTTGCCGGAACGCATAGGCAATGCCGATGAAAAGCACGCCAACGATCAGGCCGTTCAATCCGGGGTTGGCCATGAAGGCGGACAGGATCTGGGCGTAGAGAATAGCAACGAGAAAGGCGACGAGGATCAGGAAGATTGTCATGCGCCAGAAAAACACCATGGGCCTGGAAAGGGTCATATGTCCTGGATTGGCTACCATGAGCGATCCTTCACTTTTTGATCCGCCATGTTGTTTCGTCTCCTAGACCAATAGTGTGACATGAAAAACGGCAACTTCATGCCCGTCATATTATCGAGGATGCCGCGCGCGAGGCTCAAGCCGCTTTCGTGCACTCCTTGAGCACCCCGGACAGGGCGCGGTGAATTTGTTCATTACCGGCCACGATGCTTCCTGTTTCAAGCATATCGGGCTTGCCGCCAAGGCCGGTAACATATCCCCCGGCTTCCTTGATCATGATAATTCCGGCGGCCAGATCCCAGGCCTGCAGGTTGCGTTCCCAGAAGCCGTCGAAACGCCCTGCCGCGACCCAGGCGAGATCGAGCGATGCCGCCCCCATGCGCCGAAGACCGGCGCTGCGGCTCATGACCATCGCGCATTCACTCAGAAACTGCGCATGGTCTGATTTGCCGCGATGGGGAATGCCGGTGGCAATGACGCTATCGTCCAGGGTGGTGCGGCCGGCGATGCGAATACGCCGGTCGTTAAGGTACGCACCCTTGCCGCGCTCGGCGGTGAAGGTTTCGCCGCTGGCCGGGTTATGGATCAGACCGGCGACGATCTCGCCATCGCGCTCCAGGCCAATGGAAATTGCAAACACCGGTATGCCGTGAAGAAAATTGGTGGTGCCGTCGAGGGGGTCGATAATCCAGCGGTGCGTCTTGTCGGCGCCCTCGATGGCCCCGCGCTCCTCCATCAGGAAGCCATAGCCGGGACGCGCCCGTGAAAGTTCCTCAAACAGCACCTGCTCCGCGCGGGTGTCTGCCGCGCTCACAAAGTCTGCTGGACCCTTCACCGAAACCTGCAAATGCTCCACCTCGCCGTAATCGCGCGCCAACCCCCGCGCCGCCTTTCGGGCAGCTTGGTCCATGACATTCATAAACGCGGATGCGGGCATTTATCTGGCTTTCTCAGGGTTTGGACGCTAACGCCTGGCGCTGATTATTCAGCGCGTTTGATGTAGGTCAGCTCGTTCGTGTCGACGATGATTTTCTCGCCCGTCTGAACGAAGGGCGGCACCATGACGCGAATGCCATTTTCAAGAACCGCCGGTTTGTTCGACGACGCCGCGGTCTGTCCTTTAACGACAGGCTCCGCTTCCACGACTTCGAGCGTCACATGGTCGGGCAGGGACACGCCGATGTGCTTTCCTTCGTGGCTTTCCACCACGACCGTCATACCGTCCTGAAGAAATGCCGCGCGCTCTTCGAGGAAGTCGGCAGGCAACTGGATCTGGTCATAGGTTTCCAGGTCCATGAAGGTGAGCATGTCGCCTTCGGCGTAGAGAAACTGATAGTCTTTCTGCTCCAGGCGCACCCGCTCGACCGTTTCGGATGCTCTGAAGCGTTCGTTGAGTTTCGAGCCGTCGATAAGGTTCTTCAGCTCAACCTGATTGAAAGCGCCGCCCTTGCCGGGCTTCACTGCCTTGATCTTGACCGCAAGCCACAATCCGCCCTTGTGTTCGATCACATTGCCTGGCCGGATTTCATTCCCGTTTATCTTCATAAGCGTCGTCTTTACTGATGTGGTTGGTGCATGGAGCTGACATAGATCATGTCTGCCCCAGCGGCAACAGGGCAGGGCAGTGCTCTTGAGAGGGTTCGATGAAACCGGAGCCAGGCCGCCCGCTCCCCCTTGCCCATCCACCCCAAGGGTACCATCACGGGGTGGTTGGGCAAGGGGGAGCGGGTGACCTGGAATAATTTACAAAATGCCCTAACCACCCAGGTTCCGGATGGCCCAGGCTTCAGCCGCCTTTTCCGCCTTGATGCGCTGGTCGGGGGAAAGTTTGGTGATATAGAGATCCAGCCGGAAATCGCTCACCCCGGCGCTGCGTGCCAGCAAGTGCCATTTGGTTGCCTCCAGGGGGTCTTCCTTGACGCCTGCGCCATAGGCATAGATGCGTGCCAGCCGGTTCTGCGCTACCGGGTTTCCTTTTTGCGCGGCGGCGGTGAAAAGTCTGATCGCCGCCGCCTCATCCTTTTCAACCCCGCGTCCATTGAACTTCAGAATTGCGAATTCGACCTGCGCCGTGGAGTGCCCGAGAATGGCGGCGCGTTCAAGCAACCGGTTGGCTTTGGCCGGGTCCTTCGCCACGCCTGCGCCCTGGCTATAGATCCCGGCCAGGTCGTACTGGGCCTGGGCATGGTCCTGCGCGGCAGCTTTCTGCAGCCACGTGACAGCGGCAGCCAAATCCTGCTTGCGCGCACGGCCCTGAATCAGGACAAGGGCAAAATTATACTGGGCCGAAGCAAGTCCGGCCCGGGCAGCTTTTTCGAACAGATCAGCCGCGCGGGTCTTGTCCGCCTTAACGCCCAGCCCCTCGATCAGAAGCAGGCCAAGAGCAAGTTGCGCATTCGCGTCGCCCAGCGATACAGCTTTCTCATACCACCGGGCTGCTTTCTTGTAGTCGCGCGCGACACCTAGGCCCTTTGAATAAATTTCACCGAGTAGCGTATGCGCGGCCGGGCCGCCCCTGGCGGCTGCCTTCTCCGCTTCCTTGATCGCGGTCAGATAGTTGCCCTGCTCGAAGGCGTCATAAGCCGGGTCCGGTGTGGCTGCGATACAAGAAAGTGCCGGTATGGCAATAGCCGTGGCGGCAAGCAGAATGCTGCTGTGAACCTTGCGCGGATAGTTGATCATAATGCTGCCAGTGTCTCCGTCAGCAGGGCATGCAGCTCCGCCGTGGCGGTCGTGGGCCCCTCGGGGTGGCGCCAGATCGGGCTTCCCATCGCCACGAAGTCTGCCCCGCATCCGGCGAGCAGCATCGCGGCTTCAGTGCTTGATGTATCCCATGCGACGCATGGCACGGTTACCATTTCCGACCACCATGCGATCACGCCCTGCAATCCCAAATTGATCTCGCAAGGCTCGCCGTTGATCTTGCCTTTGAAAGCAACATAGTCGGCGCCCATTTCAGCGAGTGTCAGTGCTGCATGGCGTGACACGCCGCAGTCTGCTCCGATGATTGCACCATCACCCAGAATATTACGGGCTTGGGTATAGATGTCGTCATCGGCGGAAATATGGACACCGTCGGCGCCAACATCGGCAGCGGTGGAAATATCATTCTCCAGAAGCAACGATATGCTTGCTGCGCGTGAAAAGCGAAGCAGCATTTCAGCATAGTCAGGATCCACCTTGCCGTCTCTGCCAGATTGCAAAATGGCACAGGCGATATTACCGAAGCTACCGGACTCCGCGAACTGGACGGCTGCATTGTGATCCATTTCCGAAGGGATGATCAAATAGAGCTGGCAGCCGATTTCACTTTGAACCATGGGGGCGACTCGCGAGATATCAGATGTCGGAAGAGTCCATTTTACCACAGAGCCCTTACCACACGGTAGGCCACTGGTAAAAAGTTTAAATGCCGGCAAATGAAGGTAAAAAACGAACCCGCGATCAGGCGGCCTGTTCCAGCGCCGTTTTCCACGCGCCCGTTGCGGCGAGGGAGTTCATTTTCGCCCGGTGTGAGAAGGCTGCCTGGGCAGCCGCCTCATTCTCCGCACTCCCTTCCCACGCCTTCAGCGCCGCCACCTGCAGCGCGCGGCCATATGAGAATGACAGTTTCCACGGGCAATCGAACATCGCGTTCATGGCGGAAAGATGGGCGGTCGCGTCTTCATCCGACTGCCCTCCGGACAGGAAACAGATGCCGGGGACGGCGGAGGGCACCGCGCGCTTGAGGCACTTGACCGTTTGCTCGGCGACCTCTTCCACACCCGCCTGTGTGCCGCATTCCGTGCCTGAAAGAACCATGTTGGGTTTCAGGATCGTGCCTTCCAGAATGACCTTCTGGGCATAGAGTTCGTCATAGAGTGCGTTCAGGGCGGCTTCCGTCACCTCGAAACAGCGCTCCAGGTCATGGGGGCCATCCATCAGCACTTCCGGCTCGACGATGGGCACGATATCCGCTTCCTGCGCCAGCGCCGCATACCGGGCCAGCGCATGGGCATTGGTCTCGATGCAGGTGTGCGACGGGATATGATCGCCGATGGTGATGACCGCGCGCCATTTCGCGAAGCGCGCGCCAAGCTCGTAATACTCCATAAAGCGCTCGCGCAGGCCATCGAGCCCTTCCGTCACCTTTTCGTTCGCACAGCCCGCGAGATCCTTCGCACCCGTGTCCACCTTGATGCCGGGGAGGGCGCCCGTGTCCGATATGATCTTGGGGATCGGCGTGCCGTCTTTACCATTCTGGCGGAGCGTTTCATCATAGAGAATGACGCCGGAAATACAGGTCTTCATGGCGTCGGTAGAGCGAAACAGCATCTCGCGATAATCACGGCGATTGTCTTCGGTCGACTCCGCGCCGATTGAATCAAACCGTTTCTTGATGGTTCCGGTGCTTTCATCCGCTGCCAGAATGCCCTTGCCGTCGGCCACTATGGCTTGTGCGATCTGTTCCAGTTGCGCCGTCATTTTCCGCTCCCTGCCTGCAAATTCCTTGTCATTTTGTCTTGGGGCAGAGTCCTACTCCTGACATTCGTCACGTCAAGGGGCGGCAGTGGATAAATTGGGGAAACTGCCGCTGTCCGTTGAACTCACGAAGGCGGCTTTGCCCTCTTGGTGCTGCCTCAGGGCTGCCCCAGCAGGGCGTTACGAAAGCGCGTCCGGGCGGCGGCGGGTTCCAGCAGACGCTTGACCGCCGGCGGCGCTTCCGGGCTTACCCGCAGCAGCACGAAGGACGTGCCATTGGTCTCGTGCAATAGCCGGGAACCTGCGGCCAAATCTTCTTCGTCCTCGATCGTGCAGGTCATCTTGATCCCGGCGCCAATGGCAATCTGCTCAAGGTCGACGCCCCGGCTGGTATGGCTTTTCTGGTATCCCGTCTCGCCATAATGGCCATTGTCAACGCACACGATGGAGAGATTCGACGGGTTGAGCACCGAGATGGTGGCGAGCGTGCCCACATTCATCAGCAATTCCCCGTCGCCGGTAATCGCAAGCACGCGCCTGTCTGGCTGGGCCAGCGCCAGGCCGAGCCCCATGGCGGTGGCGGCCCCCATGGCGCCCGCCATGGTGAAAAGGTTCGCCGCATCGCCGGTGAGGGAGGCCATGTCCTTCGACGTGCCGGCAAGGCCCGACACGATCAGGAAATCCTCATGATTGCCAATCAGCGCCGGGACGGCTTTACGGCGGTCCATTTCGAATATCGGGGCGGGCGATGTGGGTTTGCTGTCAGCCATACTCTAGAAAGCCTTCGCGCCAAGCAGCTTCTGGGTCAGAATGACCGCTACCGCATTGTTCGCCTTGTAAGCCATCGTCGCGGCGGCCTCGACCGTGGGGACGGCTTCGTCCGGGGCGCACACATCCATGCAGATGACACCCATTGCCTCAAGAACCGGGCGGACGGCCTGTCCCATGGGCACCTGCCAAGGGTTCCCTTCGCCATATTCCCCGCGCATGGAAACGAGTGTCAGCAGGGGGAATTTGCCGCCCTTCATGAGCGAGAGAAAATTGATGCAGTTGCCAACCCCGCTGCTCTGCATCATCAGCACAGCGCGGGCATCGCCAAGATTGGCGCCGGCCGCTAGGGCAACGCCTTCTTCTTCCGTTGTCAGCGCAATCGAATGGACGTGGGCGTCGGCAATGCTCAAATCAATCAGGACCGCGTGTCCGGCGTCGGGCACATAGGAGAATTGCGTGACATCATGCGCCCGCAGAACGTCGTAAACATCGTGCTGCCAGCCGCGCGCCGTTTCGTTCTGTTCAGCCTTGCTCAACGCCATCGCCATTCCTTACGCGTTTCACCCTGGTTCTTCATTGCACCAGATCAAGCGGCAAGCGGCGGTTTGCCAAGCCGCTCGCGGCCCGTGCCGAGCTTGCGTTCAATAGCCAGCGCGGCCCCGAGCAAGCGATCTTCCCCGTTGGCCGGAGCGAGGCACTGTAGCCCGACCGGCATGCCCTTACCATCAAGCGCTACGGGGAGCGTAATGGCGCAAAGCTTAAGCAGATTGGCAATACAGGTGTTTTGCAACACCGAAAGATTTGCCCGGCTATAGGCTTTTTGTTCTGCGATATCTGCAAGTTTCGGCACTGTGATGGGCACCGTCGGCGAAATCACAATATCCACATCCTGCAGTCTTGAATTGGCGGACTTTGCGATTTTGTCCATGCGTATGCGCCGCTGCTGAATTTCCTCAGCGTCAAGATCGAGTGCGCTCGACATCCTGAAGGCGATGTTGGGGTCGGCGACCTCCAGCCAGCCGGGCAACTCATCGTCAAGAAAGGCGCGCAACTCGGATGACACAACGCTTCCCTGACGGAACAAATCAAACGCTTCGTCCGTTTCAGGGATATCGATTGGTATAATTTGCATTCCCGCGGCTTCAAGTTCGCCAACTGACTGGCGGACGGCTGCGGCAATATCATCATCGCATTCGCCCCAGAAATGACGCTCGACGATGCCGGCGCGCAAGTTGCTCAGATCGGCAGCCGGTACCGCCGGTTTCGTGCTGCGTCTTGCGCAATGGGCGTCGATCAATTCAAACACCAGTGCCGCATCGCCGACCGAACGCGTGAGAATGCCCGGTGTATCGAGTGTCGGGCTGAGTGGCACGATGCCCTCGATCGGCCAGCGCCCGGCGGTGACTTTCACACCCACGGTGCCGGTCACGCTCGCCGGCACGCGGACCGAACCGGCGGTGTCCGTGCCAAACGCCACAAGAGCCGATCCTTCGATGAGACTGACGCCCGCGCCCGAACTTGATCCCCCGGCGACACGGTGATCGGCCGCGTCCCACGGATTGCGAGGTATCGGCCAATGGGCATTGGCGCCAAGCCCGCCGAATGCAAATTCGACCATGTGGGTCTTGCCGGTAATGACGGGCATTTGCTTGCGTATGGCGGTGATGAACGGGCCTTCGTTGGTCCACTTGTCTGGCAGCGCTTTTGGCGATCCGGCAAAGGTGTCGAGATAATCGAGCCCGAACAGGTCCTTCACCGAGACTGGTATGCCTTGCAGGGGGCCATGATCTTCACCGGCCCTGAAGGCGGCGTCGGCGTCCCCGGCTTGCGCGCGGGCGTGCTCTTCGTCCCAAATCCGGTAGGCGCAGAGTGCGTCTCCAAAATTTTCATGGGCCTCCCGGGCTTGCTCAAAAAGATCAAGCGCCAGAACTTCGCCGGAACGCAGCGCCTGACCCAGTTCTGCGAGTGGCTTGTCAATCCAGCGGCTGCCCACGGTTGCGGCTCCGTTCTAGCCGAGCTTGCCCATGGCGACCGCCGTGTCACCCATGCGGTTGGAAAAGCCCCACTCATTGTCATACCAACTCATGACGCGCACCAGCGTGCCATCGATCACCTTGGTCTGATCCAGATGGAAAATGGATGAGCGCGGGTCATGGTTGAAGTCTATGGAGACGTTGGGCTGGTCCGTGGTGCCGAGAATGCCCTTGAGCTGCTGCGAGGCGGCACGGGTTACCGCTTCGTTGATCTCCTCGACCGTGGTCTTGCGCTTGGCGACAAATTTCAGGTCTATGACCGAGACATTGGGCGTCGGCACGCGGATCGACACGCCGTCAAGTTTACCATCGAGTTCAGGCAGTACGAGGCCCACCGCCTTTGCCGCCCCGGTTGAAGTCGGGATCATGGAAAGCGCTGCTGAACGGCCCCGGTAGAGATCATTATGCATGGTGTCGAGGGTCGGCTGGTCGCCGGTATAGGCATGGATTGTCGTCATGAAGCCCTTCTCGATACCGATGGCGTCATTCAGCACCTGGGCCACCGGTGCGAGGCAATTGGTGGTGCAGGACGCATTGGAGACAACCCTGTGGCTGTCTTCAAGCTTGTCGTGATTGACGCCGTAAACAACCGTGAGGTCCGCGCCGCTGGCCGGGGCGGAGATGAGTACGCGTTTTGCGCCGGCCTCGAGATGGGCTGATGCTTTTTCTTTCGATGCGAAGATGCCGGTACATTCGAGCGCGATGTCGACGCCCAGCTCCTTGTGCGGCAATTCCTTCGGGTCGCGTACCGCCGTCACCTTGATGGGCCCCGATCCCACATCGATGGTGTCGCCATCGACTATTACCTCGCCGGGATAACGGCCATGGACGGAATCAAAGCGCAGCAAATGTGCATTTGTCTCCACGGGTCCCAGATCATTGATCGCCACGACCTCGATATCGGTGCGTTCGGACTCTGCGATTGCCCGAAGAACATTGCGACCGATTCGGCCAAAACCGTTAATTGCAACCCGAATTGCCATAATTTACACTCCACCGGTGTGTAATTTGCATCCCGGCGCGTATTTTTCCGACGCGCGCCATCCCTGCAATTCTTGCAGAATCACGCCTTAATGATGGCATGTCAGGGCCGAGTCAAATGAAAGGCGGTGTTCACGAACTAATTTCGTCAAATACGAGAGCATATTTTTTCAAACAGTTGACGCTTCAATTGGCTGACGCATAATGTTTCACATGAGACCGCACAGTCGCAATGTTCGACAACTGTCTATAGTTCAACCGTGCGTGAACACATTAAGAGTGGACGTATATGGGTAACTCCAGCGAACTGAAAGACGTGACAGAGCGGCTCACGACCGCATTAAAGGCCATGGAGGACGCGGTCGCCGCCAAGAGGCATAATGATCTGACTGTCGAATCATTGAAAGAACAGGTTGAATCGCTTAAGGCGAGCCTTGATGCGGAACTCCAGCGGAGCGAAAAACTGACTGCCGCTAATGAAGCAGTGTCGCAGCGCATAGACACGATTGTAGGTTCAGTCAGGGAAATGCTGCCTGGCGATTGAGAAAGGCTTTTGCTTGGGAAAGGGGAGGCATGGCTGAAGTTGCTATTACACTCAATGGACGGACATATAGGCTTGAGTGCGGCGATGGCGAGGAGAAGCACCTGCTTGCGCTGTCGGAACAGGTCAGCGACCGGCTCAATTCTCTGCAGAAGAAATTTGGCCAGGTTGGGGACGACCGTCTGCTGCTGATGACCGCACTGATGATTGCCGACGATCTTAGCGAAGCGAAAAAGAAGCTGGCCAAAGCAAAGTCTGAACAGGCTTCGGCGGAGGATCTCAAAAAATCAGCCGAGTCCGAGGTTGCCGATCAGATTTCCGCTGCCGCAGAGCGTATCGAGGTGCTGAGCGCGGCATTGGATGACGGGGGCGGGGCCTAAAGCGGTTTTGAAAATACCTGGAGCGGGCGGCCTGGAACACTTCGATAACGCCCTAGACTTTTAACGATTGTTCCCTACATTGCGACTGGCAGGGCTGCGGAGCGCGTCAGGAGATGTATTCCCCGGGGCCTATACGATCCTTTCGGGAGCTGACACTGGCTGGAACCGTGGTTCCTTTCATTCGGCGCCCACCTACTTACCGTAGGGACCACGAGGGTTTAAAACTCCAACGGCTTTCGCGGCCTTGCATTATTTCTCCCGCGCAGCCACCCCATTGCCACTCATGACGACACAAAACCCAATCGATGCGGCCAAGCACGCCCTGCGCCCGGATATGGCGCGGCGGCGAAGCGCCCTGAGCGCCGAACAGCGCGAAGCTGGCGCACAGGCGCTGGCGCAAACAGGCATCGCGTTTGCGTCTCCCCCACCGGGCGCTGTTGTCTCGGGGTATGCCGCCATCCGCGATGAGCTTAGCCCCCTGCCTCTGCTGGAGACGCTTGCCGCAAGCGGACATCCCATTGCCCTGCCGATTATCGAGGTTAAGGGCGCACCACTGATATTCAGAGCGTGGGAACCGGGGGCTCCACTCAAGTCCGGTGCATTCAGCGTGCCTGTTCCAGGAGAAGATGCAACGGTGCTGACGCCCGAAATTCTGCTGGTGCCGTTGCTCGCATTCGATATGGACGGGTTTCGCCTTGGCTATGGCGCGGGCTTTTATGACCGTACCCTTGCCGGGCTGCGCGCGAAGGGTAGCGTCACCGCAATCGGCATCGCATTTGACGAACAACGCCTTGAGGCCGTGCCCCGCGGCGCGTATGACGAACCGCTGGATTGGGTCCTGACGCCCTCGGGACCCATTAGGGTCAGGACTTATTAGTGGCATGCAATTGTGTTTGGTCAGGAGGGTTCGAATGCAGGCAAACAAGCGCAAGATCAAGCTTATTGCCTTTTCGAGCATTGTTTGACTGGAGGCGGGCCGTCACGACCAAACCCTTCGGGCGAGGCGGATTTTGCCACTGAGTGCGTTAGAAAGGCTTGAAAACCGGGCAGGTTACCTGCGCCTTTCTGTCTTCTCAGTGGCAAAATCCGCCTCGCACAATGGATGCCTCTAGTGAGTCCTGACCCTAAGATTGAAAGGTAATTCATGCGTTTGTTATTTGTTGGTGACGTGGTGGGGAGGTCCGGGCGCAAGGTCGTGGAGGCGGAACTGCCGGGCTTGCGTGAGCGTTGCAAGGCCGACTTCGTGATTCTCAACGGAGAAAATGCCGCCGGCGGGTTCGGCATTACCGAAGAGATATGCCAGTCATTCCTCGATGCAGGTGCCGATGTGGTTACCACCGGAAATCACGTCTGGGACCAGCGCGAGGCGCTCATATTCATCGAACGCCAGGAGCGCATGCTGCGCCCGCTGAATTTTCCTGAAGGCACGCCGGGGCGCGGTGCGGGCCTGTTCAAGGCGGCCAATGGCGCGGACGTGCTGGTGATCAATCCCATGGGGCGCGTCTTTATGAGCGATTTCGATTGCCCGTTTCGCGGGGTTGAAAAGGAACTCGAGGCCTGCGGGTTGGGCGAGGGCGCCGATGCCATCGTCATCGACTTTCACGCCGAGGCCACGTCGGAAAAGCAGGCCATGGCGCATTTCGTCGATGGCCGCGTCTCTTTTCTGGTCGGCACGCACACCCATGTGCCGACCGCGGATGACCAGATCCTTTCCGGCGGCACGGCCTATATCTCCGATGCCGGCATGAGCGGCGATTATGATTCGGTGTTGGGCATGGACAAGGAAGAACCGCTCAACCGGTTCATGACGCGCATATCAGGTAGCCGTTTCGAACCGGCAAAAGGCGAGGCGACCTTGTGCGGAGTTGCGGTCGAGATCGACGACGCCAGCGGTCTGGCGCGCGCGATCTGCCCAATCCGCATTGGCGGGCGGCTGCGCCCCGTGGAGCCGGATATCTGGTTAGATTAGATCGGGTGCTGCGGCTCAGGCGCTTTTCGCGGCGCTGTTTTGCGTCGCCTGGCGCTGCTCGCCTTCATCGGCCAGCCGGTTGAGGCATTGCAGTGCCGCGTCGAGATGCCCGATCGCGGCCTCACCACCCTCAACGCCATCGAATATGGTCGTCTGGGCCTTTGCCATATGGTCCGCGGCTTCCTCGCACATGCTTGCCAGCTGCGCGATGGACGCCACTTTCGCGACATCGCCAGCGTCATTGCCCGTTTCGGATGCCAGACGCAGCGCATTACCGGCGGCGGCAGCGGTGGCCTCATTGACCCTGTTCATGAGTTCGCGTGAGGATTTCCCCTTCGATGCGCGCGCCATGCCAGTCTCCTTTGCGGTATGCGCCATTGGCCATGGGGGCCGGGCGCTTCGTAAGCAGTGAGCCTAGGTGTGCGATGGTAAACGCTTTGTTAACCATGAAAGCTGCGGACAGGCAGTTTCCCGCTCAAACTGGATTCTCATTTGCCCTGTCCTTATAAGGGGCGTCATGAAATAAGGGCGTTTCAGGGTCAGGACACAATAATGAGTCTGCCCCCTGGCAAAACGGAAACAGACAATGGCAGGCCATTCCAAGTTCAAGAACATCATGCACCGCAAGGGTGCGCAGGATAAAAAGCGCGGCAAGATTTTCTCCAAGCTGGGGAAGGAGATTACCGTGGCCGCCAAGATGGGCTCGCCGGACCCGGATATGAACCCCCGGCTGAGAACGGCCATACAGGCCGCCAAGGCGCAGAATATGCCGAATGCCAATATTGACCGGGCCATCAAGCGCAGCCTGGAAGCGGGCGGCGAGAATTTTGAAGAAGTCCGCTACGAAGGATTTGGCGCGGGCGGCGTCGGCATCATCGTCGAGACGCTGACGGATAACCGGAACAGGACGGCCGGCGACGTTCGCTCCATCATGTCGAAGCATGGCGGCAACCTCGGCGAGACCGGCGCGGTCTCATTCATGTTCGACCGGGTTGGCACGGTGGAATTTACTGCTGATGCGGGGTCCGCCGATGCGGTGTTCGAGGCGGCCATCGAAGCGGGCGCCGATGATGTTGAATCGGGCGATGACGGCCATACCATCTATTGCGACGCCGATGCGCTGCATGACGTTGCCAAGGGGCTTGAAGGGACGCTCGGCGCACCGGCAAGCGCCACCATCATGTGGCGGCCGCAGAACTCCATCGAGCTGGACGACAAGGCGGGCGAGACGCTGCTCAAGATACTCGAGGCGCTGGAAGACTCGGACGACGTGCAAAACGTCTACGCCAATTTTGAAGTCTCCGACGCGGTGATGGAAAAGATGGGGGCTTGAGGTCCCTTCCTCGCCCCCAACGACCACTCAATTTATCTAGGCCAATATTGCCTATTTTGCTTGATAAGGCGCGAATCACCCTGCTTTCGGCGCTTCTTTTTTTGACTTCGGACTTTGCAGTTTTGGCTAAAAAACCTCGCATTTCAGCGAAAAAAAACAGTTAAGTGTCCGTTAAATACTCAACGTTATAGTCCCAATATGAAACAGGTTCAGGACTCCGCCCGCCGATGCGTGTGGATGTTTTGACTGCGAAATTGAGGGTATGTGATGAATAATTTCAGCAAAGCGTTCGTTGTTGCAACAGCCTTGATAATGGGACAATCGGTTACCGCGAGTGCGGCTGGCCTTCTGCCGCCCCCTATTATGGAGCCTATCCCGATCCCTGAGCCTATTCCTGTCAGAGAGATTTATCTGCGCAGCTATATTGGCATAACCAATCAGGAGATCGACGACTTTACCAATAATGTGATCGCGGCCGGTCCTTTCAACATTATCGATCATGATTTCGATAGCTCGCCCTTTATCGGCTTCGGTATCGGTTATGTGCGCTCGGACCGGTTCCGTTTCGACGTCACCGGCGAGTATCGCGGCAAGTCCGACTTTCACGGTCTCGACACGTTCAGCAACTGCTTTCTGGGTTCAGGCGTTTGTACGAACGAATATACCGGCATTAAATCCGAATGGCTGTTTCTCACCAGCGCCTATGTGGATCTCGGCACCCATCGCGGCTTCACGCCTTATGTCGGTGCGGGTATCGGTGCGGCCGAGATCACGCTCGATAATTTCAGCGACGTGAACCAGATCGCAGGTGGCTTGCACTGGGCCAAGGATAACAGCGAGTGGAATTTCGCATGGGCACTCCATGCCGGTTTCTCTTACGAGATCTCGCCCGACCTGACCTTTGATATGGGCTACCGCTATACCTATCTCGGCGATGGCGTGACCGGCAGTTTTTCCACCTTCGACCCCAGTGTCACCTCGCCTGGTCCGCTGACGCTTGAGGACATCACGTCCCATGACGTGCATATCGGTCTGCGCTGGGCCTTGGGCAGTGATGGATGCTGCGTCTCCGAACCAATGCCGATTTCCTACAAGTAGCAAGCGGCAAATTTGAGAATTCGTAACCGGGTGCGGGAAACCGCGCCCGGTTTTTCTTATTCCGCGTTACGGCCAGGCACACATTATCTACACCGTTAAGACCTCTCATGGCACACTGCCAAAGTGATTCGTTCCGGTTTTGTCCATCCGGACGCGAGAGAGGGAAATCGTGCAGAGAGCCATTCGCATCATCGGCATCGATCCGGGCTTGCGCCGCACCGGCTGGGGCGTGATCGAGAGCGACGGCCACCGGCTGGTGTTCGTGGCGAGCGGAACCGTGACGTCGAACGCGAAGGGGGAACTCGCTCTTCGGCTGGTTGAACTGTTCGAGGGGCTCCGTGATGTGCTTGGCACATGGAACCCGGCGGAAGCGGCTGTGGAGAACACTTTTGTCAACAAGGACGCCGCCGCAACGCTCAAGCTGGGCCAGGCGAGGGGAATCGCGCTGGTTGCACCGGCGCTTTCGGGGCTCAAAGTCTCCGAATATGCGCCCAACATGGTCAAGAAGACCGTCGTCGGCGCGGGCCATGCCGGCAAAGAGCAGGTGCTCGCGATGATCGGGCACCTGCTGCCCAAGGCTTCCCCTCAATCGGAAGACGAGGCCGACGCGCTGGCCATCGCCATCACCCATGCCCATCACCGCTCGTGGAAAGTTCTAGAGGCGGCGGAATGATCGGCAAGCTCAAAGGCATTATCGAGGCGCTGGGCGATGACTGGGTGCTGATTGACGTCTCTGGCGTGTGCTACGAGGTGCATTGTAGCCCGCGCACGCTTGTGTCCTTGCCGCAGGTGGGCGAGGCGGCGACGCTCTCTATCGAGACCCATGTGCGCGAAGACCAGATAAAGCTGTTCGGCTTCGCCATCGATGCAGAGCGCGCCTGGTTCCGCTTGTTGCAAAGCGTGCAGGGCGTCGGAGCCAAGGTGGCGCTCGCAATACTCGGTACGCTCTCCCCGCAGGATCTGGCCAATGCAATAGCGCTTCAGGACAAGGCGCAGGTGTCGCGCAGCCCCGGCGTTGGCCCCAAGGTCGCGCAGCGTATTGTGAGCGAGCTGAAGGACAAGATCCCCAACATGGTGCTGTCAGGCCAGCCGGGCGCGGCCCTTTCGGCCGTTGGCGCGGAACTGCCGCCTGATGTGCCCGCCGCCGCCGATGCAGTCTCCGCGCTCACCAATCTCGGTTATGCCCATGCTCAAGCGAGCGCAGCGGTCGCTGTTGCATCCCGTAATGCAGGCGAGGGAACCGAGACGGCTGAACTCATCCGGCTCGGGCTGAAGGAGTTGGCGGGATGACAGACCGCCCCGTGGAAATGGCCCGTCAAGGCGACGATGAGGCCGATACAAATCTGCGTCCGCAAACGCTGTCTGAATTCATCGGCCAGAAGCGCGCCTGCGAAAATCTGAAAGTTTTTATCGAGGCCGCGAAAAGTCGAAGTGAAGCGCTCGACCATGTGCTGTTCGCCGGGCCGCCGGGGCTGGGCAAGACCACCCTGGCGCAAATCGTCGCCCGCGAGCTTGGCGTCAACTTTCGCGCCACCTCCGGCCCGGTCATCGCCAAGGCCGGTGATCTGGCGGCACTTCTGACGAATCTGGAAGATCGCGATGTGCTGTTCATCGACGAAATCCACCGGCTCAATCCGGCTGTCGAGGAAATCCTCTATCCGGCAATGGAGGATTTCCAGCTCGATCTGATTATCGGCGAGGGGCCGGCGGCGCGCTCGGTGCGCATCGAACTGGCGAAATTCACGCTCATCGGCGCGACCACGCGCACGGGGCTTTTGACGACGCCCTTGCGCGACCGCTTCGGCATTCCCGTCCGGCTCAATTTCTACGAGGCGGTTGAACTGGAAGAGATCGTCCGGCGCGGCGCCCGCGTGCTGGGGCTCAACGTCAATGACGCGGGCGCGAGGGAGATTGCGCGCCGCTCGCGTGGTACGCCGCGTATCGCCGGGCGGCTGCTGCGCCGCGTGCGCGACTTTGCAAGCCATGAAGGCGCGGATCTCGTCGATGCGAGAGTTGCGGACAAGGCATTGCAAATGCTGGAGGTGGACGGGAGCGGGCTGGATGCGCTGGACCATCGCTATTTGCGCTGTATCGGGGAGAATTACGGCGGCGGACCGGTCGGCGTGGAAACCATCGCCGCGGCGCTGTCGGAGCCGCGCGACGCCATCGAGGAAATCATCGAGCCTTTCCTGCTGCAGCAGGGCTTCATCTCGCGCACGCCGCGCGGGCGCATGCTCACCCCCCAGGCGTTTGCCCATATTGGTCTTGACGCGCCGAAGGGGTTTGAGGGGTCTCAGGCCACGCTTTTTGAGGATGGCGATGCGGGAGACGCGTAAGCCTGAAAACGCCTGGCCCGACCTTGCAGGGCGCAAAACTCCCCCTCCCCCTGGCGGGGAGGGGCTAGGGGTGGGGGGGTACAGAGTATGCCGCATTCACCCCACCCGGCCCCTGCGGGACCACCCTCCCCGTCAAGGGGAGGGTAAATTATTGCTGGATCAGGCCGATGGATAATGCGTCCGGTAAAAAAGAAGCTGTCAGCCCCTGGCCTGACCTTGCAGGGCGTATCGAGGCGGGCAAACACATCCTCCCCGTGCGCGTCTACCATGAAGACACCGATTTCACCGGCCTTGTCTACCACGCCAATTATCTGAAATTCTGCGAGCGCGGGCGCTCGGACTTCGTGAGGTTAGTGGGCATCGGCCAGACGGAGATGTTTGCCGGAGAGAGCACTCAGGAACCCGCCGCCTTCGTCGTGCGGCATATGGATGTGGACTTTCTCAAACCCGCCCGCATGGACGATGTGCTGGAGATTGTCACGTCGGTCGACGAGATTGGCGGGGCGACCATGACATTGCTGCAGGAAGTGACGCGCGATGGTGCAGTGCTGGCGCGGCTGCGCGTCAAGATCGTGCTGATCTCCCAATCGGGCAAGCCAAGGCGTTTGGACGAACTTGTTCAGCACGGATTGAAAGCTTTTGTTAACCAAGAAAGCTGACCCTCTCACTTGAATGAGCTTTTGCGGACGCGCGTTCAAATTCGCGGTCCGGTAAGGTGCGTCACAAGTCCAAGTTTCGTCACAAATGCACCCCACACCTCATGGCGCGATCCGTGCCTGGGACGGGGGAGCCAGCGCGTGAAGGATAACCAGCGGCAACCCCTATGAACCCAGCTGCAATCACAATGACCTCGGCACCGGCCCTCAAGGCCGATCTGTCGATACTCACCTTGTTTCTCGAGGCCCATATCGTCGTGCAGATCGTGATGCTGGGGCTTCTTCTGGCGTCCGTATGGAGCTGGGCCATCATCGCGGAAAAAATCCTGCTGCTAGCGCGCACCCGCCGCGAGACCGACAGCTTTGAGCATGTGTTCTGGTCCGGCCAGTCTTTGGATGATCTTTTTAAAACCATCGGCCCGCGCCAGACCCGCTCCATGGCGGCTCTGTTCGTTGCCGCCATGCGGGAATGGAAACGCTCGGTGGAGAGTAGCTCCAAACCGCTCGCCGGTTTGCAGATGCGCGTCGAAAAGGTGCTCGACGTGGCGCTGTCGCGCGAGATCGACCGTCTGGAGCAGCGTTTGCTGTTCCTGGCGACCGTGGGGTCGACGGCGCCCTTTATCGGCCTGTTCGGCACCGTGTGGGGCATCATGAACTCGTTCCAGGCCATTGCCGCAGCCAAGAGCACCAACCTGTCGGTTGTCGCACCCGGCATTGCCGAAGCGCTGTTCGCCACCGCGCTCGGGCTGCTGGCGGCTATCCCGGCCGTCATCTTCTACAACAAGTTCACCCATGAAGTGTCACGCCATGCCCAGCGCCTGGAAAGCTTCGCTGACGAATTTTCAGCAATCCTGTCGCGCCAGATGGATGCGAAGAAATAAGAGCCCCATACGGCTAATTGGAACCATTCTGACGGAGTGATTTTGTGATAAGATCAAGCAAAGAACCGAATGGCATATCCAGTGATTTGGACGAGGGGCCTTGTGCCCGAATTAGCGCAAAATCGTCCGTCCCGCGAGGGTTTCCGATTGGCGGATGCCCGGCCGCCGAAACGGCCTTGCCCGATGCCATGCATCGCGCTACGCCCATTTCAACGGCGGATCTCCACGCCAATCGAGAAACAGAATTGATCCCCATTAGCCGGATGGGGCTCTAACCATGGGCGTGATGTTCGGCAGTGGGTATATCAGGCGGCGCAGCCGGGCGGGCCGCAATTACCAGCCCATGAGCGAGATTAACGTGACGCCTTTCGTCGATGTCATGCTGGTACTGCTCATCATATTCATGGTGACCGCACCGCTGCTGACCGTGGGTGTGCCCATCGATCTGCCGAAGAGCGATGCCAAGCAGCTCGAGGGCGACAAGGAGCCGCTCACCATTTCCGTGACCAGTGAGGGAGCCGTCTTCCTGCAGGAAACCGAGATTCCGCTGAACGAAATTGTGCCAAAACTCCTTGCTATTACCAGACGTGGATACAACGAGCGGATATTCGTGCGCGGCGACCGCGCCACCGATTATGGAACCGTGATGAAGGTGATGGGAACCATCGCCGCTGCCGGTTTCACGCGTATTGCACTGGTAACCGAAATTGAGAAGGGACGCTGAGCAGGCAAAACCCATGCGCAGGGGCCTCATCATATCACTTGCACTGCATCTGCTGATCCTGTTTTCGGCAATTGCCGTGTTTCCGTTCACCGGCGACCACTTGCCAGTCAAACCCACGCCTTTGCCGGTGGATCTGGTGACACAGGCGGAGCTGACTAAAATCAAGGCCGGGCAGCGCAAGGCAAAGGCTCAAACGGCAAAAAAGGATACCAAGCCCAAGCCGGCAAAGAAGAAAGTTTTGAAGAAGCCGAAGCCCACAAAAGTCAAATCGGTGAAAGCGCCCGCGCCGAAACCAAAACCGAAAAAGCAGGTGAAGGCGAAACCCAAGCCCAAGTCCAAGCCGAAAAAGGTCGTAAAAAAATCCAAACCAAAGCCGAAGAAGCTGGCGGCCAAGCCCAAGGCGAAGCCAAAACCCGTGGCCAAGAAGAAAAAAGAATTCGATCCCGACAATATCGCGGCATTGTTGAACAAGGCGCCGGATGCCGGTTCACGCACGACAGCTGGGCTGGAGCCGAAGAAGAAACCTGAACCGGCTAAGGGCCGTTCCAACGGGCGCGATCTGTCCATGACATTCAATGAGATCGATGCGTTGCGCGCGAAGATTTCCCAGTGCTGGAACCCGCCCGTGGGCGGGCTCGGGGCGGATGCCATCAAGGTGAAGCTGCGCCTGCGCCTGCGCGAGGACGGGGTGCTCTCGCGTGAGCCGGAAGTGGTGAACAGGCAGGGATCTCCCTTCTTCCGGGCGGCGGCTGATGCGGCCGTGCGTGCGGTCATGCTGTGCCAGCCCTACCAGTTACCTGCTAGGAAATACGCCATGTGGCGTGACATGATCCTGAATTTTGACCCCAAAGAGATGTTTGGCGGATGATGAAGCCTGTAGGAATTGAGAGCATGATTGGATTTGCGCGCGCGGGCCTGTTGGCGGCCGTGCTGGCGTTTGCGTCGCTTTGGCCCATGACGTCAGCCAATGCGGTGGTGGAGATCGACATCACCCGGGGCAGCCTGAAGCCGATCCCGATCGCCATCCCGATCTTTCCCAGCTCAAGCCTCAACGATCAGAAGCTCGGTTCCGAAATTGCCGGAGTGGTGATCGCCGATCTGGAGCGTTCCGGCTTGTTCAAGCTGGTCGACCCGGCGGCTTATATCGAGCGTATCTCCAATCTGAATCAGATACCGCGCTTTGGAGACTGGAGCACGATTAATTCCCAGGCGCTGCTGGTGGGTCACATAAGCCGTGAGCCGAGCGGCAGGCTCAGGGCCGAATTCCGTTTATGGGATATATTTGCGGGAAAACAGCTTGCGGGCCAGCAATTCTTCACCCAGTCGCTCAACTGGCGGCGCGTTGGACATCTCATCGCCGATGCGGTCTATGAACGGCTGACGGGCGAAAAGGGCTATTTTGACACCCGCATCGTATATGTGGATGAAACCGGGCCCAAGAACGCCCGGGTCAAGCGCCTCGCCATCATGGACCAGGATGGCCATAATCTGCGTATGCTGACGACCGGGCGGGCGCTGGTGCTCACACCCCGTTTTTCACCCACGACCCAGGAAATCACCTACCTTTCCTATGAGGGCGGCCGCCCGAGGGTTTATTTGCTCAATATCGAGAGCGGACAGAGGGAAATCGTGGGGGATTTCCCGAATATGAGCTTCGCGCCGCGATTCTCCCCCGATGGGCAGCGAATCGTCATGAGCCTGCAACAGGGCGGCAACGCGAATATCTACATGATGGATTTGCGCTCAAGACGCTCCTTCCGCCTCACAAACACTGCCGCCATCGACACCGCGCCCAGTTTTTCCCCCGATGGGCAGAGAATCGTCTTCGAATCGGATCGCACCGGCAATCAGCAGCTATATGTGATGAATTCCGACGGATCGGGGCAAAAACGCATCAGTTTCGGCGAAGGACGCTACTCCACCCCGGTTTGGTCGCCGCGCGGGGACTTGATCGCCTTCACAAAGCAGCTTGGACCGCAGTTTTTGATAGGAGTCATCAAGTCTGATGGTACGGGTGAGCGTATTCTGACCGAAGGGTTCCACAATGAAGGCCCCACCTGGGCGCCAAATGGCCGCGTTCTCATGTTCTTCCGGGAGTCGCCCGGCGCGACTGGGGGGCCGAGGCTCTATACCATTGATTTAACTGGATATAATGAGCGCGCCATCGCCACACCCTCATTCGGGTCCGATCCGGCCTGGTCGCCGCTAATCAATTGACTCCTATGGACTATCCAGTATTGGGGGCCATCAGCGGTTTTATCTTGCCAGTGATAGGGTGCAGAAGTAATTTTCCAAGTGGAGGCTGAGATTCGGGCGTTGCATTTTGGCACCATGTGTTGGGAAAATACCTCCCAATGTGCAGTCCGTCCTTGATCTAATTGCTCCACGCCACTAAACGCAAAGATGGCTTTTGCCGATTAGATAAGAGGAGAGAAGACCATGCAGGGTTTGAAAGGCGTGATCATCGTCGCCAGTATTGTGGCTACTGCCGCAGCTCTGGGTGCATGCCGCAAGAGCGTTACTGCTCAGCCGATGAAACTCGGCGCTGCGGACGTCACGGTTGAGCAGGCAGTGCGCGTCTAGTTAGACGTTCACGATCACAACAATAAGCCTGTCAAGCGGGGGGATTCCTCGCAAGATGGATTAGCTGGATGCCGTGTCGCCCATAGCTTTTTGCGAAGGCGTCCACGGCGTTCCAGCGCCGTCCGTCCCTAATAGGGGGCGTTCCAGTTAACCGCGCTGCCATAAGTCCGCCATTTGCGGGCGATAGGAAATCGTTAAGGGTTTGCGTTTTACGCTACCTTAATTGCAATCGGCAGAGTGGGAGTACTGGGAATGGGCTGTAATAACGGAATTGCGCGCGTCATTTGTTTGGCGGGCGTTTTTCTATTGGCGGCTGGTATCTCAGCCTGTTCAAAGAAACCTCAGCAAATGGCGATCGGCGAACAGGCCGGCGGACCCGTTGTACCAGGCTCATCCCGCGATTTTAGCGTGAATGCAGGTGACAAGGTCTATTTCACTGTCGATAGCGCACAATTGAGTGCCCAGGCGCAGGCGACCCTGCGTTCCCAGGCACAATGGCTAGCCAAATATCCACAATATGGCGTGACCCTTGAGGGCCACGCGGATGAGCGCGGTACGCGCGAATATAATATTGCGCTCGGTGCGCGGCGCGCCACGGCAGTGCGTACTTATCTCTCGGGCCTTGGCGTCAATCCAGCGCGGCTTCAGACCATATCCTTCGGTAAGGAACGCCCGGTGGCGGTGTGCAACGACATTTCCTGCTGGTCCCAGAACCGGCGCTCCGTCACATTGCTGAACGCGCGGCCCTCGAGCTGATCCGCACGCATTGATCTCATTCAAGCGGTCTGGCAAGCGTAAATCCGCTGCAAATGCTTGCGGGCGGGCGCGCGTGACCATAGTTTAGCCCCAATAGGTTCCAACTGTGACCCGCGCGGCCAGCCGCCGGCCAGCACCCGTGAGATAGCTTACATTCAAGACATGAAACCGCGCGCTTCAATTCCACTCATTTCCATTCTGGCTGCCGTTATAGCATTTGTCGGCTGGGGTCTGGTTTGGGTGCCCCAGGTGAAAGCCCAGGACAAGAAGGCCCTGGGAAACGCGCAAGGCGTTGCGGTCCAGCCGAGCGGCGATTTGAGTGAGCGGATTGCCCGGCTTGAACAACGCATTCTCGATATGCAGGGCATTATCGCCACCCTACAATCCATTGTGGCGGGTGGTGTGGGCGCATCTGCTCCGGGCGGGCTTCCGCCTGGAGGCGGTTCACCGGCAGCAGGCGGCACGGGTGGCGTTCCGAGCGAAGTCAACATCCGGGTGCTGGCGCTGGAGACGCAAATTCGCGCACTCACAGGGCAGATGGAACAGATCTCGGCAAAGCTGAACCAGATTCCCGGGAGTAGCGGTGCGGGCATACCGCCATTGCGCACGGTCCATCAATTGGGGCCAGGCCAGCAACCAGGTGCGGCATCTCAACCAGCGTTTCCGCAGCTTCAGGCCTCTGGCGGAGGCGCTCAATTTGAATCGCCAGCGCAGCCCGTGCCGCAATTTGGCACCACTGCGACGGCGCCAGCGCCTGCACCTGCCAGTCCATTCGAACAGGCAATGCGCGCACCGCCCCAGCCCACGCCAGCTCCTCAACTGTCATCCCCGGCCCATCAAACAGCGCAGTTACCCTCAGTTCCCGGCCTGTCGGCCAGCGGCGGTAGTGCGCGCGGCATCTATGATGCGTCCTACCAGAATTTCCTGCGCAACGATTTACCGGCGGCAGAGCAGGGTTTCAGCTCTTTCGTGAACTCCTTTCCGGACGACCCGCTCACCAGCAATGCGTATTACTGGCTCGGCCGTACCCATTTCGAGCGCAAAAAATTCGAACAGGCTGCAAAGGCGTTTCTGGCCGGTTACAAAAAGAACAAGAAGAGCGCCATCGCTGCCGATGCCCTGCTGCATCTGGGCATGTCTCTCGTGCAGCTGGGCGAGAAAGACGCCGCCTGTTCCACGCTTGGCGCTATCAAAAAGCAGTTTCCCGGTGCACCGGACAAGCTGAAGCAGGATGCCGCCACGGCGCTGAAAAGCGCCCGCTGTTGAGGCTTTTGACCGCTCAGCCTATATTTTTTCCATGACCATTGCTCCAATTTCGCAGGACGAGTGCGAAACGCTGTTTTCGGGCCTTGAGGGTATGACCCATGCGGGCCTGGCGGTCTCGGGCGGCGCGGATTCCATGGCGCTTATGCATCTGGCCCGTCTCTGGCGGGAGGAGGCGGGCGATGGAACCACGAACTTCACCGTTCTCAGCGTCGATCACGGACTGCGCGAGGGGTCGGCCAGGGAGGCTAAATGGGTGGCGGAACGCGCCCGCGCGCTGGGTTTCCCATGCGCTATCCTGCGCTGGCAGCCGGGGGAGAAAACCAGCCGTGTACAGGAAGATGCGCGCCAGGCGCGTTATGGCCTGATGGCGGGATATGCCCACGCCAACGGGCTGGACGCGCTTTTGACGGCCCATCATCTCGATGACCAGGCAGAAACACTGCTGATGCGGCTGGGCCGCGGCAGTGGTGTTGATGGGCTGGCGGCCATTCCTGAACGGGGGCAATGGGCGGGTTTGAGTGTATGGCGGCCATTGCTCGATGTGCCCAAGGCGCGGCTGGTTGCGACCCTGGAAGCTTCGGGAATTGAATGGCTGGAAGACCCCAGCAATGATGATATGCGTTTTGAGCGTGTGCGTTTGCGCCGCGCCATGGATGAGCTGAGCGCACTCGGCATCGGCGCGGATGCGCTGGCGCGCAGCGCCAAAAGGCTGCGCCGGGCCCGCGAGGCGCTTGATAGTGCCGCGGGCAGTTTTCTCCAGCGCCACGGCGTGCTGGATGCAGCCGGCTTTTGCCGTATCAGTGCTGCGGCCTTTGCCGAGGCGCCGGTGGAAGTCGCGCTTCGGGCCCTGGCGCGCGCGCTTCAGGGCGTTGGCGGCCAGGCCTCGCCAGCTTCCCTGGCCAAGCTGGAAGTGCTTGTCGAGGTGCTGAAAGCGGGGGGCGGCGCGTCTCAGACACTTGGCGGCTGTCATGTGGCACCGGGGAGGAGTGAAATCCTCATTCTGCGTGAGAGCGGACGGACCGGACCTGGCGACTTGGTGCTCAATCCGGGCGAGTGCGGCCTGTGGGACAACCGCTACCGGGTATGCCTTGAGCATGATTGCGTTGCACCGGTGCAGGTGCGCGCACTTGGAAAACCCGGCTACGCGGAGGTGAGGGCACGGCTGGGCAAGGCCGTTACATTGCCCGAGCGCGCCGCCGAAGGCCTCGTCTCCTTCTGGCTCGATGAGAGCGTCCTTGCGGTGCCGCCGCTGGGATTTTCCGCCAGGGCCGCACAAAGCGCCGGGTGCAGCGCTGAATTTGTCAATTCAGCTCTTTTTACGGGATCTTCTTAATACCAATCTGATATTGGGGTCGCGTGATGGGTAAAAGCAGGTTAGAAGCAGCCACGAGACGGGTGTAATCCTTTGGTCAAAGCTGCAATCAAATCACGGTGTTGCAACTTGGCAAATGGGTCTCTGATACATATGTTCCATTCAAGGGTTTAACCGGACCGGCCAGAACAACGCCGCAATTTCCCGTTAGCTTGAATTCGCACGGGAAAATCCAGGGTCAGGACTCTAAAGCCATTACGGCACATTAGCTATTACGGCACATTGAGGCAGATTTCATGAATTCGAATTTCCGGAACTTCGCCATCTGGGTGATCATCGCGTTGCTGCTGATCGCCCTGTTCAATATGTTCCAGAACCCGTCGCAGAGCGCACGCGCGAACGAGATCAGCTTTTCGCAGCTGCTGACCGAGGTTGATAACGGCAAGATCCGCGAGGTGACGATCGCCGGCAACCAGATTAGCGGCCAGTATACCGATGGCAATCCGTTCCAGAGCTACGCGCCCAACGATCCATCGCTGGTACAGCGCCTGCATGACAAGAACGTAAAGATTACGGCCAAGCCGTCCGACGAAGACGTCCCCTCGCTCATGGGCGTGCTCGTCTCCTGGTTCCCAATGCTGCTGCTTATCGCGGTGTGGATATTCTTCATGCGCCAGATGCAGTCAGGTGGCGGCCGGGCAATGGGCTTCGGCAAGTCAAAGGCCAAGCTGCTGACCGAGCGCCAGGGCCGTATCACATTTGAGGATGTGGCCGGGGTCGATGAGGCCAAGGAAGATTTACAGGAAATCGTTGAATTCTTGCAGGATCCGCAGAAATTTCAAAAGCTCGGCGGGCGTATCCCGCGCGGTGCACTGCTTGTTGGTCCTCCCGGCACAGGCAAGACGCTGCTGGCGCGCGCCATCGCGGGCGAAGCCAATGTGCCCTTCTTCACCATATCAGGCTCTGATTTTGTCGAGATGTTCGTCGGCGTGGGCGCCAGCCGTGTCCGCGACATGTTCGAACAGGCCAAGAAGAACGCTCCCTGCATCATCTTCATTGACGAGATTGACGCGGTTGGCCGTCATCGCGGCGCGGGTCTTGGCGGCGGCAATGACGAGCGCGAGCAAACCCTCAACCAACTGCTGGTCGAGATGGACGGATTTGAAGCCAATGAAGGCGTCATCCTGATCGCCGCAACCAACCGGCCAGACGTGCTCGATCCCGCATTGCTGCGGCCCGGGCGCTTTGACCGGCAGGTTGTCGTGCCGCGCCCGGACATCGTTGGCAGGGAAAAAATCCTGAAAGTACACGTCCGCAAGGTGCCGCTTGCGCCGGATATCGATTTGCGCGTGGTTGCGCGCGGAACACCCGGTTTCTCCGGCGCCGATCTCGCCAACCTGGTGAACGAGGCCGCGCTGCTGGCCGCGCGCCGCTCCAAGCGGCTGGTCACCCAGCAGGAATTCGAGGACGCTAAGGACAAGATCATGATGGGCGCAGAGCGCCGCTCCATGGTGATGAGCGATGAAGAGAAGAAGCTCACCGCATACCATGAAGGCGGGCATGCGCTGGTGGCGATGCATCAGCCGGCGTCTGACCCGATTCACAAGGCGACGATCATTCCGCGTGGGCGCGCGCTTGGAATGGTGATGCGTCTTCCGGAGCGGGATCATCTTTCGGTGACCCGCGCCAAGTTCAAGGCCGATTTGGCGGTTGCGATGGGTGGGCGTGTCGCGGAGGAGATGATCTTCGGCTATGACATGGTCACCTCGGGCGCCTCATCCGATATCAAGATGGCGACGAGCATGGCCCGCGCCATGGTCACCCAGTATGGTATGTCGGACAAGCTCGGGCCTCTGGCCTATGGCGACAATGAGGAGGAGATTTTCCTCGGCCATAGCGTGGCGCGGACCCAGAACATGTCAGATGAAACCCAAAAGCTCGTCGATGAGGAGATTCATCGCTTTGTCGAAGAGGGTTACAAGACGGCGGAAAAGATCTGCAAAAGATACATCAAGCAGCTTCATATTATCGGTGAAGGGCTGCTTGAATATGAGACCCTCACGGGCGATGAGATCAAGGCCCTGCTGAAAGGCAAGCCGCCAATCCGCGACTTTGATGACGACTCTGGTGGCGCCAAGGCGACTGCCTCAACGGTGCCATCCACGGGCAAGGCGAAAAAAGCCAAGCCCAAAAAGGGTGACGAACCCGATACGGGCGGGATGGAGCCGCAGCCTTCGTAAGGGTGTTTGTGCCTCAACGGAGTTAAGAATTCAGGAGCGGTGCAATGTGCCGCTCCTTTTGTTTTAAGGTTTGATGATATCGGCAGGTGATGAGAGCTTCATGACGAACGGGCTTTATCTCAGGCCGACCGGACTCGTGTATGGCGACGCTGCCAAACAGGCCGCCACGACCCGCCAGGCAGGATTACTTGCAGGCGGACCCGTTGGCTTCACGTTAATCGAAGTGATTGAAGGCGCGCCCGGAAAAACCGGCAAACAGCTTCGCTCCTTCTCTGATCTCCATTCTTCGCGTGAGCGTGCAACCCGCGCTTTGCTGGAAGCGATCACCGGGCCGCGCCCGCCAATCGGCCCTCTCTCCCTCGACCGGCCCCGTATCATGGGCGTGGTCAATGTCACCCCCGACAGCTTCTCCGACGGTGGGCTTTATGCCAGTGAGAACGCGGCCATAGCCCATGCGCGCAAACTTGCGGGCGAGGGCGCGGACATACTCGATATTGGCGGGGAGTCGACACGTCCAGGTTCCGGCCCGGTCGATGCGGAGGACGAGGCGGCGCGTGTGCTTCCCGTAATCGAGGGATTGAAAGATGCCGGCGCCCTGATTTCCGTGGACACCCGCAAAAGCGAGGTCATGGAAAAGGCGGTGAAAGCCGGTGCGCATATCCTCAACGATGTTTCCGCGCTGACCCATGATCCGGGCAGTCTCAAGGTCGCGGCCAAGTCAGGTCTCCCCGTCGTGCTTATGCACGCGCAGGGTGATCCCAAAACGATGCAGGATGACCCGGCGTACGATGACGTTGTTCTCGAGGTATTTGGCACCCTGGCGGAGCGTATTGCTGCGTGTGAAGCGGCGGGGATCGACCGCTCACGCATTATCGCCGACCCGGGCATCGGCTTTGGCAAGACGCTTGCGCACAATTTGGCCTTGCTGCAGGGCTTGAGCCTGTTTCACTCCCTTGGCGTGGTGCTGTTGCTCGGCGTATCGCGTAAGCGGTTTATCGGCACATTGAGCGATGAACCGGATCCCCAAGCCCGTGAACCAGGTTCCCTGGCCGCGGCGCTTGCCGGCATCGCCCAGGGCGTACAGCTCGTGCGCGTGCATGACGTGGCGGCTACCCGGCAGGGATTGACCGTCTGGAGTGCTATTAACTGTTAAATCAGACCCTTACCCGGGAACTGCCATACCGGGCCGCATCCAGTGTAATTTTTGCTTACAGTATTTGAAACCTTTTCCACGGAAGCTGAGGGCATAATGGCCGTGTGGTGTGTTTAATCGATCAGCCAATGGGTATTAACGGGAATTCGATGGCGCGAAAACTTTTTGGAACAGACGGAATTCGCGGGACGGCAAATGCCCTTCCCATGACGTCTGAAATTGCGCTCAAGGTGGGCATGGCCGCGGGCAAGCTGTTCACCAATGGCGATTACCGTCACCGGGTGGTGATCGGCAAGGACACGCGGCTGTCCGGCTACATGATCGAGTCGGCGCTGGTCTCGGGCTTTACCGCCGTCGGAATGGACGTATTCCAGCTCGGGCCGATGCCAACCCCCGCTGTTGCCATGCTCACCCGTTCGCTGCGGGCCGACCTGGGCGTGATGATTTCCGCTTCCCACAATCCTTATGAAGATAACGGCATCAAGCTGTTCGGGCCCGATGGCTACAAGCTGTCGGACAAGACCGAACAGGAAATTGAAAACATGATGGAGCAAGGCTCCGAAACGCTGCTCGTCAAGCCCTATGATATTGGCCGCGCCAAGCGTATCGATAGCGCCCAGGAACGCTATATCGAATTCGCCAAGCGAACGCTGCCGCGCAATATCCGCTTTGACGGGCTGCGCGTGGTCGTCGATTGCGCCAACGGGTCCGCCTACCAGGTCGCGCCCGCTGCGCTGTGGGAGCTCGGCGCGGAAGTCATTTCAGTCGGCGTGGAGCCGAATGGCTTCAATATCAACAAGGATTGCGGCTCTACCGCGCCTGCGGCTCTTTGCAAAAAGGTACGCGAAGTGCGCGCCGACATTGGCATTGCGCTCGATGGCGATGCGGACCGGGTCCTGATTATCGATGAAAAGGGACAGGTCATCGACGGCGATCAGTTGATGGCCGTGGTAGCTCAGTCCTGGCAGAAACGTGGATTGCTCGCCGGGGGCGGCGTCGTGGCGACGGTGATGTCGAACCTGGGGCTGGAGCGGCACCTGGAGGGGCTTGGCCTTTCACTCGCGCGCACGCCTGTTGGCGACCGTTACGTGGTCGAGCACATGCGCAAGCATGGCTTTAATGTTGGCGGAGAGCAATCGGGCCATATCGTGCTTTCCGACTATGCGACCACGGGTGACGGCCTTGTCACGGCCTTGCAGGTGCTGGCGGTGGTGAGCGAGAGCGGCAAGCCGGTGAGCGAGGTCTGCAACCAGTTTGAACCGATGCCGCAGGTTTTGAAGAATGTCCACTTCAAGAAGGGCAAGCCGCTGGATGATCAGAAAGTCATCAAGGTCATCGACGAGAGCAAATCCAAGCTCGGCAAGACGGGCCGTCTGGTTATTCGCCCCTCGGGAACCGAACCAGTGATCCGCGTCATGGCTGAAGGCGATGACGCCAAACTCATCGGCAAGGTCGTGAATGACATCGTGGACGCATTAAAGGCGGCAGCTGCCTGAGGTTCGCCCATCAAGGCTTTCCTCCCTAGTATCAGTAGCGTAGTTCAAGGCGGGCTCCGGAAACATCTCCGGGGCCCGTTTTGTTTGTTTCTCCTCTCGTCACATCACCCTCCAGGACGCAATATCAGGGTTAACAATCTCTTAAATATTCTTCTCTATCGTCCTGAAATGAAACAGCTCGGCCCCGGACTCTATTGCCCGGCGTCGAGTATATTCGAAGAGGATACAGATGGGCACTTGGAGCCGTACATTACTGGTCGCGTGCGCGCTTGTTGCCGGGCCGGTCACGGGAGCCGCCGCAGCGGGTTTCAGATATCCGCCCGAGCCGGTGGTGGCGGTGCCTTCGGCCATACCCATTCCGGATTATTCCGCCTGGTATCTGCGCGGCGATATTGGTTTTGCCTTTAATGAAGACCCAGACATGAGCCGCTCAGGCACGGCATTCACCGGAACCGGTATGGACGATAGCTGGAGCATCGGCGGGGGCATCGGATACAATTTCGGGGATAATGTTCGCGGTGACATCACCGTCGATCAGCGCATCGAAACAGACGTGAAAGGCACCAATCCGGTGACTGCCACCCAGTCTGTGGCTGAATTGTCCAGCACTGTCGCCCTGGCCAACCTCTACTACGATATCCGCGGCCGGGATCACTTTTCGCCATATGTGGGTGTCGGTCTTGGTTTTACCCTGAACGAGATGGACGAAATAAACGGGGCAACGCAGAGCGATGACAATATTGACCTGGCCGGCGCTCTAATGGCCGGCTTCAGCTACCGGTTGCGCGGCGAGTGGCTGTTCGATGCAGGCTACAGATTTTTGTATCTGGGTGAGGCCCAGACAAAAAGCACTGCGACAACCGGTGCACTGGGTGTCGAAGACAGTTATTCACATGAGCTGCGTATCGGCTTTCGATACGAATTGAATTAGGGCTGAGATTGACCGAAGGCCACCACGCCAGAAAAAGTAAGCCTGTGTAACCATCCCCAACTGTAACCTGCGGCGGGAGCGATCCCGCCGCTTTTTTGTGCCCGCCAAGCGATCGGGCCGCAGACGTGCATATGGTTTGTGAGTGCGGCCATTTGTCTGTGATGGGGAAGCTGGTCCAAACCAACTGCCGCTTGACTTGGGCGGCTTTGACGCCTAATTCCGCAAGTGGGACACCCCTCCCCAACGAGGGGCAGCTATCTGTAAGGGTAGAATATCATGACCGAACTTGTGAAGCCGGACGCGCGGCCAGTCAATCCGCGCTTTTCTTCGGGTCCGTGTGCAAAGCATCCGGGCTATTCCCTCGACAATCTCAAAAACGCCTTTCTCGGCCGCTCGCACCGCGCCAGCGAGGGCAAGGCCCGGCTCAAATTGGCTATCGAGCGCACCGGTGAGCTGCTTGGCCTGCCGCAGGGCTATCGCGTGGCCATCGTTCCGGCTTCAGACACCGGCGCCATGGAAATGGCGCTGTGGTCGCTGTTAGGCGCGCGCGGCGTCGATATGCTGGTCTGGGAGAGCTTTGGCAAGGGCTGGGTTACCGATGTGGTGAGCCAGCTCAAGCTTGAAGACGTCCGCGTCATCGAAGCCGGGTATGGCGAATTGCCTGAGCTTTCGGAAGTCGATTTCACCCGCGACGTGGTGTTCACATGGAACGGAACGACATCTGGCGTGCGCGTGCCTGACGGCAACTGGATTGCGGAAGACCGGCAAGGGCTGACCATCTGTGATGCAACCTCCGCGGCCTTCGCGCAGGATCTCGACTGGCCCAAACTCGACGTGACTACCTTCTCCTGGCAAAAAGCGCTCGGCGGTGAGGCGGCGCATGGCATGCTGGTGCTCTCCCCCCGCGCGGTTGAACGCCTCGAGAGCTATACGCCGCCCTGGCCGCTGCCGAAGATCTTCCGTCTGACCAAGGGCGGCAAGCTGATCGACGACGTTTTCACAGGCTCGACCATCAACACGCCTTCCATGCTGTGCGTGGAGGACTGGCTCGATACGCTCGACTGGGCGCGGAGTGTGGGCGGGCTGGAAGCTCTTATGTCACGGGCTGACGCCAATGCGCAGGTGATTGCCGGCTGGGTCGGGAATACGCCGTGGGTGGAGTTCCTGGGCCGTGAGCGCGAGAGCCGCTCCAATACGTCCATATGCCTCAAAATCATCGATCCAGCCGTCAACGCGCTAGCTGAAGACGGCCAGAGGGCGTTTGTCAAAAGACTGGCGTGGCAGCTGGAGGAGCAAGGTGTGGCTTATGACATCGTGGCCCATCGCGATGCGCCGCCGGGCCTGCGCATCTGGGCCGGAGCCACGGTCGAAACATCGGACCTTGAAGCACTGATGCCGTGGCTGGACTGGGCTTTTCAAAGCGTCAAAACCGCAGTCGCGGAAGCTGCTTAGGCGCACGGCCAACACACAACGGATCAATTTTTCGCCGGCGGGATTTTGCCGCCCCGGCGGCACATGGAGAGAAAAGATGGCCTCACGCGTTCTTATTTCAGACAAGCTCAGCCCGCTCGCGGAGAAGGTTTTCGCCGGCCGCGGCATCGAGGTGGATGTGAAAACAGGCCTCGAAAAGGCTGAGCTCGCCGGCATCATCGGCGGCTATGACGGGCTGGCGGTGCGCTCGGCGACCAAGGCGAGCGAAAAAATCATTGCCAGGGCCGACAGACTGAAGGTTATCGGCCGGGCCGGGATTGGTGTTGATAATATCGACATCAATGCTGCGACCGCGCGCGGCATCATCGTGATGAATACGCCGTTTGGCAATTCCATAACAACCGCAGAGCACGCCATTTCGCTCATGCTGGCGCTGGCGCGGCAAATCCCCGCGGCCAATGCCTCGACCCAGGCAGGCAAGTGGGAGAAGTCAGCCTTTATGGGCGTCGAGGTCACGAGCAAGACGCTGGGGATCATCGGTTGCGGCAATATCGGGTCGATTGTCGCGGAACGCGCGCTTGGACTGAAAATGAAGGTGCTCGCCTATGATCCTTTTCTGTACCCCGAACGTGCTCTGGAGCTTGGCGTTGAAAAGGTGGAACTGGACGATTTGTTTGAACGGTCCGATTTTCTCTCGCTGCACACGCCGCTCACCGACAAGACGCGCAATATCATTGACGCCAAGGCGCTGAAGAAGATGCGGGCAGGCATTCGCATCATCAACTGCGCCCGAGGCGGTCTGATTGTCGAACAAGCGCTCAAGGCGGCGCTCGATTCGGGCCATGTGGCGGGGGCGGCGCTCGACGTGTTCGCTGAAGAACCGGCCATTAAAAACAGCCTGTTCGGCATACCCAATATCATCTGTACGCCGCATCTGGGCGCGGCCACGGCTGAAGCGCAAGAAAATGTCGCGGTGCAGGTGGCCGAGCAGATGGCCGATTATCTGCTGACCGGCGCTATTACCAACGCCATCAATTTCCCCTCCATTTCCGCTGAGGAAGCCCCGCGCCTGAAGCCCTTCGTGAAGCTCGCCGAGCAGTTGGGATCATTTGCCGGGCAACTGACCGAGAGCGGTCTGAAGGAAGTGCGGTTCGAATATGCCGGTGATATTGCCGAATTGAATACCAATGCCCTGTCATCGGCAGCCCTGGCCGGTGTATTGCGGCCCATGCTGCAGGACGTGAACATGGTCAGCGCGCCGGCCATGGCCAGGGAGCGGGGCATTGGCATTGAGGAAACCACACGCGGCCAGGAGGGCGCGTATGAGAGCTATATGCGTCTGACCCTGGTTACCGAAAGACAGGAGCGCTCGGTGGCGGGAACCGTCTTTTCCGATGGAAAGCCGCGCATCATCCAGGTGAAAGGCATCAATATGGAGGCCGAACTCGGGCCTAATATGCTTTACACGACAAATGCGGATAAACCGGGCTTTATCGGCGCTCTGGGCACCGTGTTCGGAGACAATGGCGTCAACGTTGCGACATTCAATCTGGGGCGTGACGAACCGGGCGGAAACGCTATCGCGCTCGTTGAAACGGACGCACCGATTACCGACGAAGTATTTGCCAAAGTGCGCGCCTTGCCGCACGTGATACAAGCGGCCAGGTTGAGCTTCTGATCCGGACAAGCACAGCGCTTGTGCAATGCCGGGGCGCGATGATCGCTGTTACGTTTCTGTCGCGTGGCAGTGGTAACCACGTTTTACCCTTGTTGGTGTGGCCAAACACCCTATAATCTAATGCTTGCGGCGGTTGTGTTTAGTATTGAGTTCGGAGTTCAACCGTGTCGCGTATCAAGTTGCGTAGTAAGGATATCTCTTTGCTGGAGCGGCTCAATTCTGTGCCGCTCGAAATCGGCGATCTCCCTGTCGATTCCGTGGCAAGATTATCGGCGCTCGGCCTTGTGATAAAGGTGCTCGGGTGCTGTGAGATTACGCGCCGGGGTCAGCTCACTCTTCATCGCCAGCATTTCCTAAAAGCATCCCGCAGGCGGGTTAAGCGAGTGACGCGTCGCAACCCTTTGTTCCTCTCGGAAGAGCGCTTTGTCTCGTCTGCGAGCCGGGACAGACTTTCAGAACATCTCAACATGCGCAGAACGAGTGACCCACACGCCCGGCAGGCGGCAAAGCTGCCTGGGTGGCTGGTGCGTCTGGCATCTGAAACGGTTGGCCGGTTCCGTGCTGTTGATGAGGCGTCATCCAAAGTAGACGGGTGGGCGTCCTCGAAGTTGAAGCACAAACCCCATTAAGGATCCAAAAAGAGATGTGGGATGAGGACAAGAAAGACTGTTCGGTGATCGGTAAGGATCTGATCGTCAACGGCGAAATAAAATGCAAGAGCGATCTGATAATCGAGGGTCAGGTTGAGGGAAATATCTTGTGCGTATCCCTGTTTGTTGGCAAGAGCGGCAGGATCACCGGTGATATCAACACCAATGATGTTCTCGTCGAAGGGACCATTCATGGCATGATCAATTCCGGCAGTGTCGAACTCAAGGAGGGATGCATACTGGAAGGGAATATCTCCAGCCAGACGCTGTCAATCGATCATGGCGCTGAATTCACCGGGGCGGTGCGCCACAGCAAGGATTCCGGCAATCATAAGTTAAAAGAGGCTGCCGAGTAATAATTGCGGCGTCGCGATTCCACCTCTTACAAATTTCCACATCAATCCGGCCTGTGGCGGCATTGCGCTGCAGGAGATGGATTCTTTGTGTTGATCCCTTCACATGGGTTCTGCTGTAATTGAACCTGTTTACAGGGTGGAAATGCCGTGCGTGCTCGCCTGGTGGGTGGTATACATGCATTCTGGTATACTTTATACAAACAGGAAATCCAGCGACATCAGACCTTACGCAGCAAACAATATCGGGTGCCGGTTATGAACATTGATCTAGAAATTGCGCGTGCAGCAAACCTCAAGCCAATCACTGAAATTTCCAGCAAGATCGGCATTCCTGATAATGCCGTGCTGCAACACGGGCCGCATATTGCGAAAATTGAACTCAGCCACGTTGAGAAAATAGCCGAAAAGCCGAATGGCAAGCTGATCCTTGTGACAGCAATTTCGCCGACCCCGAGCGGTGAAGGCAAGACCACCACGACTGTTGGACTTGGTGATGCGCTGAACCGGATTGGCAAAAAAACGATGATCTGCATCCGTGAGCCTTCCCTCGGCCCGGTGTTCGGCATGAAGGGCGGGGCGGCTGGCGGCGGGTATGCGCAAGTGGTGCCGATGGAGCAGATCAACCTGCACTTCACCGGTGATTTTCACGCTATTGCCGCAGCCAACAATCTGCTGGCGGCCATGGTCGACAATCATATTTATTGGAGCAACGAGCTTGAAATCGACGAGCGGCGGATATCCTGGAAGCGCGTTGTCGACATGAACGACCGCGCATTGCGCAATATCGTCAATTCACTCGGCGGGCGGACTAATGGCTTCCCGCGTGAAGATGGCTTCGACATCGTCGTGGCGTCAGAAGTGATGGCGATCTTCTGCCTATCGAATAACATGCGCGATCTAGAAGAGCGGCTTGGCAACATCATCGTTGGCTACACTCGCAAGGGCAAAGCGATAACGGCAGCGGATATTCAGGCCCATGGCGCCATGACGGTGCTGCTTAAAGATGCCCTGTCTCCGAACCTGGTGCAGACGCTTGAGAATAACCCGGCCTTCATTCATGGCGGCCCGTTTGCCAACATCGCCCATGGCTGCAACTCGGTTCTGGCAACCAGGACGGCCCTTGGCATGGCTGACTATGTGGTGACGGAAGCCGGTTTCGGCGCCGACCTGGGTGCTGAGAAATTCTTCGACATCAAATGCCGTAAAGCAGGCCTGGACCCGACCGCGGTGGTTCTGGTTGCGACATCACAGGCCCTCAAATGGCATGGCGGCGTGGAAAAAGACGCTCTCAAATCAGAGAATGTGGAGGCCATCAAGAAGGGCGCCCCCAATATCGCCCGGCATATCAAGAATCTGAATTCCTTTGGCGTGCCGGTTGTGGTTGCGGTCAACCGCTTCCCAACGGACACGGATGCCGAGCTGGAAGCCATTGCTGACATCGCCAAGGAAAATGGCGCCGATGTCTCCATCTGTTCACACTGGGCCGACGGCGGCGCGGGCGCGGAAGAACTGGCGCAGAAGGTTTCGGCCCTGGCCGATTCAGGCAAGGCCAAATTCAAGCCGCTTTACGAAGACGACATGCCGCTTTGGGACAAGGTCAAGACCATCGCCACCAAGCTTTATGGCGCTGACGATATCATTGGCGACAAGGCCGTGCGGAACCAGTTCAAGCGGCTGGAGAAAAACGGTTTCGGCAAATTGCCAGTCTGCATGGCCAAGACCCAGTATTCCTTCTCAACCGACCCGACGCTGCGTTCTGCTCCAAGCGGTCATGTGATCCCGATCCGCGAAGTGCGCCTGTCGGCCGGCGCCGGGTTCGTGGTGGTTATCGCCGGCGACATCATGACCATGCCGGGCCTGCCGCGCGAGCCTGCCTCGCACCACATCAAGATCGGTGACGACGGCCAGATCGTGGGATTGTCTTAATATCGCTCACGGCTGTTCCGCTTCGCGGGCCTGCGCGGGCGCGCCCTAACGGGCGGCGGCCATTCGGCCTTGCCTCCGCTGCGCCTCGGAACATGCTCTAGCCCTTGCGCGCAGCCAGACTTACGCCGGCGATTATGAGGGCGATGCCAATGAAATGGTACGCGCTTGGCGCTTCGCCGAGCAGTGTAATGGCGAGCACGGCTCCGAACAGGGGCACCAGGTGCAGGCACACGCCGGCGCGGTTCGCGCCGATCAGTTCCACGCCCCTGTTGAAGCAGATATAGGCCAGCACCGAAGGGAAGATCGACACATAGGCGATCGCCGCGATGGTTTGCGTATCAAGCTGCAGCTTTCTGACGGACAGGTGTTCCCACACAAAAAACGGCGTGTTGATGACCGCGCCGATGAAAAAAGTCGTCGCTGTAAAGCTCAGCCAGTGAATGGCCGGCCGCTTGCGCAGATAAGCGGTGTAGAGCCCCCAGAGTGCCAGCGCGGCGATGATCAGGAGATCTCCGCGGTTGAGTTCAAATCCCGCCAGCACATCGGGGTTCCCGCGCGCGACCATGACCAGCACGCCAGCAAGCGAGAGCGTGATGCCGAATACCTGGCGCGGTGAAACCTGATCGCCGAATATCAAAAAGCTCACCAGGACGATCAGGACAGGCCCGCTCGATTGCATCACCAACGCATTGAGCGCGGTGGTGTAGTTGAGGCCGGTGTAGCTGAGCGTGTTGAAGGCGCCGACGCCGATGATGCCGAAGAACAGCAGCAGCGGCATGGAGGCGCGGATGGCCGGCCAGTCGCGCTTCAGGTGGGATATTGCGAAGGGCAGGATTATGAGCGTGGCTAGGCACCAACGCGTCCAGGCCAGCGCGATGGGCGGCACATGCTCATGCACGCCGCGGCCAAGAACGAAGTTCCCGGCCCAGAACAGCGCCGTCAGTGATAGCAGCAGATAGGCGTTTGAATAGAGTTTTTCAGCCAGGCGGGAGATCATGCCCACCTGTTAGTCGGCGCATGCCTTTGCGTAAAGAAAATTCATGGCGCTCGCATCGGGGCGAGACTCAGGCTATAAATATACACGGCCCCCACGCATGTGCGGGGCCGTTTGGTGTTTAATGGGTTTAAGCTTACTGAATTAGACAGGACAAGGTTATGGCGAATGTGGTGGTGGTCGGCTCCCAGTGGGGCGACGAAGGCAAAGGAAAGATTGTCGACTGGCTTTCGGAACGTGCCGATGTGGTGGTGCGCTTCCAGGGCGGCCACAATGCCGGCCACACGCTGGTCATTGACGCCATAACCTACAAGCTCTCGCTGCTGCCATCGGGCGTGGTGCGTCCGGGCAAGCTGGCGGTCATAGGCAATGGCGTGGTGATTGATCCGTGGGCGCTGGCTCAGGAAATGGAAACGCTTCATGGCCTGGGCGTGGAAATCACGCGCGATAATTTCCGTATTGCCGAGAATGCGACGCTCATCCTGCCGCTTCACCGGGAGCTCGATGCGCTGCGCGAGGCGGCCGCGGGCGCGGGCAAGATAGGCACCACCAAGCGTGGTATCGGGCCGGCCTATGAAGACAAGATCGGCCGGCGCGCCATTCGCGTCATGGATTTGCAAAACCTGAAAACGCTCAAAGCCAAGATTGAACGCATTCTCACCCACCACAACGCGCTGCGCCGGGGCCTGGGTGAGCCGGAAATCAGCGCCGATGACCTGTGCGACCAGTTGAGCGAGATCGCTCCCAAAATCCTGCCCTTTGTGGACACCGTATGGGCGCTGCTCGATGCCACGCGCCGTGAAGGAAAGCGGATCCTGTTTGAAGGCGCGCAAGGCGCTCTCCTCGATATCGACCACGGCACATACCCCTTTGTGACGTCCTCCAACACGGTTGCCGCGCAGGCCGCGACGGGAACCGGCATCGGCCCTTCTGCGCTCAACTATGTGCTCGGCATCACCAAGGCCTACACCACGCGCGTCGGCGAAGGGCCGTTCCCGACCGAGCTGCATGATGAGGTGGGCCAGATGCTTGGTGAGCGCGGCCGCGAATTCGGTACCGTGACGGGCCGGGCGCGCCGCTGCGGCTGGTTTGACGCCTGCCTGGTGCGGCAAACCATCAAGGTGGCCGGCATCAACGGCATCGCGCTGACCAAGCTCGATGTGCTGGACGGGTTTGAAGAGCTCAAACTGTGCGTGGGCTACCGCCTGGACGGTGTGCCGGTCGATCATCTTCCCGCCAGTGAAGGCGCGCAGGCCCGGGTTGAACCGGTTTACGAATCTCTTGAGGGCTGGAGTGAATCGACCGCCGGGGCGCGGAGTTGGGCCGACCTTCCGGCCAACTGCATCAAATATGTGCGCCGGGTGGAGGAACTCATCGAGGCCCCCGTCGCCATGCTCTCCACCAGCCCCGAGCGCGAGGACACCATCCTCGTGCATGATCCGTTTGAGGATTAGGTGGCTCGCCACATACGTTCATTGACACCGAATGTCTTTCACCTGAACGTTCCTAAACGATGTTTGGGAGCAGCATGTGAATCGCACTGACGAGATGGTTCTGAAGTTCCGCGAGGTCCTGAAAGAGACAGAGCGGCTTGGGCCGGACGAGCTGTGGGCCTACCAGCAGAACCTGCTT
>CAXMMX010000113.1:0-14018 GCA_964194535.1 uncultured Alphaproteobacteria bacterium | reverse complement strand
AAACGCCTGTCGGATATTGTCGGCGTGTCCCGCACCATGGAGATTTTTTACACCGCACGGCAATTTCACGCGCGTGAAGCCTATGAAATGGGACTGGTCAATGCCTGCGTAGCGGACGGCGAGCTGGATGATACGGTCGATGATATCACCACGCGCATTGGCGAGAATGCGCCGCTGACCATTGCCGCGATCAAGCGGGCGGCGCGTGAAATCCCCAAGGATTCTTCGCAGCGCGATCTGAAACAGCTGGATGCCATGGTTCAGACCTGTTTTGATTCTGAAGACTATATCGAAGGGCGCCGCGCCTTCATGGAAAAACGCAAACCTGTATTCAAGGGCCGTTAGATCGCGTCCGGCTCAAGTTCCCGCGCCGCTGCGAATCCCCGACCATTCGGGGCCTTGAAAAACCCTCTAGATTTCCGGGCTGCGCGGATTGTACACCCGCGGCGGGATGGTGGGCTTTTTCAGCGGCTGGGTTGCCGGCGGGATGATCTCGACGGTAATGCCGCCGCGCTCTTCCAATGAGCGTTTTGAAAAAGGATCGGTCACGATAACGCTGGAGCGCGTGCGATTGGCCTGTTCCATGGCGTCCTCCAGGTCCTCCGCCGTCTGCTGGCGCCAGGGCAGCGAATAGAAGCGCGGCTCGATCATGCCGTTGAGCCGCAGCCATACATAGATCGCCTTGCCTTCGTCAAAGCTGACAGAGAGCACCTCGGCGCGGTCCACGTCGCGATCAATCCATTCCCATGCGACCGGTTTCGGCTTTGACAGCAACCCCACAAACTGGGCGTAAATAATCGGTATGAACAGCGTCATGGCGGCCAGCGCCAGCACGCGGATGGGTGTTTTTCGCGGCGCCCAAATAGCGATACTGGCAAGCAGCGCGGCGGTGCCGATGGTGGCAGCGAAGATGTAATAGATGACATCCATGATGCGTATTCCTTTCTCGTGTGCGGTTACGGTAGCGGCCGCGGTTCGCGATAGCCGGTGATGAGCGGGCGGCGCAGCGTCGAGACGCTGCCCTCCACCAGATCGCCCTCGGCCGTCAGGCGGAAGCGGAATGCGGTCTCCTCCTGATTGCGCTGGCGCAGCTTGACGGTGGTCTTGAGAATTTGCCGCGCGGAATCATATTTCGCCCGCACGCTCACAACGACCGTGACAGGCACCACGAGACCTGTCGGCACCAACCCATACATATGCACGTTGACGATATATTCCCCGGGCCGGATGCCGCGGCTGTAGGAGATCTCGTAATTCTCATTTGTCGCGTCTCCTTCTATCCCGAGGTCATCCCGCAGCAGGTTAAAGACATCATTGCCCTGGTTCCAGAAGCCGACCGGCGTGGATTTCGGCGCCCTCACCCACAGATCGACATCCACAGACATCTCGCTCGGCCAGTGCATTTCAACGATCACATTGCCCGGCGCCTTGTGATCCTCGGTCTCTTCCTTCTTTTTCTGGATGTGCGGTAGCAGCATGATGACCATGGCCACGAATCCAACGAGCGTCAGCAGAATGACGTCACGAAAGACGGTATCGGTGGTATCGTCATCAAACTCGTCGAAGGGCGTCACCGTTTTTCTCCATATGCCACGATCTTGGAGATGAGATTGACCGTACCGGTGGACAGGATGCGGTGGTTGATATTCAGCCACACATTCAGCGCCGCGCCAAGCAATGTGGTGTAGAGCGCGATCGACATGCCCTGGATGAGCGTGGCGACCATGCTGGCCACGCTGTCGGCTTGTGAGACCGCTTCGGGATGAACGCCCGACAGCGCGATGATGAAGCCGATGACGGTGCCGATAAGGCCGAGAAACACCAGCATGTTGGCGATGAGGCGCACGATCTGGATGTGGTGGGATAGCGTCAGCCGCAGCATGTTGATCTGGATGGCGCGGCTTTCAGCATCTTTCGTGCGCGCATCCGCCATGTGGCGGGCGGCTTGGGCCGAAGCCGCCTTGCCGCCGGCTTTCATGTCATTGATGGCGACAGATGTGTTCCACACCTGGAGGCCGCACAGCGCCAGCCCGTAGAGAAACACGACAAAGATGATACTGGACAGGATTGCCGTCATGGGCTCGAACAATCCGGCGAGCCAGCCCTGCAGCCAGGCTGCGCCAGCAAGGGCGAAGGCAACGATGTTTACCAGCGCAAAGCGCATGACGAGAAGGTATCGGTGGGTCAAGCTGCCTCCGTGGCCCAATATTGGGCGCGTGTCATCCCAAACGGGACACTCATGAAAAGTGTAGAATAGCAATTCAGGTCTGTCACACACGCGCGCGATACCAACACCGATTTGTGAAGAAGCTGACCGCTCAGGCTCCGAACCCAATTTCAGGACAGCTCAGTCACGGTGCGTGTCCGGATGTGATTCGATTGAGGTCACGCTCAATGTCTGCTTTTGGGCATGAGCGGACATTCTCCGTAACAATCCAGCCAATGCTCAGTTTTGAGTGCGCAACCTAGGTTTGGGTGCCGCCATTCACCTGAATGAGCTGGCCGTTGATAAAGGCGCCCTCGTCGGACGCAAGCAGGTTTACAGCCGCCGCGACCTCCTCGGACAGGCCAAGACGCCCGAGCGGTATTTTCGATTTCTGCGCCTCGATGTGGGCCGCCATCTCGGGATCATCCGCATGCTCTCCGGCAATGGGGCCAGGCGAGACGATATTGGTCGAGATGCCTTTAGAGCCGAACTCCTTGGCAAGAGACTTGGTGAGCCCCCAGACAGCATGTTTGGCAACGGAGACGTGGGAGCGCCCGTTATACCCCTGAATGGCGTTCATGCCGGCGATATTGACGATCCGGCCCCAGTTTTGATCGATCATGCCGGGCAGGCAGGCGCGCGCAAGCCAGAAGGCCGCTGACATGTCGACGGCGATGACGCGGTTCCATTCTTCTTCCGGCATTTCCAGGAACGGACTCATGGGCCGGATGGCGGCATTGTTCACCAGCACATCTACCACACCGAATTTATCAAGAGCCTCACCGGCAATCCGGGCGCAATCGCTGGCAACGCCCACATCGCCCATGGCGACAAGGGTTTGAACCCCGTGCTTCTCTGCTTCGGCTGCGACGCCCTCGCAGGCTGCTTTGTCGCGCGATCCGTTGAGCACCACATTATGCCCGCGGCCCGCGAGATCCAGCGCGATGGCGCGGCCGATATTTTTCCCAGAGCCCGTGATCAGGGCAGTTCTGCGAATGTCAGCCATATTGTCTCCAGATGTTTTCTACGCTGGCCGGTCGCCGGCAATCGTGATCCGGTGCATGACCCGCTTGAAACCGTGATAGTCATTGAGCGGGTTGTGCTGGGTGCACCTGTTATCCCAGAAGGCGATGGACCCGGGCTCCCATCTGAACCGGCAGGTGAATTCGGGCCGCGTCTGATGCTCAAACAGGTATTTGAGCAGCGGCGCACTTTCTTCATCACTCATGCCCTCGAAGCGGATGGTATGAGCGCCGTTCACATAGAGAGCCTTTCTGCCCGTTTCAGGGTGCGTGCGTATAACCGGTTGCGTTGCTGTCAGCACCGTCTGCGGCGGCGCCTTGGCGCTGTCATCCATGCGTGCCTGGCGCGTTTGCAGCACCTTCGGCAAATTCGAGACGGAGAGAGCCTTCAACGGCTCCAGAAGTTTTTTCATGCCGTCAGAAAGTGTCTCATAGGCCAGATACATATTGGCGAAGAGAGTGTCGCCGCCATAGGGAGGCAACTCGCGCGCCAGCAGGATCGAGCCCATGGGCGGCACTTCCAGATAGGTGGTGTCGGAATGCCAGAGGCCGCCGAAATTGTGCTTTTCATGTTTGAGTTTCACCACGGTGGTGATTTCCGGATATCCCTCAAGCCCCTTGATGAGTGGATATTCCACCGTGACACCGAAGCGTTTGGTGAAGGCCAGATGCTGATCGGGAGTGATGTCCTGATCGCGGAAAAAGATCACAAGGTTATTGAGCAAGGCCTGGCGGATATCGGCGATTGTTTCATCGCTCAGATCCTCGGACAGCTCGACGCCGGATATTTCCGCGCCGAGCGCACCGGACACGGGGCGAATTTCGAGGGCCTGAAACGGTGAAGGTTTTTCAGCCAGTTTGGGCATCGCACATCCTCCCGGACTTGTCTTTGCACTCAGTATAGCCATTTGCGAGCGTTGAGCCACTACGTCTAAACCTGCTCTAGCTGTCGCGGGCGCCGCTCTCGCGTGCCTGGCGTTCCATGAACAGGGAAATGATGAGCTGGGCGCCGAATATGATCACCATCACCCGCAGCAGGTGGTGCAGCGCGACATAGGCCGGGTCGAAATCTAGCACCAGCGCAATGAGGTTCATCTCCGGCTGCCCGCCCGGCGCATAGGCCAGCGCCACCGCGTAAAGGTCGATCCCGGTGGCCCATACCACCAGCACCGTGAACAATGCGGCACCGAGCATGAGGATCACCGCGTAACCGAAAGCAATGGTCACGGTGGAAAAAAGCTCGCGCATGGTGATGCCGGCGAACTGGCAGCCGATGTGAACGCCGATCACGAGCTGAGCCGCGTTGACCAGAACAAAGGGCACACGCGCCTCGGCCAGCCCGAGCATGTGAAGTGCGCCATTTGCTATCATGGGGCCGAATATGGCCGCGCCTGAAATGCCGATGCGTTTTGCCGCCCAGTAGCCTCCAGCGCCACAGAAGATGAGAATGAGCGCTTCTTTCAGATTGATCGCGTCGAGTCTTGCGCTTGCCGGCACCGCCTGGCTGAGATCGGCATCGCTGGTGAACTGGATCCACAACGGAACCAGGAAAACAATCACCAGAATGCGCGTTGAATGAATGATCGAGAGACGGCGCAAATCGGCGCTGTATTCCTCACCGATGGCAATCATGGTCTGGAAGCCGCCCGGCATGGCGGCGAGGAACGATGTGACCGGGTCATAATTCCTGAACAGCCTGAAGTAAGGATATCCGATCAGGGTCAGGAATATGACATAGGGAAAAACGAATAACAGGCTGATCGCCATTTCGCCCGCACGGTCCGCCATTTCCGGTGAAAATGCGCTGCCAATGGCAAGGCCGAGAACAATGCGCATCAAAAGCGTCAGAAAGCCGGACGCTTGTATCGGCACCCGAACAGACAGCGCGGCGAGGCTGGCCAGCATGGCCCCCAGGAACCATGGCAGCGGCAGTGGCGTTTGCGCATAGGCGGCAGCGCCGAACACCCCTATTCCGAGCGTCAGGGCGATAAGGGCTGCGCTGCGCCTTTCCTTCGGGCCGAAGGGTATCTGCCACGGCCACATGGACGTTATTCTCGTATCATGGAAATTGAACGCCTGAAAAAGGCGTGCCCGGGTTGCGTATTCTGCTCTGATTCTCAGCTCAAGCCGGAACTTTACCGTACCAGAAGCCCCTGCGATAGATCACCCGGTGTCACAGGGCCGGGTTGAGCAATCTGGCGGGCGAACCCTTCAGCCAGGTGGAAACATTCTCCACCGCCTCGCCATAGACAAGCTCATAAAACTCTCTGATGACAAAGCCGGTGTGTCCGGTCAGTACTGCATTTTCAAGGCCGCGTAGCGGATGGTCCCCGGGGAGGGGTTCCACGTCGTATACGTCGAGGCCCGCGCCTGCGATCGTCCCGTTTTTAAGCGCATCGATGAGCGCCTCCTCCTCGACGATGGGCCCGCGTGACGTATTCACCAGATAGGCCGATGGTTTCATCAAACCCAGCTCCTTGGCGCCGATGAGCCCGCGCGTGCGATCGCTCAGCAGCACGTGAATAGAGAGTATGTCGGACGCCTTGAGGAGCGTCTCAAAATCAACCAGCCGCGCACCCGCCTCGTCGCAGTGCGCTTTCGTCAGGTTCTGGCTCCAGGCGATGACATCCATCTCCATCGCCTTGCCAAAATGCGCAACCCGTGTCCCAAGCTTGCCGAGCCCCAATATCCCAAGCGTTTTACCGTTCAGCCCTTCTGATACATTGGCCTGCCATCCGCCTTCATGCATGAAGCGGTTCTCGCTGGAAATTTTCTTGAACAAATCCATGATCAGCGCCACCGCGTGCTCGGCCGCCGGATAGGGCAGCATGGCCGTTCCGCATACGTCGATGCCCCGCGCGCGCGCGGCCTCCATATCAATGGCCAGGTTGCGCATGCCGGCGGTCACCAGAAGCCTGAGGTTGGGCAGCCGCTCGATCAACTCTTTGGGGAAGGGTGTACGCTCGCGCATGGCGATGAGAATGTCGAAAGGCTCAAGCGTTTGCGCGATATGATCCGGGTCTCCCAGATGCGTGTCGAACATATGGATTTCCATATCGCTCCCGAGCGCGCTCCAATCGGCAGCGGTCAGCGCGGCGTTCTGGTAGTCATCGAGTATGGCAAGCTTCATGGCGGTCCTCTGGATGCAGGAGGTGATCGTTTGTCGCTGCATTTTGAACCAGATTGCCATGCGATATCCATTCTTCTGGAAAAGATGCTGATTCTCGGGCGCAAGGCAGCTCAAACCCGTGCTACTCTGTGCCGGTTGGATTGAGTGAGGGTGATGTGGGTCAAACATTGGCGGAAAAACTGATTGCGCGCGCCGCGGGCCAGGATGAGGTCCGACCCGGCGAGACGGTAACGGTGCGCGTTGATCTCGCCATGATGCACGATTCGGGCGGGCCGCGCCGTATAGGCCCCATCCTGGAGCGCCTTGGCGCCAAAGTCTGGGATCCTGACAAGGTTGTTCTGGTGAGCGATCACTGGGTGCCTGCGGTTGATCCGCAGAGTGCTGAAATTCTCGATATCACCCGGCGCTGGGCAAGAGAAAATAACATCAAGGCGTTCTACGACATGGTGGGTATTTGCCACGTGGTGTTGCCGCAGGGCGGGCATTTGAAACCCGGCATGTTCGTGGTTGGCGGGGACAGCCATTCCACAACCGGCGGCGCGTTTGGCTGCTACATGTTCGGCGTCGGTTCGACCGACATGGCAGGCGTGCTGGTGACGGGCGAAACCTGGATACGGGTGCCTGAAAGCATCCGTATCGAGTGGACTGGCAAGCTGCAGCCCGGCGTTTGCGCCAAGGATATAAATCTGGCGCTGTGCGCGCGTCTGGGTCTTGGCGGCGCGGAATACCGGAGCGTTGAATATACCGGCTCGCTGATTGCGGATATGGATATGGAAGAGCGCATGACGCTCTCCAACATGGCGGCGGAGCTTGGCGCGCAGGCGGGCCTGATTGCAGCCGACGAGACGACGTGCGCCTGGATCAAGGAGACGGGCAGCGATCCGGGAGATACCGCCCCTTGGCAAAGCGATGACGATGCGGACTATTTCGCAACTCACACATTCGATGCCGGCACTCTCGAATCACAGGTTGCCGCACCCCATTCTCCGGCGAATGCCCTGCCCGCAGGCGAGCATGCAGGCGTGAAAATCGACCAGGCCTATATCGGTGCGTGCACCGGCGCGAAACTTGCCGATCTGCGCATGGCGGCGGAGGTGCTCAATGGCAGGCAGGTGGCGAGCAATACGCGTCTTCTGGTGGCGCCCGCCTCGCACCGCGACATGAGGCAAGCCAATGCGGACGGTACGCTCACCAAGCTGATGGACGCAGGCGCAATCATGATGCCCACCGGGTGCGGCGCCTGCGCGGGGTTTGGCGGCGGCATTCTGGCGGAGGATGAGGTGTGCATTTCCTCCACGTCGCGAAACTTCCAGGGCCGGATGGGGGCGCAATCCTCAAAAGTGTATCTCGGTTCGCCCTATTGTGTCGCGGCCGCGGCGGTGGCGGGGGAAATCCGCGATCCGCGGGATTTTTTGAGCGAGGCCCGAAAGATGAGCAATGCGCGATGAGCAATGAAGGTGGAGCCGCATGGGTGTTCGGCGACAATATCGACACCGACCAGCTTGCGCCAGGCAGCACGCTCAAGAGCGGCATTGAGATCACTGCAAGTCACTGCCTCGGATCACTGAACCCAGATTTTGCGGAAGCTGTACAACATGGCGACTTTGTCGTCGGCGGGCGCAATTTCGGCATTGGTTCATCGCGCGAACAGGCGGCTCAGGCACTGTGCCATCTTGGCGTGGCGGCGGTGATCGCGCCCTCTTTCGGTGGCATCTTTTACCGCAATGCGCTCAATTTCGGATTGCTGGCGCTTGTCTGTCCTGAAACAGGCGCTATCACGCAAGGCGATCGACTGACGATCAATCCTGAGAAGGGAAGCGTGCACAATCTGACGCGGGACGAAACATACACCTGCGAGACCGTTCCTTCTCATCTGCTGGAGATTGTGAATGCTGGCGGTCTTGTTCCCTATCTGGAAGCCAACCGGCGTTGAGTCCGGGCGGGGAGTGGGGTAAAAATCGTTGCAAAGTCACAGCAGCCTGGAGAACCAAGCCATGAGCAAGAGAGAGACATTCCGGAAACTGATTGAGGGCGATGGCATGGTCATCGCGCCGGGTGCTTTCGACGGGATTAGCGCGACGCTCATCAATAGGGCCGGGTTTCCGGCCGTCTATATGACCGGCGCGGGCACTTCGGCGACGCTTGGTTATCCTGATTTCGGCCTGCTCACGCTCACCGAGATGGTGCAGAACGCGGCCCGCATCAATAGTTGCGTCGACATACCGGTTATTGCCGATGCGGATACGGGCTACGGCAATGAGCTCAATATGGTGCGTACGGTGCGCGAATATGAGCGTGCCGGTGTGTCCGCCATCCATGTTGAGGATCAGAAATCCCCAAAAAAATGCGGCCATCTGGACAACAAGAAAGTGATCCCGCTAGATGATTATCTGGCCAAGATCAGGGCGGCGGTCGATACCCGTGACGACCCGGATTTCCTGATTATCGCGCGTACCGATTCGCGCGCTGTGATCGGTTTTGAAGAAGCCATCCGCCGCGTCAATGCGTCTCTCGAGGCGGGGGCCGATATTGCCTTCGTTGAAGCCCCGCAGACGCTTGATGAAGTCAAAGCGGTACCTGGACAAGTCAACGGGCCATGCCTGCTGAATGTGGTGCGCCGGGGCAAGACGCCGGATGTGGAGTTGGGAGACGCCGAGGCGATGGGCTACAAGATCGCCATTCTTCCCACGCTGCTGTTCCGCTCCGTCATCGGCATTTGCGAGCAGCTTCTGGGAGAGTTGAAGGAAACCAACAGGTTCCCGACGCCGCCCGGCGATTTGAGCGCCCATGACGCATTCCGCCGCTTTGGCGCGGATGAATGGGACGAATTGCGCGACAAGTACAACACACCGGCAGCGCCAAAGGAGGCCGCGGAATAAAAAAGGCCGGCGCCGTCGCGCGCCGGCCTTGTTCAAATCCTGTAATTTTCCGATTACTGCGAACGCAGCTTTGGATCGAGCGTATCGCGCACGGCGTCGCCAAACAGGTTGAAGCCGAAAACAGCGAGTGAGATCGCAACGCCGGGCCAGATTGCCACCCAGGGCGCGCTTTCCACATATTCCTCGGCCCCGCCCTGAAGCATCAGACCCCATGCCGGGATCGGCTCCTGCACGCCCAGACCCAGATATGAGAGCGAGGCTTCCAGCAGGATCGCCTGACCGACAAAGGCGGTGAGCATGATGAGAAACGGCGCCATGACATTTGGCACCATGTGACGCATGATAATGCGTGCATTGGAAAAGCCGTTTGCGCGGGCCGCGTCGATATAGGGAATCTCGCGGATAGCCAGAGCTTGTGAGCGAACCACCCTGGCGCAACGTGGAATAAAGGGAATTGTGATGGCGATAATCACATTCTGGATGCCTGTGCCAAAGATCGATACGACAGCCAATGCCAGGATGATCAGAGGAAACGCCATAAGGACATCCATGATGCGCTGGAAGATCAGATCGAACCTGCCGCCGAAGAAAGCACTGGCGACGCCGAGAACAAGCCCGACTGTGGCGCCGATAAAGGCAGCGGTGAAGCCAACGAAGAGTGCGGTGCGGGCCCCGTAGATGATCCTGGTCAGAATATCGCGGCCGAACTGATCCGTGCCCAGCAGGAACTGGAGGTTGGGCGGGGTGAGCATGTGCTCGAAAGCGTTTGCCTCCGGATCGTAGGGCGACAGGATGGTTGCGAAGGCCGACGCAAAGATCATGAGCACCACGATTCCCATACCAAAGCTTCCCAGAGGCTGCTTGCGGGCGAACTCACCAACGACGCTCCAGAATGGCCTTTTGTCGGCCAGTTCCTCGAATTGGGCTTCGACGCGTACTTCCGATGTCGTAACCATGAACGCTTTCCTTTAAGCGTATCTGATGCGCGGATCGAGCCACGCGTAACAGATGTCCACCACAAAGTTTGTGAATACGGCAATCGTCACAACCAACATGACGAGCGCCTGGGTCAACGTGAAGTCCTGATTGAGGACCGATTCCACAAACAGTTTTCCGAGACCATTGAGATTGAAGACCTGCTCGGTGACAACCAGCCCGCCCATCAGGAAGGCGAATTCGATGCCGAGCACCGTCACCACCGGCAGCATGGAGTTTTTGAGCGCATGGCGGTTGATGATAAGTTTTTCCATCAGGCCCTTGGCGCGCGCCGTGCGGATGTAATCCTCTCTCAGCACCTCAAGCAGCGCTGACCGGGTCATGCGCGTGGCCACCGCGGAATAGCGCCACCCGGTGGCCACGGCCGGCCAGATGAGCTGGGACAGGTTCGCCCATGGGTCGACCCAAATGGGCGTATATTCAATTGGCGGCATCCAGGGTGTGCCGAACCAGGCTTGTGTGAAAATCAGCAGCCCCAGGATAATCATGATGCCGAGCCAGAAAGAGGGAATCGCGATCCCTGCAATCGAGAATGCGCGGACGAAATAATCAATCCAGGTGTTCTGTCTGACTGCCGAGATCGTTCCAAGCGGAATGGCGATCAAAACTGCTGTAAGCGTCGCCATGATCGCCACTTGCAGGGAAAGCTCGAAGCGCAGGGCGATCTCATAAGTTATTGCCTTGCCGGTCCACATGGACGTACCAAGGTCGAACGTTACAAATCCGGAGACGAAATCCCAGAACTGGATTATCATCGGCTGTTCCAGGCCGAGATTGGTACGGCAGATGTCTATTTGTTCCTGGTCGACATAGAGACCGGCGCCGGCCATTTTTAGTTCGCAAACATCGCCGGGAATGAGCCGTAAAAGAAAGAAAATCAGAATCGCCGCCCCAAAGAGGGTCGGAATCATCAACAGCAATCGTTTAAGTATGTATTGCCACATGGTCCTTGGGTCCGAAGGTTGAGTGTGCTCCCCGCCAGCGTTGCCGCTGGCGGGGAGCGTTTTTGCGTTTCAGCCTTACGACCGTTTTATTTGTCCAGCCAGACCTGATCCAGATGCTGGTTCAGGTAATGGCTTGGGGCGATCTTCCAGCCCTTCACATAGGACCGGTGCGGGTTGATCTTGTACCACCACAGCGTCGGGATGAGATGAGCCATCTCACCAATCGCGCGCGTTTCATATTCACGCATGATCTTGCGCTGCTCGGCCTCGGTACCTGCACGCAGAAGCCTGCCATAGATCTCTTCCAGCTTCTCGTCCTTGTAGCCGCCATAATTGTTGCCTGCGCTCCCGAGGTACTTGGTCACGTCGGCGATCGGGTTGACGACTGACTGGCAGTTGAAGTCGATCGAGACATCGAAATCGGACTTCTTTCTGAGCTTGTCGTAGAACACCGGGCTCGGGTTCACATGCTGCTCGGCGGAAACACCGATCTGCTTCCACTGGTCGACCAACCAGGTGCCGACAACCTTGTAGGGTTGGTCGACGCCGCGATTGTTGAAGTCAACCTTCAGGTTCGGATGACCAGCTTCTTTGAGAAGACGCCTGGCTTCCTTTCTGTTGGCTTCAACATCGGTGCCGTAACCGGTCAGTTTTGACAGCTCTTCCTTGGTCGCCGCGAGAGGATGACCGGGGAAAACCACGCCGCCGACCGTCTTCACGATAGCGATCTTGGCGAGATATTTTGAGCCGCCCCAGCGGTCAAGCGCCAACGACAGGGCTTTTCTGACGCGCGGATCGTCAAACGGCTTGCGCGCTTGGTTCGGTGTCGCGAGCAGAATGCAGTTCCAGTCACTTTCCTGGACCGTGATCTTGTCGCCAAGAGCCTTCACCAGATCATCGCGTGCCTTTGGCGGGAAGCCACGGAATTCGATGGCTGCACGGTCACCGCGGATGGCTTGCAGACGCAGCGCCATTTTCGGTGCTGAAATCGCCTTGTAGCCATCCAGGTACGGTTTGCCCTTGTGATGGTAGCCGGCATATTTCTTGCCTTCGACGAATGAACCAGGCTGATGTTGCACAAAAGAAAAGGCGCCAGATCCGTTGATGTTTTTCTGATGCCAGGCATAGCCGTGCTTATCCAGGTCCTTCTTCGCGTAGACAAAGTTGAACGGCATGGCGACCGACGGGATGAATGACCCTGACGGGAACTTCAGCTTGAAGGTCACCTCATATTTGCCGGTCGATTCGACGCTATCGACCATCTTGAAGAAAGCCTTGCGGGCAGAAACTGCGCCCTTGGGCGGGAAGATAATCTTCTTGAAGGTGGCGGTGATGTCGTCGGCCGTCAGAGGCGTGCCGTCATGGAATTTGACGTCCTGGCGGATCTTGAAAACGTATGTCTTGAATCCGTCTGCACCCTTGGGAACACTACCTTCGCACAAGTCGCAGACAAAATCGGTCGGCGATTGCGGGTTGTCAGGATTGACCCGGATCAGGGTCGAATAGAATGGCCGGATAGGATGGATCATACCGAAGGTACCTTCGATATGACCGTCATAGGATGGGATCTTGGACCCAACAACAAAGCTGAGCACCCCACCCATTTTTACCGCATGCGCGGTGCCGGCCATACCAAACGACAGGGCAAGCCCCGCCGCCAGCGGTACGGCAAACTTCAAACGTGGGAATTTCATACTCTTCCTCCCTTTACAGTTTTGAGAACTTGAACGTGTCCTCACAACGCATTGCCCTTCTGTGGGGGCAGTTTTCAGATCTCAGAACAGGCGGCCCAGTGGCCGGGTCTGATCTCCCTGAATTCTGGCACATTTTTCTTACATGCATCAACCGCGATCGGGCATCGTGGGTGAAACACACATCCCGATGGCGGGTTAATCGGACTGGGAATTTCACCCTTGATGGTCTGGTGCTCGCGCTTTGACTCAATCGTCGGATCGGGGATCGGAACGGCATTCAAAAGCGCCTGTGTGTAAGGATGAAGCGGATTGTCATAAAGCTCATCGCACTCAGCCAGCTCAACTATATTGCCGAGATACATCACCGCCACGCGGTGGCACAAATGACGCACGACACTCAGATCATGGGCAATGAACAAATATGTGAGGTTGTACTCGTCGCGCAGATCCTCAAGCAGGTTGATGACCTGTGCCTGGATGGACACATCCAGCGCCGATACCGCTTCGTCGCAGATAATGAATTCCGGTTTGACCGATAGCGCCCGGGCAATGCCGACGCGCTGGCGCTGGCCGCCGCTCATTTCATGCGGATAACGGTCAGAGAATTTCGGGTTCAGGCCACAGACTTCAAGCAGTTCCGCAACGCGCTTGTCGCATGCCGCCTGGTCCGGCTCGGTTTTATGCACCATCATCGGCTCGGAAATGATATCGCCGATTTTCATGCGCGGATTGAGCGATGAATATGGATCCTGGAAAATCACCTGAATGCGCTGGCGCAGCGGGCGCATTCCGTTGACGTCCAGCGTCGTCAGGTTGACGCTATCATAGAAAATATCGCCATCGGTTACCTGTTCCAGCTGGAGGATGCAGCGGCCGGTGGTGGTTTTGCCACAGCCGGATTCGCCCACCAGTCCCAGTGTTTCACCCCTCATAATATCGAAGGTTATGCCGTCGACCGCTTTTACGTGCGCCACAACCTTCGGGACGAGTACGCCTTCTGTCACAGGGAAATACATCTTCAGGCCGCGCACTTTGACGAGGGTCTCACGATGAGGCCGTTTGGCGGCTGGCCTGCGTTTTGCGGGTGTGCCGCGCTTGGATGCCGTCTTGCGTTTTGCCGCCGGCTTTGATCTCGCCGTACTCATGA
>CAXMMX010000112.1:0-7285 GCA_964194535.1 uncultured Alphaproteobacteria bacterium | reverse complement strand
GTGAGCGCATCGGCGATTGTCTGCTCCACCACTGCACGGTCCAGCTTGGCTTCCTTGATAACCTCACCGTTGAGATAGAGGTAGGGGCGGAAAAAGCGCTTGGCGACATCCTTGATGCCAAATTTGGCCATCCCGATCTCGTTGACGGCCTTGAGTACGTCCTCGGTATGGATGCGCCCGACGGCCAGGCCCTTCTCAGCCATGAACTCCGGCATCTCCGCCATACCGTGATCGGCGGAAAGTACGATCAGCGTGTGCTTCAACCCGACCTTCTGGTCCACAAAAGCGAGGAGATCCGCCAGCGTCCGGTCAAGCTGAAGAACGATATCCTCATTCTCCAGACTGGACGGCCCGAAGAAATGGTTGACCGCGTCGACCGATGAGAAACCCACAGCCAGATAGTCCGGGACATCGTCCTGTCCCAGACCCTCATTCTCGATCAGCACCTTGGCGAAGTCGTTGGTCAGTTGATCCCCGACAGGGCTCACAAACAGCAGGGTCGGGAACAATTTGCTGTCTGCCTTGCCGAAGGGGTGAGGGAAAGTGCGGCCATAGCCTTTCAGGTCAGTCTCGTAGGGACGGTCGTCAAATTTGGCCAGCAGGTAGGATGAAGGCTTGTTGAGCAGGGTCCACTTCTTGCCGGCGTTGGATGCGGCAAGCCGCTTCGCGTTCCACTTCACCACCCAGTCGGGATAGGCGTCGTAATAATAGCCGCTGGTGACATAGTCGCCCGTATCGGTGGAAAACCAGAAGGCCTTGCCTGCATGGCCGGCCATGGAGACTGCGCTGCGGTCCTTTCCGGCAACACCGAATATCTTCGCGCCACCCGCGGTGTGGACCGCCAGTTCATCGGAAAAGGTCGAAGCCAGGATCGATACCGGCGAGCGCCCCTTGGTCCGCGATATTTTCTGTGACGGGTCCAGTTGAGCAGCCTCAACTTTCTCTTTCCGGCTCGGCAACAGTGGATGGTCGGGGTCCGCGATGTTATAGGAAAGCTCGCCAGTTTCGCGGTCGAACCAGACATTGCCGACCATGCCGTGCCTGGAGGGATAAGCGCCCGTCGCCAGGGTGGAATGCCCGACGATGGTCTCGGTGTTGGCATGGCTGTAATGCGCGCTGGCAAAGACCGCGCCCTTTTCAGCCAGTTCGCGGAAACCACCCTTGCCGAACCGGTCACCGTAGCGATTCAGCAGATCACCCCTGAACCCATCGACAGTGATCTGCAAGACGAGTTTGACCTGAGGTCTCTCTTGCGCTCCAGCGTGGCTGATAACTCCGGTCACCAAAAGCGCTATGGCAGTAGCAAGAACACGACTGATGAGACGCTTCATTTATTCCTCCTGGACGAAACGGAACCTGCCCGTCACCGCCAATGAGTTTTTTTATCGGTGACGGGTAGGCTTTTCCTATTGATCGCGCCTACTTCTTCTTCGGCTTCATCATTGCGGCCATGCCAGCCACCAGGGCCTTGGTTTCCGTGCGTAAATTCTCAATCCCGCCATAAGGCACGTCATGCCCCTGTTTGCGGTCCGGGTGTTTCTGCTTCATGCCCAGATGCCTTTTCAGCATAGCAACAAACGGTCCACCGAAGCCGACACCATATAAAATCGAGTCTTGCGGACGGTCTTCGCGCGGGTTCTTGTAGAGATCGAAGAGCGGCGCTGAGATCGGATTCGCACCCGGAGCCGGCAGGTGGAACTTGTATTGCTGTTTCACGATCGACTTGAGTGCCGGGCCCTCATAAATGAAAACATAGTCACGCCGTCCCTTTGTTTCGCCGAGCAGCATCATCGGCGTCTGGTCGAGGCCGTCGATCAAGCGGTCCCGCGGGATGTGTTTTTCCGCGCCTGCCATGCGGGCGAAGGTCGTGTAGAGATCGGTAACATGGATGATGTCCTTCGCTCGCGAGCCGGCCTTGATCGCCGCGGGCCAGCGAATGAAGGCGTTGACACGCACGCCACCTTCAAGATGCTCCGTCTTGCCGCCACGGTAGATCCGGTCGGATTGTCCACTCTTATCGACATACTGCATGAACGGACCGTTGTCGCCCATCACCACGACGACTGTGTTGTCGGCAATACCAAGGGATTTGATCTTGTCCAGGATCTCGCCGATCCAACCGTCGACCTTGAAGAGTGATTCCGCGATGGGGCCACCGTTCATCGTCCTGGCTTGCTTGATCTCGCTGCGGGTAAAGCTGAGCGGATGTTGCGGCCACCATTGCAGGAAGAATGGCTTGTTGCCCTTGGCCAGGCGCTCAAGCTGTTTCAGGGCGCCGTTCTTGTAGCCTTCCTCCATGCGGTTGTAGTGGTCTTGTGTGTAGACTTCACCGGCCTTGAAATTAACCTCGCGGGTCTTGCCGCCCTTCTTGCTGACAACGCCGTAGACCATCGCATGGGGGTTGGTGCGGAAGGTCTTGTCGAGTTCGAACGTATCTGCACGTAGTTTCCGCGACTGCCCCATCGTCAGGCCTTCGATCTCCGCCGTTTCATTCATGATCGCCATCTGCCCCTGCTGATGTATGGGGTGCTCGGCATAATCGAAGCCCTGGTTGGTGGCGTAAGACTCTTCAATATCGCCAAGATGCCACTTGCCAATATGAACGGTTTCATAACCGGCCTTGCTCAGGACCTCTGCAAGTGTGACCTCCCATGCCGACAGACCATCGCCTGCGACGGTTGCCTTAGCCTCGGTCGTTCCGGTACGTACCGCGTAGCGCCCGGTCATCATGGCGACACGGGTCGGCGTGCATGACGGTTCGGTATACATGCGCATGAGGGAAAGGCCCTCGGTCGCGAATTGCGAGATTCTCGGCGTGCTGTAGCCGCGGATGACGTCGAGATCGGGCATGCCAATCTCGCCAAAGCCCAGATCATCGAGCAAGATGTAGACAATGTTGGGCGGCTTACCGCCGTTCTTCTTGCGGATTTCGGCCAGTTTCGCGCTGATTTCCTTGTCTTCCTTGGCCCAGCGTTCGCCATGCTGGGCAGCAAGGATATTATGCTCGGCATCATGGATGATCTTTTGCGGGCCGAGTTTGGCCTCTATCTGTCTAAGCTGAGCGACCAGAGGTTTGGCCTTGGGTAATGTCTTGATGCATTCCTCTGTCAGCTTGGCCTTGTTCCTGACCAGACAACTATAAATCCTGCCACTTCCAGCTTTGACCTGCTTGCACAGAGACACGATGTCAGACTGACAGGTGGTGTTCCACGCCAGGGCCTTCAGCCTGGTCTCAACCACTTTCTTCTGAGCCTGCAACTGAATTCTGGACTGGGCGCTGGCTGCAGATAGGCCCACAGAATAAAAAAAGAGCCCTGCGGCCAAAGCGCAGAGCCCCATCGAAAAGACACGAATGCTCTTCTTAATCATCTAACCCTCCCAGAACAATTTTATAGCAACAACACCGAGCAAATCGGAATGAGGTTTTATTACAAGTTAATTTATCAGCAACATAATTCAATGATTCAAATTCATTAAACCTGCTCTAGAATCTGAACTTGATGCCCGCACCCTGCCTCACTTGACCTTCGCCGGCCCGCTCGGTGGGGACTGCTGCTGCTCGGGTCGAGGGCGGATCGTTTGGCCGCCAGGAGTGTACGTGTCGCTACCAAAACCTGGGACGCGGACGGCCGGTTGCCGAAGCGCGTCCACCGGTTCGGGCATGCCTTCGCAGTAACTTTCACTATAGCAACAACAATGCTTAACGCCCCCGGCGCAATACTTCTCCTACTTGCCCCCGCTTCGGCGGCACTGGCTCTTCCACTTCTGCAAGGGGGATTCATAAAGTGCAAGGCGCACTCGATCTCCGGCCTGACGTTCTTGCACCGTAAGACCCGCACTGGAAAATTGCCCGCCAATTATTACCGCAGCGGTAAATACGACGGTGGCCGATATTCTTGCTGGCCATGCAGGCTTCATCCTACATAACCGAATTCGATCCGACGCTGAATGTGATTGTTTGCCTTGTGAGGCGTAAATTCCATCACGCCCGTGGATCCAAACGGCTTACCGCAGATGGAAAACCGTAAGGCACGTGCTGTCACGCTCGCGAGGGCGAACTGATCATGCGCTTGAGTGAGCGCCGGTCATCCATGACGCTGGACACCATGTTGGCAATCAGACATCAAGCCGAATGAAGATCGCAGCCCCTACGATGTCTGTTTTTGACCCAAGGTGGACATTCGTGGCTAGTGATCAAAGACAAATCAGACTAAATTCGTGACGCTACATAAACCGGGGTCAGGTCACAGGGGCGCCCAGCCGAAATCATTGTGATCATTTGGAATTACAAACATCATATGCGGGAACCTTGCAAAGGCTTTAATGGCAGAGACCCTATTGAGTCTTCTTCGCCAATAGCTGGGTTCTTTATGAAGTTGGCCGTGATCGCCTTGGTGCTATGCGTGCTGCCGGCACTGGCCCTTTCGGCCAAGCCCCCCGTTGATTATGACAGGATCGTCCGCGCTACCATTACCGATCACATACGGCCCAGGTTCGACCGGCTGGCGGAGACGTCATCAGCACTGAGCAAGGCCACGCGTGAAGCATGCGCCGAAGGAAACGATCTTCACTCGCTTAAGGTCAACAAAGCCTTCCACCAGGTCGTGAAGGCATGGGCGAGCGCACAGCACCTGCGCTGGGGGCCCGCGAACAAGCAGTTTCGTCACCAGCGGATTTCTTTCGGCTCCGATCCGAAAAACTATGTCGGACGCCAACTCCAGCGGTTGATCGCCAAGGCTGATCCTGCGGCTCTCGATCTGGAGACCTTTCGCAAGAAGAGCATTGCGATACAGGGGCTGACGGCGTTGGAGCGGCTGGTCTACGGCAAGAGCGCCAAAAAGGGCGCCACCGCGTATCGCTGTGCGCTTGGTATGATCATCGCCCGGAACATCGCCGGCATCGCCCGGGATTTGTCTCTCGAATGGCGCGATCCTGAAGGCCATACCGCAATCATGACCTCTCCAGGGCCCGACAACGCGCTCTATCTGAACTGGGAGGAGGCAGCCATGGCCGCCTTCAAACCTCTGTCGGGCGGGCTTCGGTTTATGCTCGAGATAAAGATCAAGGACCCTCTTCAGAAGAGCCTGGAAAGAGCCCGCCCACGATATGTGACATTCTGGCGGAGTGGCGCCACGGCGGTTGTGCTGACCGCCAATCTTGAAGCTTTGCGCGATCTTTATGTAACCGGCGGTTTTTCTGCCGAAACGGCGACACAACAGGGCAAGCTCGACAACAGGATTCGGAATGGTTTCGCGCAAGCCCTGACAATTCTGGCCGGCATCGACATGCCGATTAAGGATGCAGTCAAGGATCCTGCGGCGCGAGCTCAACTTGAGCGCCTTGTCGTCGTCCTGGAAAATCTGTGGAAGCAAATCGCGTTCGGTGCCGCCAAAACGCTCGGACTATCGGTGGGGTTCAATGAATTTGATGGCGATTGATCGCCGCAAGGCACTTGGACTTGTCGCTGCGGCCGCCCTTTACCCGGGCGCCGCTCTGTCTCGGGGCGGCAAAACTCTCTATCTCAATGCCATGACAAATGCGGACTGGCGGCATGGGGCGGCCTTGTTCGACGCCAGCGGAGGGATCGTCGCGCGCTTCGAGTTGCCCTCACGCGGCCATGGCGCCACGTTCAACGCCCGGGCAAAACACGCTGTCTTGTTCGCTCGCCGGCCGGGAACATATGCGATCGTGATTGACGTTGCCGAGCGCCGGGTGGCGCAGGTGATCAAATGTCGAGGCGACCGTCATTTCTATGGACATGGCTGTTTTTCCGCCGATGGACGATTGCTGTTTGCAACGGAGAACGACTTCGACAACGAGCGCGGTGTGCTCGGCGTCTATGATGCGCTGGACGAATACCGGCGCGTCGGGGAATTGCCCTCCCATGGCATCGGCCCGCATGAGGTCGTGTTTATGCCTGATGGTAAGACTTTGGCCGTTGCCAATGGCGGTATCCTGACCCATCCTTCCGCGCCGCGCATCAAGCTCAACATCGCCGAGATGGCGCCATCGCTCGCCCTGGTGAAAGCATCAGACGGAGAATTGCTGGCGATGCACCGCGTTCCGGAAGAACTGCACAAGCTGTCGATCCGGCATTTGGCGGTGAACCATCAAGGCGTGGTCGCGGCGGCCATGCAATGGCAGGGCCCTGAACTGGACAGACCTCCGCTTGTTGGCATTTGGCGCCCTGGCGAGGGACTTCGTCTCACCTCCGCGCCAGCCGACATGCAGAGGGCAATGCGCAACTATTGCGGCTCTGTGGCCTTCGCGGCGGATGGACGATATTTCATCGTCAGCTCCCCGCGCGGAAATATCTTGACTGAGTGGAGGATTGACGGAAAATTTAAACGTTCGTTCAAATTACGCGACGGCTGTGCGGTTGCTCCGCGACCAGATGGTGGGTTCCTCGCAACCGGCGGCACTGGAGACATTGTCGCCGTACAAAAGCAAGGCGGCATCCTAACGCCTCTTGCCCGCCACACCGATATGATGTGGGACAATCATATGGCCACACTGTAATCGTGGGCCAGCCGGTTTGTCGGGATCACACCAAAGACTGCAATCACACGAGCCTTCTCCAATCCGGATTGACCGGAGCAGAGGCTGTGCGCATTACTTTACAAGACCCGCCTGGGAGTGGACGGACGCGGAATCACATAACGCAGATCACCGGGGTACGGAACCTCCTCATCCTTGATATCGAAGTTGATGTAAATTGTACCATCGCCTTTCCAGGTGATGCCATCTACGATCCAGACGGTCCACTTCGCGTTTATTGTGGGGGTTCCGGTGTTCTGCCACTCAAACTCGCCATTAGGCAGATAGATCACCCCATGAATATCAATCACAGAGTCCTTGAGTTCGTGTTTCAAATTCTCGCGCACCCCAATGAGTGCCATACTGACAAGGGCGCCGCTTGACGGGGCTTTCAGACGGACCTCTGAATCTTCCCAATCAAGTTTAACGCCATCGTCCGCGAGAACGATGGTGACGCCATCTCCGCTGAGATTTGAATTGGACAGTTTGAAGGTCTCATCCGCTATGATGTATGTGCCTGGCTGCAGCGTCACGTTCGCGCCATTCGAGATCTCCAGTCCGTTGCAATAGGTGCCCGGGCTCAACGTCATCGAACCACCGTTCACCTCTAGATTGTCATAATCGCAGGATCCCGCGCTCGGGATGGTCAAGGCCGCAAGCGGATCGGGAAGAAGTTCTGGCGCATATTCCAGCGGTGGCGTGACGTTTTCCAGATAGTGATGTCCGTATCCGATGGCCTGAACCGATT
>CAXMMX010000111.1:0-4555 GCA_964194535.1 uncultured Alphaproteobacteria bacterium | reverse complement strand
GGCGCCGTCGAGGCGCGCGGCATTTCCACATTCCAGCTTGAGGAACGCATAGCCAGATCCCTGAAACGGAAATATGTGAAGGATCCCAAAGTCACTGTTGAGGTCGAAACCAGCAGGCCCTTCTTCATTCTTGGCGAGGTGCGCAATGGCGGTCAGTATCCCTACGTGGCGGATATGACAGTGCAGATGGCGGTCGCTATCGCTGGCGGATTTACGCCGCGGGCAAAGAAGCGTAGCTTTCAATTGACCAGGAAGACAAACGGAGCAGACGTAACCCAAAATGTGCCGGCCGGCTGGAAGGTCCAGCCCGGCGATACAATTACTGTAAAAGAACGGTTTTTCTAAAGCCCATTGACGCAAACCCCTTAATCAATCCGTGAGCGCTCCACTTTCCATTCTGCATTGCCTGCGAGCACCCATCGGCGGGTTATTCCGGCATGTGTGCGATCTGGCCGCTGAACAGGCTGATATGGGGCATCATGTCGGCATCATCTGTGATGCCCGTCCCGCCGGCAAGGCCACCGAATCCACCCTGCGAAATCTGGAGGAAAATGTCTGTTCGCTTGGTGTTTTCCGGGTGAAGATGAGCCGTCAACTGGGTTTGAGCGACCTGACAGCTTATTGGGCAACATGCCGTATCGGCAGAGGGTCGCACATACAGATATTGCATGGTCACGGCGCCAAAGGCGGCGCCTATGCCCGCCTTGCCGCGCATAAACTCAAACGCAAGGGACAGGACGTCCGCACCTTCTACACCCCTCATGGCGGCTCTCTGCACTACAGCCCCGGCTCCCTTCACGGGCGCTTATTCATGGGGCTTGAGAGGCGTCTGATGAAAAAAACGGACGGGTTGATATTTGAAAGCGCCTATAGCGCGAAGCTGTATCAAGTCAAGGTAGGAGACTATTCCTGCGAGGCCCGCGTCATCCCCAATGGCCTGAAGCCGCAAGAATTCTATGAGGTTATGATCGATGAAAACGCGGCTGAGTTCGTTTTTGTCGGTGAACTCAGGCATCTGAAGGGTGTCGATATTTTACTGCACGCCTTGGCGGAACTGCGCAAGAAGCACGCCGTAAACGCCTATATCGCGGGCGGTGGACCCGATTCGTCCAAATTCAAGGCATTGGCACGAAAACTAAAACTGTTGGACGCGGTCACTTTCGCCGGCCCAATTCCAGCCGGCGCGGCCTTCACCCGGGGGCGTTGTCTCATCGTCCCATCCAGGGCGGAATCCTTTCCCTATATCGTCCTTGAGGCTGCCGCCGCCCGGTTGCCGGTCATTGCGACGCAGGTGGGCGGTATCCCGGAAATCGTCGAGGGCAGCGATGTTCCACTCATACCCCCCGGCGACACACAGGCGCTAACGCAGGAAATGCAAAGCTTTCTGGATGATCCGCAAGCTTTTGTTGAACGTGCGGTTGTGCTGCAGAATAATGTTGCCAGGCGCTTCGGCGTTGAGAGCATGGCGCAGGCCATTACCAATTTCTATATCGGCAACTTGTCCGATCAGCCGCAGCGATAGCGCATGGCGGAAATTTTTCGGGTAATGCACCCTTAACCATATCGCCAGTCATCCACTCATGTTGCGGGCGGATTAAGCCTTCCCAGACTCAGTTTTGCTACATCTTGGGTCGGGGTTTGCCGGTTGTTTGACCGCGCAAGGGAAATGCATTTCAGGGGAAAGTGCACGGGCTTGCTCATCTGGTTCGTGCCCGGTTGGGGTCGCAGTATCAAATGTCAGACATACCCGTATTGGATCAAACGGACACGGACCGGCGCAACCAGGACCGTGGAACGTCCGATCGGCGTGAATCAGAGCGCCCGCGTCTTGGGAATTTCCAGTTTTCCAGTGCTGCCAGCCTGATATCGCGCCGCGTGGTGACGGGCAGCGTGCGGCTCATCGAATTTTTCCTGATAGCCGCTCTGGGATACGGAATTTTCTATTCCTACATCGATCAGGCGGCGGCTCTGCCCGGTCATATCGGCCATGCCCTCTACGCAGTCGCCATCCTAGGCGCGGCTGCGGGCTCTGTATTGAGCTTCCAGGCCTTTCAGCTCTACGACATCACAATTCTGTCAAATACGGTGAGGCAAATTGCGCGTATAGGTATGGCCTGGACATTCGTCTTTTCCGTTATGATCGCCATCGCGTTTTTCACCAAGCTTGGTCAGGAATATTCGCGCGTCTGGGTAGCCACATGGTACGTCAGCGGACTTAGCAGCCTTGTCGCCTTCCGTGCCCTTTTGTGCATCGCCGTGCGCAATTGGAGCAAACTTGGCCGTCTCAACAGGCGGGCCGTTATTGTTGGCGGCGGAACTCCAGCGCATAAACTTATCAACGCGCTGGAAGCCTCACGTGATACGGACATACAAATTTATGGCGTCTTCGACGACCGCAACAAGGTTCGTGTTTCCAACCGGATCGCGGGATACCCGAAGCTCGGCAATATCGACCAGCTTATCGAGTTTGGCCGTGAAAAACGTCTCGATCTGCTCATCGTTACCTTGCCGATGGCGGCCGAAAGCCGGCTGCTTGAACTCTATAAAAAACTCTGGGTTCTGCCGGTCGACATCAGGTTGTCGGCACATACAAACAAGCTCAGATTCCGCCCGCGCGCCTATTCCTATATCGGCAATGTTCCCTTCGTCGACCTTCAGGACAAGCCCATAGCTGATTGGGACTATGTCCTCAAATGGGCATTCGACAAAACCGTCACAAGCCTTGCTCTGCTGGCGCTGTCGCCGGTCATGGCGCTGGTTGCCCTTGCTGTCAAACTCGACAGCCGCGGCCCTGTCTTTTTCAAGCAGAACCGGCATGGTTTTAACAATGAGCTGATCGGGGTCTACAAATTCCGCTCCATGTATACGGATAAATCCGACGCCGATGCCGCCAGGCTCGTCACCAGGGATGACGACCGGGTCACAAAGGTCGGGCGGTTTATCCGCAGGACCAGCCTTGATGAGCTGCCGCAGCTTTTCAATGTCCTTAAGGGTGAGCTGTCTCTGGTTGGTCCGCGGCCTCATGCGCTACAGGCAAAAGCCGTCAATTCTCTCTACGCGGATGTGGCCGATGGGTATTTTGCCCGCCACCGCGTGAAACCGGGCATTACCGGCTGGGCCCAGATCAACGGCTGGCGCGGTGAGACCGATACCCATGAGAAGCTGCAGCACCGGGTGGAACACGATCTCTACTATATTGAGAACTGGTCGGTGCTGTTTGACATCTACATTCTGGCCATGACTCCAATCGCGTTGATGAAGTCGGATAACGCATATTGAGCGGGGGGCATCCATGAATGCAGGCTCTCCCTCGCAGGCGCCAGTCCGTGATGCTCGTGCTGTACCGGGACTTTCCGTTCAAAGCCTGGGGTTGGCGCTGACATGGCTTACGCTCGCCACATCTTCTGTTGTTTTCGCCGAGCCCGCTCCATATGACGCATTGATGATCGCGCTGATCGCGATGTTACCTTTGCTCAGGCTGACATCCCTTTCCCAAGGCATATTTCTGCTTATCATCACATGGCTGGTTATCGGTGCTTCAGGCTTGGCGGCTGCCGCCCGCTCAGGCGTTCTGGACATCTCCATCAAACACTCATTGATTTCGATCTACCTCTCGCTGTCTGCAGTGTTGATCGCGGCTTTTGTTCGAAAAGCCCCTGAACGGCACACCCATGTCATTGTCTCAGGCCTCATGTTCGCTTCGCTGCTTGCGGTTATTACCGCCACCCTGGGCTATTTCGATGCCGTGCCCGGCACCCAAGACCTGTTCACCAAATTCGACCGGGCGCGCGGCACCTTCAAGGATCCCAATGTTTTTGGCCCGTTCATCGTACCTGCGCTTATCTACTATGTGCATGGCATGGCAACCGCGCCCACGGTAAGCGCGCTTTGGCGATCTCTGCTCGCCGGATTATTTTGCCTCGGGCTGCTGATCAGCTTCTCCCGCGGCGCCTGGTTCAACGCGGCCATCGCTCTCATGGTGTATGGATATGTGGTGTTCATTGCGGCGAGAACACATCGCCTGCGGTTCAAGCTCATTGTCATGGCGATAATCGGCATATGCATTGCCACGATGGGGCTGGCCGGCGCCATGCAAATAGACTCTATCGCCAGCCTCATAAGCGAACGCGCCTCTCTTGCGCTGTCATATGATGTTGGACCAGAAGGGCGTTTCGGCGGACAAATGAAAGCCTTCGATATGGTTGCGGCCAATCCGTTCGGCATCGGCGCTCAAGCGTTTGGGCGCGTCTATCATGGCGAGGATGTTCACAATGTGTATTTGAGTATGTTCCTCAACGCCGGCTGGATTGGCGGTTTTCTTTATTTGGGGTTCGTGATCACAACGCTCGGAGTCGCATTCCGGTATGCGCTGCGCCCGGCGCCCACTCAGGGCATTACAATCGTGATGCTGGCGGCGTTCGCGGGGCTGGCTGCGGAGGGCTTGATCGTAGATACCGATCACTGGCGGCATTTCTACGTGGTGATGGGTGTGCTCTGGGGTCTGATCATGGCCAGGGAGACAATTGGCTCTTCACCGGTTGTTCCTGGAGGGCAC
>CAXMMX010000110.1:0-12732 GCA_964194535.1 uncultured Alphaproteobacteria bacterium | reverse complement strand
AAATGCACTACGGGTGTCGAATAAAAACGCAAGACCGCCGAAGTCTCGTTCGTCCGCTAAGCTTATGCCAAACAAGCATAAACCAACGAACTCGCCAGGACATCCGCCGCCTGCGTTTCTCTTTCTTCTAACCACATTGTCTAAGAGCCGTGAGAACATGGCAAAAGAGCCGTGTCCCCAGCCCTAATGGAAGCAAATGCACCATCAGGAGTCAAACGCAACGGAGGTGTCGGCCCGGGTAATTTGCCGGTACCATCCCCGCTTCGCTTCAAGAAATTGATGCGCGAGCACAACAAAACCGCAGGAACAGCAGTCCGCCCGCGCAACCGCTCTTAGATACATATTCCCCTCTCCAAGGTCAAGCGCCCATCAAGAAGAAAATGCAGGAACATCAAAGATTTTTTCATATGGCTTGCGAAGCCCGCCCGAACAAGCTGGAAAACGAGGATATCTCCAAGCTTCGTCACATTCCTGCCCGATTGAACCTTCATCTTCCCCGTTAATAAATGAGCAACCTGTCTGCGGCCATAATGGTTAAGCAAATCTGAAGGCAGCTGGACAACCAACGCTCATATGTCCGCCGGGAGATTTGGACACTCCGAACCTCTCGATTTCCGCTAAATTCCGGGCACATGTTTGATGCACCCGGAATGGTTGACAGACAGTTGACCGGTCGGCAGATTGGCGGGCTTCAAAAGAGGGATTACAACGCACCAGATTCGGAATAATTGGCGAGTTTAACGCAGCAGCTCTTGCAAGAGGGGTTTTTTGCAAGACCGGCAAGACAGAAAACGCCAGCCGAAGACGGGGGGAAAACAAACCTTGACGGAACGACGCCGCAACGCGGGCCGCAGACAAGAGCGCGCCCTAGTGCCCTTCGGGAAACGGGCCCTCCCGCAAATCTATTTGCAGGGTCCCGGTCGTACGTCCTCTGCCGTTTTCCTGCCCGAACCAGGAGACTCACGCACCGCGACACGCCTCAAGTGGCTGGCCAGCACGTGTCTGGCGGCTATCGTAGGCGTTGGCGTCATCGGCGCTTCCATCTACGCCTCGATGAATCTGGAGGATGGCACCGGCGTTGTGTCGTCCATCAAACATGCCAGCCTCGACGCGATGAGGCCGGTGCGCAAAGTCCTCAGCGTTGCAAGCCTCCAGGCGGTCGCGGGACTGAAGGGCGACCGGATACCGACGACAACCGAGGGACTGTCAACCAAGCACATCATTCATGACACGGTGGTGCAGCGGCGCGGCGAGCGCGAATATCTCCGCATCAAGCCATACGCCCGCCTCGTCGCCCGCCTTGGAACCTCCCAGCCCCAAAACACAGAACACATCCCCGCCTTCAATCCCTTCAAACTCTACTCCAACCCGAAACCGGTTGCCGAAAATAGCGACGGCAAACCCGACATCGACACCAGCCGCGATGCGAGCATCCAGATGTTTGAACTGGAAGGCGGTATCCTGCCAACCAATGACGGGCTGAAGCTGGGAGCGCTGGAGATTGCCGGGCTGATGAGGGAGCGCGATGAGCTGTTTGCCGTGCAGCCCTTTGCCATGCGGCCCGCGATTCATCCTGAAGGCGGCAGTGGCATGGTGCAAAAAGCTTCCTATCGCCCCGAGGATGAGGCCACCGCCAACCAACTCAAGACCGACTTGCCCCCCAACACCACGATTATCGCCAAAACCATCGAAACGCTGGACGGCGTTGACGAGGTGGTGGACGGCAGCGAGACAAAATCGGTCACGGTCAAACGCGGCGATACCCTGATGAGCATCCTGTCCGAGGCCGGCGCGGAGAGATGGCAGGCCAAGGCGATTGCCGATGCGATGTCTCCGGTGTTCAAGCCGAGGAACATGAAGAAGGGGCAGGAAATCCTCTTCACATTGATGCCGACGCCGAAAAATGACGCCCAGATGGAGCCGGTCAAGATCAGTCTCTTTTCAGGTTCCACACACGAAGTCACCATTGTCCGGAACGACGCCGGTGATTACGTCGCAAGCAACGATCCCATTACCCTGAAAGCCGCCAAGAATTTACGCAGGCTGGACCGCCCGCAACGCGCAACGCTGTACACGAGCTTCTTTCATTCATCGCTCGGCCAGGGCGTCCCGCAAGAAAAGATCATGAAGCTGCTTCGTGTCCATTCCTACGATGTGGACTTCAAACGCCCGGTTCATCCAGGCGATGCCTTCGAGGTATTCTTTGACCTGGAAGAGAGCGAGACACGTCAGGAGAAGACTCTAGGCGAGGTGCTGTTTACGGCAATGAACGTCGGCGGAGACAAGCGCCGGTTCTACCGCTTCCGCACGCCCGACGGGCTTGTCGACTTCTATGACAGGGACGGCAACAGCGCGAAGAAGTTCCTGATGCGCAAGCCGGTGAAGGGCGCGCGCTTTACTTCTGCCTTCGGCATGCGGCGTCATCCTGTCCTCGGCTACCGCAAGATGCATACGGGTACGGACTGGGCGGCAAAGCGCGGAACGCCCGTCCTTGCCGCAGGCACAGGTATTGTCGAGGACGCACGGCGCAAGGGCGGCAACGGCAACTTCATCCGCATTCGCCATGCCAACGGCTATCAGACAAGCTACAGCCACATGAACCGCTTTGCGCGGGGCCTGCGCACGGGCATGAAGGTGCAAATGGGTCAGGTCATCGGTTATGTCGGCTCGACCGGCCTCTCATCGGGTCCGCATCTGCACTTTGAAGTGCTTGTGAACAACCGAAAGGTCAATCCCATGACCATTCATGTGCCGCGTGGACGCCAGTTGACCAGCAAGATGCTGGCGAACTTTTATAAAGAGCGCAACCGCATCGACAAGCTGATGCATCGCTCGCCCGTCACCACACGCATGGCGTCTGTCCAGAAACAAGCGCAATAAGAAGAACGAGGGAATCTTTGGGGGATGCGCGTCTCAATCGAGGCGCGCTTTTTTTGTGTGTGATGTTCTTTTCGCTCACGGGATATATTCGTCGCGCCAGTTCAGCACCACGTTGAACGACACCGATATGCGGCTCTCCTTCGACAGGTTCGGGTGCACCAGATGGTGGATGAAGGCCGGCCAGATGAGCAGCATGCCCGGCTCCGGCATGACGCGATGCTCCGCTTCCACCTGCCCGTCGCCCTTCACCGCCAGCATGTTGGCCTGCGCGCGCGGGTCAAAGAAAGAGATGGCGCCGGGATTGAGGTCCGAGCGCCCTTCACGCTTGCCCGTGTCCTTGGGCACCTGCACATAATAGGTCCCGCTCAACCAGGAATGCGGGTGGTTGTGCAGATTGTGATAGTCGCCGAAACGGTTGACGTTGGGCCAGGCTTGAACGTGCCAGTCCAACTCATAGTCGATGCCGAGATTTTTCGCATAGTCGTTTATGGAAACGTTGATGCAGTCCTTCAGCCACACCACCACTGGGTGAGGATTACCAAGAAAATTGCCCTGCAGATAATCGGTTGTCATGTCGGCGGCGCCTGCGTCCATCTCCTCGATCATTTCAACCAGCAGGTTGTTGGCGTCTTCAGCGCCGGGCAGAGAGTCCTCTAGAAACGTCGTCGGCCACAGCGCCGAGAACCGGGCAGTGCTCTTCTTGGTGTCGGACATGGAAACCCTCTTGCAGCAAAACCATCTGCGAGTATGCGCGAAATACGCAATGCTGCAATATGAATGGCAATTCGTCCGTCGCCGGGCACTTGCCACAGCCCTGACTAGGCTGCCTGTGCCACCGCAGTACCGTTGATGACAAGACCGTCACTATTTGCCGAGACTTTCACCGTATCGCCAACCTTGATGGCGCCTTCCAGCGTCATCTCGGCGAGCGGATCCTGCAGGCTTTTCTGGATGACGCGCTTGAGGGGCCGTGCGCCGTAGGCAGGGTCGTAGCCCTTATTGCTGAGCCACTCGCGCGCCGCCTTGTCCAGGGTGATTGTCACCTTGCGGTCATCGAGCAGCTTCTGCAACCGCGTGATCTGGATATCGACGATCCCGGCCATCTGGTCGCGCCTGAGGCGATGGAACAGGATGATCTCATCGAGCCGGTTCAGGAATTCGGGGCGGAAGTGAGCGCGCACGAGATCCATCACCGGCTCGCGTACCGCAAAGCTGTCCTCGCCATCGGGCTGGTTCACCAGGATTTCCGAACCGATATTCGACGTCATGATGATCAGCGCATTGCGGAAGTCAACCGTGCGGCCCTGACCATCGGTCAGCCGCCCGTCGTCGAGCACCTGCAACAGCACGTTGAACACATCGGCATGCGCTTTTTCGATCTCATCGAACAGGATCACCTGATAGGGCCGCCGGCGGATGGCTTCGGTCAATGCGCCGCCTTCTTCATAGCCCACATAGCCCGGAGGCGCGCCGATCAAACGGGCAACGGAATGCTTCTCCATATATTCCGACATGTCGATGCGGACCATCGCCTGCTCATCGTCGAACAGGAAGCTGGCCAGCGCTTTTGCCAGCTCGGTCTTGCCCACGCCGGTGGGGCCGAGGAACATGAATGAGCCGATTGGCCGGTTCGGATCCTGCAAGCCTGCACGCGCGCGCCGCACGGCGGCCGAGACGGATGTGACCGCTTCTTCCTGGCCGATAACGCGTTTGGCAATCGCGTCTTCCATACGCAGCAACTTGTCCTTCTCGCCTTCCAGCATCTTGTCGACGGGGATGCCGGTCCAGCGCGAGACGACTTGCGCGATATGGTCTGCCGTGACGGCCTCTTCCAGCATGGCGCCTGAATCGCCGTCGTCGGCTTCAGCCTCGCCAAGCTGTTTCTCCAGCTCGGGTATCCGCCCATAGGACAACTCGCTCGCCCGCGTCAGGTCACCCTCGCGCTGCACCTGCTGAGCCTCCAGCCGCGCGGCCTCAAGCTCCTCTTTTATTTTCTGCGCCGAGGACAGCTTTTCCTTTTCCCGGCTCCAGCGCTGGGTCAGGGCGTCAGCCTTTTCCTCCAGATCTGCAAGTTCCGTTTCCAGTTTCTCCAACCGGTCCCTGGACGCCTCATCGTCTTCCTTGTTCAGGGCTTCGCGCTCGATCTTGAGCTGAATGATGCGCCGGTCGAGCTCATCCAGTTCTTCAGGCTTTGAATCCACCTGCATGCGCAAACGGCTCCCCGCCTCGTCCATGAGGTCGATGGCCTTGTCGGGCAGGAACCGGTCGGTGATGTAGCGGTTCGAAAACGTCGCCGCTGACACAAGCGCATTGTCGGTTATGCGCACGCCATGATGCAGCTCATATTTCTCTTTCAGCCCGCGCAGGATCGAGACCGTATCCTCCACGCTCGGCTCGTTGATGAACACAGGCTGGAAGCGCCGCGCCAATGCTGCGTCCTTTTCCACATGTTTGCGGTATTCATCGAGCGTCGTCGCGCCCACGCAATGCAGTTCACCGCGCGCCAGCGCGGGTTTGAGCAGGTTGGACGCATCCATCGACCCTTCCGCCGCGCCCGCGCCGACAATGGTGTGCATCTCGTCGATGAACAGAATAATCTGGCCGCCCTCCGACTGGATTTCCGACAGCACGGCTTTCAGCCGTTCCTCGAACTCACCGCGGTATTTCGCTCCGGCGATCAGTGCGCCCATGTCGAGGGAGAGCAACTTCTTGTCCCGCAAGCTTTCGGGCACATCGCCATTGATGATGCGCAGCGCAAGGCCTTCGGCGATGGCCGTCTTGCCGACGCCCGGCTCACCAATCAGAACGGGGTTATTCTTGGTCCGGCGCGAGAGCACCTGGATGGTGCGCCGGATTTCCTCATCGCGGCCGATGACCGGGTCGAGCTTGCCGTCTTTGGCTGCTTCAGTCAGATCGCGCGCATAGCGTTTGAGCGCGTCATAGGACTGTTCAGCCGACGCACTGTCAGCCGTGCGGCCCTTGCGAAAATCATTGATCGCGTCGTTGAGAGAGCTGGGTGTTACGCCCGCCTTCTCAAGGATCTTCGCGGCCTCGGTCCCTTTTTCGACCGACAGCGCAAGCAGCAGACGCTCCGCCGTGACGAACTTGTCTCCTGCCTTGCCGGCCGCTTTTTCCGCAGTCTCGAAAACGCGCGCCAGCGAGGGCTCGAGATAAAGCTGGCCCGCGCCACCGCCGGACACTTTCGGGTGCTGGGACAGCGCGCTTTCGGTTTGTGAAAGCGCAACGCCCGGATTGCCGCCGGCACGAGAGATTAGCCCTGCGGCCAGACCTTCCACGTCATCCAGCAGGATTTTCAGCAGATGTTCGGGTGTGAATTTCTGATGCCCCTCACGTAATGCGAGGCCTTGTGCCGATTGAATAAACCCCCGGGCACGCTCGGTATATTTCTCAAAATCCATTTGTCATCCCTGTCTGGCACGCGATCTCCGCCTGACGTTCAGCGCGGGTTTCGCGCCCGTTAATACGGGCTGCTCCGCCCCTGAAGGCGGCAAATATAATCTCACTCGCGGCCCATAACCGGACCACCGGAACCCTGATCCAGGCATTCCACACCCTTATATAGGGTTGCCGTATTGTAACAAAAAGGGGCATAACCCGCGAAACTGTTAGAGGCTTTCGCCATGAACGCATCAGACGCAATGAGTGTTTCGGATCTGTACCGCTATCCCGTTAAGGGACTGGCGCCGCAGAAACTTGACCAAACCGAACTGACACCGGGCCAGACCATACCCTTCGACCGGGCATGGGCGATTGAGAACGGCCGGGGACGGTTCGACCCGTCCGACCCTCAAACCCTGCCCAAGATCAATTTCCTGATGCTGATGCGCAATGAGCGCCTTGCCGCGCTCGACATCGAGTTTAACGAAAAAGATCAAACCCTCACCCTGCTGCGAGATGGCCGTTCGGTGGTCAAGGGCGCCCTTGACACACCCCTTAGACGGCAACTCATAGAGCAGTTCATCGGCAGCTTCATGGAGCAGGATTTACGCGGCGCACCGCATATCGTCCACGCCGAGGGACACAGCTTTTCAGATGTTTCGAACAAGAGCCTGCACATCGTCAACCTGGCGAGCGTACGCGAATTCGAGCGCGCGCTGAACAAGGAAATCGACCCGCTGCGCTTCCGTGCCAACATTTATCTCGACACGGACAGCCCATGGGCAGAGCTTGACTGGATTGACAAGCAGTTGAATATCGGCGAAGCGCGCCTTGAAGTCTATGCCCGCACCGAGCGCTGTGCAGCAACCAATGTCGACCCGCAAACAGCTGAGCGCGACCTGGCTATTCCTGCAGCGCTGGAGCGCACCTACGGGCACCAGGATTTCGGTGTTTATGCAAAGGTGGTTCAGGGCGGTGTCATCAAAACCGGAGACCCGGCAGGTATCACGGCCTAGTCTTTTTCAGTCCCTGGCTAACGGCTTCGCTATCTAGCTAACGGCCTCATCCGGGGTTTTGCCGGCGCAGCTCTTGCCCGGCGCCTCATCTTGCTTGGCAGGGGCATCAGACTCGGCCCGGCTTTCTTCACCGGCACCGTTCTCGGAGGGTTTGGTTGTTCTCGCGACCGTTCTGGCCACGCCATCATCATCGCTGGTTTTTTCGGCTAAATTGCTACTGGCGACGACATCAGGCACGGCTGCGGGCTGCGCGGTATCCGCACCATCACCAGAACCGTTCGGGCGTCCGCGTCCGGCGCCGGACCCGTTAACGCCATCCCCCTGCTGCATCTGATTAGCCATGATGATGCGGTTGTAATGCTCCGCATGCTGTAAATAGCTCTCGCCCGCAACAGTATCGCCAGAGGACAACGCGTCGCGCGCAAGCGTCGCATATTTCTCGGCAATATGTGATGCGGTCCCTCTGATTTTCACGTCAGGGCCATTCGATTCGAGATTTCGGCTGAGTGGGTTCTGCGGTTTGCGGCTGCGGCCGCGACCACGCCGGTTTTGTTGTCCTTGCCTCATAGGCTTTCTAGTCCCGTTGGCCATATTTTAGATCCTGCAAATCATCAGTTCTGTTGCGCCCGGTTTCTTCCGGCACTTGCAGCAGATCGTTCTGGAGTGTTACGCCCCTTCATTTCCCATCTTCATGACGGTCCTGGAAAAACCAATTTATCGCAATGCGATATCCACCAACCGTAGGATATTTCCCATAACCGTCTCAGCGAGGGTTCGCCCATTCAGTCCTGAGGTTACGCTTGCGTGACCCAGGCCCGGGTGGGCAACAAGCCGCAATGGATTATTCAAATTGTCCCCCCACAGAGACACGATCAGTCCCTGCATCGAACGCATTAAATCCGGCTGTTTTCGGCTTGCTCACGTTGACCCGGTCAAACTTGTATGAACGCGTCACGCAAAATTACCCTAGCGTGATCGAACACAATTTCCAACCCCTTTTTCCGCTTCTTTAGAGTGTTGGTGAACGCTTTCCTGCTACGCATCGCAATTGGCCCGCAAGGTCATGCCATTGTCTCGCCTTGCCGAAGGAGGCTGCTGCGTTCGAGTCACTGAGAATTGCGGCGACATCTTCGCCTTGATCTTCCCCGACTTCGAACACGGCCCAACCTCCTGGCGCGAGAATGGCGTGCATTTCAGTTGCGATCTTGCGATAGGCGTCAAGGCCGTCCCTGCCGCCATCAAGTGCCGCGGCCGGATCGTACCGGGCGACTTCGGGTTCAAGCCCGGCCAGATCGCCTGTCGGGATATAGGGCGGGTTGGCCACCACCAGATCAAATGTCCGGCTCAGGCCCTCACCCCAGGACGTACATACAAAGAGCGTCCGCTCCGCCACACCATGCCGCTTTGCATTGACGCGTGCCAGCTCAAGCGCCTCAAAACTCATATCGGTCCCGGCGCCGCTGGCAAACTCCAGTTCATGCAGCAATGATATGAGGATGCACCCGGACCCAGTTCCCAGGTCGAGAATGGACAGCGGCTCCGCACTGCTTCGTTCGCGAACAAGCTCCAGCGCCGCCGAAACCAGCGTTTCGGTGTCTAAGCGCGGATCGAGGGTTTGCGGACCAATCTCGAATTCCAGGCCCCAGAATTCGCGCACCCCTATTATGCGTGAGACAGGCTCACGGGCGCAGCGCCGCCTGGCCACAAGTCTGATCCTCTCAAGCTCGTCTTCGGCGACCTCGCGCTCCGGCATGGCGGCAAAGCGCTCATTGGTGAGAGCACAGGCGTGGCAGATGAGAAGACGCGCATCCAGCTCAGGTGTGGCAACGCCGCTCGCGCGCAATTCGCCTGCGAGATGGCGGTACACCCCATCAATATTTCCGCGGCGCGGGGGTGCGGATGTCATGGCGTCATGCAGCGGGTTGCTCATCTATTGCGGCAAACTGGCTGGCCTGCTGTTCGGTTACAAGCGCGTCGATGATCTCGTCCAGCCCCCCGCCTTCGAGCACCTCGTTCAGCCTGTGCATTGTCAGATTGATCCGGTGGTCGGTGATGCGCCCCTGGGGGAAGTTGTAGGTCCTGATGCGCTGCGACCGGTCGCCGGTGCCGACCTGCCCGCGCCGGTCCGCGGCACGCTCCGCGTCCTGTTTCTCGCGCTCCTTGTCGTAGAGCCGCGCGCGCAGCACCTTCATCGCCTTGGCCCTGTTCTTGTGCTGGGATTTTTCATCCTGCTGGATAACGATTATACCGGTGGGCAGATGGGTGATGCGCACCGCGCTGTCGGTGGTATTGACCGACTGTCCGCCCGGACCGCTTGCCCGAAACACATCGACGCGCAAATCCTTATCGTCCAGATCGATGTCCACATCTTCAGCTTCGGGAAGGACCGCCACCGTCGCGGCGGAAGTATGGATGCGCCCGCTCGATTCGGTTTCAGGCACGCGCTGCACCCGGTGGACACCGGATTCAAATTTGAGACGCGAGAACGCGCCCTTGCCGCTAACGCTGGCGATGATTTCCTTGTACCCGCCCATGGCCGCCTCGCTGGAGGAGATGATCTCGAGCTTCCAGCCCTTCAGGTCCGTATAGCGCTGATACATACGGTAGAGATCGCCCGCGAACAGGGCTGCTTCATCGCCCCCTGTTCCTGCGCGAACTTCCAGGATGACGTTTTTATTATCCGCCTCGTCCCTGGGCAGCAGCAACACGCGGAGATTCTGCTCCATGTCCGTGATCTTCGGCACAAGCTCGGCGAACTCCGCCTTCGCCATCTCCACCATCTCGTCATCGGAATCACTATCGGCGATGAGTTCGGCCAGGTCAGCGCTTTCCTGCCTGGCCGCGCGCATCTCGTTTATTGCGGCAACGATAGGGTCAAGTTCGGCAAACTCGCGCGCCAGCGGCACATAGATATCCTGAGCCGGACCCGAGGCAAGCGCTGCCTGCACGGTCTCCCAGCGCTGCACCAACTGCTCGAGTTTCTCTTCAGGTATTGCGGACATCGTGCTCCGTTGCGCAAAAATTCGTATCTGCGGTCTTTTAGACCTTTTTTATCTGTCCTACCGCTTCGCTATTTGAGGACCCTTTTATTTGTCCTACCGCTTCGCACTTTGAGGACTCTCAAGCGTCGTTAGGGGAGTTTATCGGATTTCCGGTTGTCCGGGTCCGATACTTGCGGACGCGCGGGCTCGGTCTCCAGCGGTCTCATGAAATTCCATACACTCCGCATTGCCCGCGGGATAGGCTCGGGCAGTGTATCAAGCGCGGTCCATACCATACGCGGATGCTTTGCCGCATACCACAGACTAGAACCAAGCGCTGCGACAAACCCGATAAGAACAACCCAGTTTATGAGGGGCCTTATAAACCGCGCCATGCGGCGTTTCGGTTTTTCCTCCGGCTCCAGCACGGCTTCGCCCGTATATGGCTGAGCTTGCTGCTGAGGTGGTGATTGCTGTGGTTGCGGAGGAGGCGCCGCTCCTGGAGGTTGTGGCAGCGGGCTTCGCCTTGGCTGCGGCGGCGGTGCGCTGGTTGGCGGCGGGGGCGGCATGGCCGAGGGCGGCATAGGCGGCCCAGAAGGACCGGCGGATGCGGGCCTAGCCGGTTTTGGGGTGGAAGGATCTGGAGTGAAAGCTTCCTGTGCGGCTGGCGCGGGAGCCGCGGCGGCGGTTTTGCTGGCGCCGAGCTGTCCTTCAAGCCGGCGCAGGATGGGACGTGAGTCCAGCCCTAACTGCGCCGCATAGGCGGTAATGATCCGGGTGAGTTCCGGCCATTCCGGCAAGGCCAGCAGGGCGCCGTTTTCCAGCGCCTCGATTGTTTCGACCGGCGTCGCCAATCTGCCTGCCACCTGTTCTGTGGAAATACCGGCGGCGCGGCGCATTTCCCGGAAGATGGTCGCCAACTCCGCATCATGGCCTGCAGGCATTTCGGTGATGGCGCTGATATTCAGGCGTGAGTTATCGTCCCCGCCATCGGGCGGTGGCGCAGTCGGTGAGCTTGGCTCAGATGACATTTGCCCCTGCAGTCCTTCTTCCGCCGCTTATACAAATCGGCTATTTCACGCCCGGATTACGGCAATCTTGGCAGATCAGCCGCCCACATGACCATCATTAAACTAAAATGGGAGACTTGCTGCAATGCACCCGCTCTTGCCGCCTCAAATCTCAACCTCGTTTTGAACGGCAAACTCCTCTAACTGGCGCCTTATTTGCCCCCCTTCTCCGGTCACCACCTCCTGCAATCTATAGCTCACCGCCGCGGCATCCAGCGACCGGATCATCGCCTTGACCGGTCCGAGCGATGCCGGAGACATGGAGATTGAGCGGAACCCAAGCGCCACCAGCGCCATGGCTTCGAGCGGCTGTCCGGCCATTTCCCCGCACAGGGTGAGCGGCACATTATGCTCTTCAGCCTTGGCAACAATATCACCGAGCATACTCAGAACCGGCGCGGACAACGGATCAAACCGTTGCGAGACTTTCATATTCGTTCGGTCCGCGGCGAACATAAATTGCAACAGATCGTTGCTGCCTACAGAGGCGAAATCAACAATGGGAAACAAGCGGTCCAGTTGCCACAACAATGCCGGCACTTCGATCATGACACCCATCAGGAGCCGGTCCGGCAATTTATGGCCATACCGCTCAATATGGTGGACTTCCATATCGATCAGCTTGCGCACCGCTAATAACTCGCTGACCTCCGATACCATCGGCAGCATGATCCGTACCTCGCGCCCGTTGGCCGCGCGCATCAAGGCGCGCAGCTGTGTGCGCAAAAGTGCGGGCCGGTCGAGCGCCATGCGGATGGCGCGCCATCCAAGCGCCGGGTTTTCTTCATGGGTGGAGCGCAGATAGGGGAGCACCTTGTCGCCACCCACGTCGAGCGAGCGGAACACAACCGGCTTGCCATCAACCTCATCGAGCACCTGTGCGTACATTTTCTGTTGCTCATTGAGGCGCGGAAATGTCGAGGAGATCATGAACTGGAACTCTGTGCGGAACAGGCCGATGCCGCTGGCGCCGGACTCCTTCAGGTGAGGCAGATCGACCAGCAGGCCGGCATTTATGAGAAGCTCGATCTCAACACCATCCTTGGTCACCGCGGGCTGGTCCTTCAACTTGGCGTACTGGGCCTGACGCTGCGCCATGAAGCGCACCTTGTCCTGATAGATCGTCACCAGGTCGGGAGTGGGCCGGATATGGATTTCACCCGCATCTGCATCAACCACCACCGGGTCACCGGCTTCCAGTAAATTCAATATGCCGTCCGCCTGACCGATGGCCGGAAGGTCGAGGGCGCGCGCCACGATGGCCACATGGCTTGCTCCTGCACCTTCCTCAAGGATGAGCCCGCGCAACCGTTCACGGTCATAGTCAAGAAGCTCGGCGGGTCCCATGGTGTGGGCCACGAGAATTGTGTCTTCTGGCAAGTCTTC
>CAXMMX010000109.1:0-9409 GCA_964194535.1 uncultured Alphaproteobacteria bacterium | reverse complement strand
TTTGGAAACCCGTTCGCCATCGAGGGAGTAATTTCGGTTACCCAGAACAATATATAACTGAACAATGTCTGCTTATGGCTATTAGCGGACATTAGCGCCTACCCCGATTTATGTCCGCTTTCGGGCGTAAAGCAGACATTCCCTGAAATGGTTCAGCCTATGTTTGAAAAATGAGTTAGCTGCCAGCGCCTACATCAGCGAGACGCGCACATATACGGGCAGCAGGATAACCACCAGGATGACGGGGAAAACGAACATGGTGAGCGGCACCGTCATCTTGGCAGGCAGGGCAGCGGCCTTCTCCTCCGCCCGTGACATACGCTTGTCGCGCATCTCCTCGCTATAGACGCGAAGCGCATGTGACATGCTTGTGCCCAACTCCTCCGACTGTTGCAGCAGAGAACCCAGATTGTGCGCCTCCTCGATGCCCATACGCTGGGCCAGGGTATTGAAGGCATCGGTGAGGGGCCGTCCGGCACGCAATTCAAGGGTGGCGAGATGCAGGCAGACGCCGAGATAGGGAAATGTCTGGGTGAGTTCGCGGCTCACCCGGCCGATGGCCTGATCAATAGAGATGCCGGCTTCCGCGCATACCACCATCAAATCCATGAAGTCGGGGAAGCCATCGCTGCATTGTTGCTGCAGGGATTTAATACGCTTGGAGACATAGAAGCTGGGGGCCATGAGACCGGCGATGGCCAATCCCAGGAAAGCTGTCAGATGGCGCGATGTGTCCATGTCAAACACAAGTATCTGGTCGGCAATGAGGAACGCCGCCGGGAACAGAACCGCGAGAGTGACCCGGATGAGATAATACCAGGCAAGGGCGGAGGGCTGGAAAAACCCGGCCTTGTTCAGGTTTTTTCTGACCGCGGAAACCGAAGCATCGCCCACCGGCACAAAATACGCCGCCACGGTGCCAAGCAACCTGCTGGCTCCCGTGAGCTTTTGATGGCGAAGCGACCGGCGGTCATCCAGCGCGCTTTCGCTGCTGCCGGGAAGGGGCACCGTGGCGCGCTTTCTGATATCCTCACGCGCGCGCCACATCCTGGCGATGGCATATGTGGCGCCGGTTACAAGTGCGCATATGCATAGCGAGATGCCGATCAGAACGGCCGACTGGTAGGTATTGAGAAACTCGATCAACATAACGGCGTGTTGCCCCTTACAGCTTGAAGTTGACCATGCGGAACATGATGATATTACCGATCAACATCATGACACCTGAGCCGCCCAGGCCGTAATGAACTGCTGGTTCGTTCCAGATTCCGCCATAAAAGTCCGGGGCAAAAATGAGCAGCACGCCAAATACGATTACCGGCAGGCAGCTCAAACCGATTGCCGACATGCGTCCTTCAGCCGACACTGCTTTCACCCGGCGGCGCATCTTGAAGCGGTCGCGCAGCACTTTTGAGAGATTGGAGAGAAGTTCGCTCAGATTGCCGCCGGTCTTGGCCTGAATGCAAATGGCCACCACCACGAGGGCAAAATCGTCCTGGCCCACCCGGGTGCTCATCTGCTGCATGGCGCCGTCGAGATCGAGGCCATAAGTCAGCTCATCTCCGGTGATGCCGAATTCGGTGCCGATGGGGTCTTCCAACTCGCGCGCCACCATTGAGATGGCGACGGGCAGCGGATGGCCCGCCTTGAGGGAGCGCACCATGGTGTCGACGGCTGCAGGCAATTGTTCCTCGAACTTGTTGCGGCGGCGCTGGCGCAAAAAGCGCAGCACAATGACGGGCAACCCGATTCCGGCCGCTGGTGCGGCAAGCAGGGCCAGTGGCCATTCGAAACCTGAAATGAGCGTTGCAGCGGCCCCTGCGAGGCCGGCCAGGACCATAAGAAATGCAATGCGCCAGATACCAACCCGCAAGCCCGATTGCAGCACCAGCCGGTTGAACCAGATCAGTGGCAGCTTGTAGCGCCCTTCCGATGTCAGCCCGCGGTCGCGGCGCAGCTGTACCAGCACCTCGTGCTGGTTACCCGCGTTGCCCATCAGTTTCAGCCGGGTGTTGACCTTGCGCACATAGGAGGTCCGCTTGGCGATCGCCAGGTAGGCCGCCTCCACCATGAGAAACACGGCCGCGCCGAACAGCACAAAGATGGCATTCTGGGCGAGCTCCGGGGACATTACAGCGGTTCCTTCGGGTCGAAATATTCCCCCGGGATTTCAACGCCGTGAGACTTGATTTCATCAAGGAATTTCGGCCGCACGCCGGTGGCGCGGAATTCACCAATAATGGTTCCGTCCTCTTGGGTCCCGGTGCGCACGAATTTGAAGATTTCCTGCATCTGCACGACTTCGCCTTCCATGCCGGTGATTTCCGACACGGATGTCAGCCGCCGCGTGCCGTCGGAAAAGCGCGACAGCTGCACGAAGATGCGTATCGCGGAAGCGATCTGCGAGCGCACGCTTCCTTCGCTCATATTGGTGCCGGCCATGCCGACCATGTTCTCCAGCCGCGTCAGCGCGTCGCGCGGACTGTTGGCATGGATTGTCGCCATCGAGCCCTCATGGCCCGTGTTCATGGCCTGCAGCATGTCGAAGGCTTCTTCGCCGCGCACCTCGCCGAGGATCACGCGGTCCGGGCGCATACGCAGAGCGTTCTTCACCAGATCGCGCTGCTTGATCTCGCCCTTGCCCTCGATATTCGGCGGGCGTGTTTCCAGCCTGCCGATATGCGGCTGCTGGAGCTGCAATTCGGCGGCGTCCTCGATGGTGATGAGGCGTTCCTTGTGAGAGATGTAATTGGAGAGCGCATTCAGCATGGTGGTCTTGCCCGAGCCCGTGCCGCCCGAAACAATCAGCGATATGCGCGCCGCGACGGCGGCTGCGAGCACCTCGCCAATCTGCGGCTTTATGCTCCCGAACTCGATCATCTTTTCCAGGTTGAACGCCTTCTTGGAGAATTTGCGGATCGAAATCAGCGGCCCGTCCACGGTCAGCGGTCTGATAATGGCGTTGACGCGGCTGCCGTCTTCAAGGCGCGCGTCCACCATGGGCTGTGATTCATCGACCCGGCGCCCGACATTTGCGACGATCTTGTTCAATATCCGCAGCAGGTGGGCTTCGTCCTTGAAGCGCACGGGCGTGAGTTCCAGTTGCCCGAAGCGCTCCACATACACCTGTGCGTGGGTGTTGATGAGAATATCGTCAATGGTCGGGTCCTTGAGCAGCGGCTCCAGCGGCCCCAGGCCAGTCATCTCGTCATAGAGTTCGTGCGCGAATTCCTCCAGCTCGTGGGCGTTGAGCGGCAGGCGCTCGGCCAGCACATATTCGGATGCCATTTCCGCAACCTGCCTGCGCAGCTCTTCTTCGGGCACCTTGTCGATGGCCGAAAGGTTGATCTCGTCGATCAGCTTGCGGTGCAGGCGCACCTTGGCGTCGAGAAATTTCGGATCGCGCAGTTTTGCTTCTCCGGCGCCTTCCCCTTTTCCTGGTTTGGGGGAAGCATGCTTTTCCGGGATTGGTGCGTCCTCAAGGGGCGCGGGATCATTCGGTATGGGCGCTTCACCACCCTCGGGCGGCTCTATGGGCGAGACCGCATCCAGCTTGGCGATGGCCGCCAGCAGGCGCTCGGCCGGCTTTTGCCCGGCCGGCTTTTCAGCCTTTGCCGCGCCTGACGCCTTTTTGCGCTTGTTTGAAAATCGACCCGCCATATCCCCTCATCATCCTGTTCAGGCACGCGGGATTCCGCCCGCATACCCAGCCTCGGTGAAAAGAGTACCTGAGAGAGACAAATATTCAGCGAATCTGAAAGCTTAAATTTTAATGATTTTGGGGGGGTGGAGCGGAGCGATACAGGGGGGAAAATCATTTCAATGACAGTGATAATTGGATACTAATCGGTAGGCTTTCTGACGGAGAGGAAACAGACCCATGGAAAAACTGAAAATCATTGTCGAAGACGCGATTGGGGAGTTGGAAGAAACTCTGTCCGGCGATGAAATCGATAAGGTCGCTAAAGTGATCAACGCGGCGGTTATCCGGGGCATGCTGGAAGGTCAGCACCGGGCTGTCGATGCCTGCATCAATTGCGCCGAGGCGGAACAGGATATCGCCCACAAGATCGCCACCGCCATCCGTCAGAAAAACGACGCTCTGATCGTCACCCTTTCCAGTATGCGCTGACGCGGCTCTGCACCTGGATTTGGTCAGGAGGAGACTGTCTTTCCCGCCCGTCCGAATGGCCGCTGTAGCCAGGCGGGGTGTCTGATTGCGCATATCCGGCGTCATATCAAACCAACCCCTCACGCCATCCCGCCGACAAACCCTTCCGTCTCCCCGTCATGCACCAGCGCCAGCCGCACGGCCCCCTGGCAATGGCGCGCCCGGCAGACGCTCATGCGCTCAAGCTCGTCCATATAGATGAACTGAAGCTCGGGCCGGGAAAGCAGCGTTCTGACGTCCAGGTAATAGGTGTATCCGCAGGCCTTGCACGTGGCTTCGATCCTTTGGCCCGCATCGAGGTCGCGCAGTTGCAGTTCGGTTTTCCAGTTCATCACCAGAAATCCTCCGCGCGCGGGATGCGGGTATAGGAAATCTTCCCCCCCGCATTGCCGCCCGGCGGCGGCGTCCACACGCCTAAAGAGACCATTGTCCGGCCATAGCGGGTATTGAGATGGTCCACCGCATGGGTGATGCGCTCCCATTTGCGGCGCTCAATATCGTCGTTCAGCAGCATGTCGAGCTGGCGCTGGGAGGCGGGGGAGAGATCGAGCAGGGTAACGCCGATGCGGATAATGCGCGCGGTTGCGGCAAGCTCGGCCCGCGCCTGGCGCCACAGCTGCTTCAGCGCCGCGAGACACGCCTTGTCGTCATGCACGATAGGGAGGGGGAGCTGGGCGAACCAGCGGTCCTCCTTCATGGAGAGCCACAGCCACAGGCGTCCTGCGTAAAAGCCCTCGCGGCGCATGCGCCGCGCCGCTTTCACCAGCAGCAGGCGCGAGAATTCTTCCGCGTGCCTGGCGCTTCTGTGGGTCGGCGGCAGGACGCGGCCATGGCCGAACATGCCGCGCCCCGAGGTTGGCGTCTGAACGTCATAGCCGTGCAGCGCATACCACAGCCGCTCGCCGGTCACGTTGCGCCACAGCTTGCGCAACTGCTTGGGCTGGGTGGCCAGCAGGGCGGCCATGTCGTAAATCCCGGCGCGCTCCAGCCGCGCCTCCATTCTGCTCCCCACGCCGGGGATGTCGGAAAGGGGGAGCGGCAACAGCGGCCCCGGCATCGCCTCCGGGCGCCAGATGGTGGTGCCGTCGGGCTTGTCCTGCTTGCCGGCGATCTTGGCCAGCTGCCGGTTGGCGGCAAACCCTATCGAGCAGGTGATGTAAGGCCCCACATGGGCCGCGATGCGGGTTTTGATCTTGTGCGAGAGCTCTTGCGGCCCGCGCCGTTCCTTCGCCTCCAGCCGGCAGGTCAGCTCATCGATGGATTTGACCGCGTCGACCGGGATCACCATGCCGATTTCACTCAGCAGGGCATTGTGGGCGCGCCGGTAAAGGTCCGGGCTTTGCGGCACCAGAACAATGTCCGGGCAGGCATTTTTGGCGTCGGCGATGTTCATGACGTTCTTCACGCCGAACGCCTTGGCTTCCTTGGACGCGGCGATGACGCAGGTGCTGGTGGTGCCCGCAAACGGAACGACGCCTATGGGGCGGCCGCGCAAATGCGGGTTCGCCTGCTGCTCGACAGAGGCGAAGAAGCCGTCAAAGTCGAGATAGAGCCGTTCTATGGTGTCTGGTTTTCGCAAAGAGGCTGTCCCTTGAATCGATGCGGGACACGCAATAGAACATTACGTGAACATACGAGTCAAAGGATTTGTACTGATCGGTTCAGCCCTCTTTCGGTTCTCCGTAAAGCTACTATTGACATTGTCATGTTAAACACGACACAGTGCATATGATCAAAAGCATCGGGAACAAGGCCCTCAAACGCTGGTGGGAACGCGGAGATCAAAGCAGAATCAACCCGGTTCACTTTCCCAAGATCAGAAGGGCAATGCTTGCTCTTGATGCGGCGTCGCAGCCAACGGATATGAACTTGCCCGGCTATGGGTTTCACGGACTGTCAGGCGACCTGAAAGGTTTTTACGCAGTCAAGGTCACCGGGAACTGGCGAGTGATTTTCAGGTTTGATGGCGGCGATGCGATTGATGTGGATTATCTCGACTACCACGGAAAGTGATATGGCCAGGAAGCATCGTTCCATACTCCCCATGCACCCCGGAGAACTGCTCCGCGAGGATGTTCTGCCCGCTCTGGGTATCACCCAGACAGTAGCGGCGAAGCATCTGGGTATATCCCGGCAGTCTCTTCACGAGATTCTGACCGAGAAACGCGCCGTTACCCCTGAGATGGCCGTCAGACTTGGCAAATTGTGCGGAAATGGCCCGACCCTATGGGCGAGCCTCCAGTCCAAATATGATGTCTGGAAGGCTGAGGAAATGCTGGATGTGAGGGGCATTCCAACGCTTGAGGCACGCGCTTAGCCGGCTGAATAAGAAGCCTTGCTGCCGCCTACTTCTTCTTGTCCGTCTTGGGGAACAGGATCGAGGTCAAATCCTTGTCGATCTTGTTGCCCTTGTTGATCTCGTATAGCGGTACGCCGCGGTCGATGGCCTCGCGCACCAGCCGGTAATCCTCGAATACAAAACCGCCGAGGCGATCGCCCAGCATGTCAACCGCATCGGAACGGCGCAGTGAATTTATGCCGCCGCCGATGAGGCGGGTCCGGTAACGGTTGACGAGCACGGACATATCAATCTCGCCGTCACATTTTTCTTTGATGGCGTCGATCAACCGGCTGGCGGCGCGCAAGCCCGGCACGGTCATATCCGTCACCACGAAGGCCTTGTCGCAGCCCTGCAGCACATCCGCAGACCAGGGCAGCCAGACGCGCGGCATGTCGATCACCACATTGTCGAACTTGGCGGACACCATATCCAGCATGCGGGTGATGAGATCCGCGTTGATGCTGTCATAGTCGCGCAGGGAATTCTCCGCCGCCAGCACGGCGATGCCGGTCTCGTGGCGTGACAGCATGACTTCCATCAATTGCTCATCGAGGCGCTCGGGCTGCGCGGTGATTTCTTCCAGTTGCAGATTGGGCGTGAGGTCCAGATAGTCGGCGATGGAACCGCTCTGGAAGTCGAGTGCAATCAGGCAGGTTGACTGGAACTGCTTGCTCTTGCGGGCCAGAAGAAACGCGCTCTGGATTGCCAGCGTGGTGTTGCCGATACCGCCGGCCGCCGGCACAAAGGCATAACAAGACGCCTCCGCCGCGCTGGTCTGGGCCTGGCTTGACTGGAGCGCGCGCTCACAGGCCTGTAGCAGGTCGGTATCCACCGCCTGCTTCGGGCACCAGTCGGAAACATTGAGGCGCATGAAATCGCGCGCCGAGCTATCCGAAAGCTTGTCCGAAATGATGATCACCGGAAGGCCGGGCGCGCGCTGGCGCATCACCCGTTCCATCGCACCCATGTCGTGGGGGTTTGCCGGGTCAAGTTCCACCAGCAAAATGGCCGGGTGCGCGTTGGCGATTCCCTGTCGCTCGGCATCTTCGATGCTGCCCGGCAGCGTCTCCAGCTCGAAGCGCTGCGTACGCGTAAGGGTTTCCTGCAGTTTCAGCGCAAGAGCGGCATCGCCTGTCACCAACTGGATGCGATCCAGTTCCTCGGCGTCACTGGTAAATTTTCTCAGCATGACTATGGAGCCTTTGGCGCCTGAACCTTGCTGACGCCATCGAACTTGACAATGGATACGCCGGCTTCCGCCTCGCTAACGGAGCCGACAGCGCCCAGCAGAAATGCGCCCAGCAGGCTGACAATAATAATAAAGGCGAGCCGTACGCTGCCCGCGTGAACTTTCGCCACGCGGCTTGAGACCGAGGATGGCCACAGCGCGCTCCAATGATCCCACGCGCCTTCGACCCAGCGATGGCGCTCGCACTTGTTTCGTGAATGATAACCCATTTTTCTTACCCCCTGCGATGTCCGGTTTTTTATTGCTTTTGGCTCGGACTTGGGAGAGAGGGTCACATAAGAGTTCTAACAAATCAGGTATCGAAAAAGCCCTATTTGCAAAAAAAGCGCTTCTTTCCGAAGTGTTAGTTACTGAAACCTTGGAGGGGTTAGTTACTCAATGGTTTGCCCGCTTAGTTACTTGAACCTTGAGATCCGCGTGGAACGGAGTAGTTCGAGCGGGTAATTTCGCGCGTTACCGTCACCATCACGCTGGAGCCGGATACGGCCGGTGCGCTGGTGGCCGAGTTGAGATCGCTCAGCGCGATGCGCTGAGAAGCCTCACCCTTCGTCGAGCCGGCGCTGCGCAGGGCCAGCGCCAATTGTCCGACGCTTGACGCCAGCGCCAGTTTCTGTCCCTGCCGGGTATTCACCTCGATGGTGACGGCCTTGGCCGGAGCGGGTTCCTCTGTCCGGTCATCGGCCAGCTGGTCAACGGCGAGAACGCGCACATTCTGCAATAATACGTCAGTGAAAGTATTTTTCTGTATCGGCTGCTTGTCGCCGACTTCAACACTTTCGGTGCGGGTGAGGAGAATATCGACGCGCTCGCCCGGCAGCACGAAACCGGCCACGCCAAGCACGTCATTTACGCGGATGGTGATGGCCTTCATGTCTTCGCTAATGAGCGCGGAAAGCGAGGCGCGCTGGCCGGGTCCGGTGATCTTCCAGCCCAGAACCGGCTCGTTCTCCTCAATCGCCGAGAGCACCACGCGCCGGTCCTTGCCGTTCACGATGTCGTTGATTTTCTTAAACGCTCCTTTGGGGATTGCCTTGGAGGGCCACTCGACCTCACGCAGGGAGCGCTGGGCCAGCCGGTTGCCGAAACGCAGCGATTTCGCGGCGATGACGACCGTGCCCATATCCACCTTGGGCGCCAGTTTGGCGACCTGGGGCTGGGAGACTTGCGCCTGCAGCCAGATTTTCGACAACATGGCCGCCGATATACCCAGTGCCAGCGCGACTGCGAGCATGACGATGCTACTTGGACGCATGATTCCAATCCCTTTAATGGCAAACGAGCGGCTGTTATACGCGAGATGCCTTAAGGAATGGTGGGATGCATAAGGCAAATTTTATCTATCTATAAGCCGCGCACTCCTATCCTTAACGTGGCGTAAATGCCATTCATGAGCCCCGACCCTGGCATTTATGGAGCGCTATTTATGTCAATCAAAGTTGTGAGTTTCGATTTGTGGGATACGCTCGTCGATGACGATTCCGACGAAGCCATTCGCGCGGAGAGGGGATTGCGTTCCAAGCGGGACGAGCGCCGCCATCTGTTGTGGCAGGCATTGAACGAAATCGAACCGATTGAACTGACACGCGTTGCACTCGCCTATGACACGGCGGATGCGGGGTTCGATCTTGCCTGGAAAAAAATGCATGTG
>CAXMMX010000108.1:0-8848 GCA_964194535.1 uncultured Alphaproteobacteria bacterium | reverse complement strand
CTGATCATCGGTGCGACAGTGCTCCTGACGATCATATTCGTGGCAGTGTTCGCCAGCTGGATATCGCCCGGCGACCCTTACGATCAGGTCCTGTCGCGCAAGCTCATTCCGCCAATATGGCATGACGGGCCCAAGGTGACGTGGGACCATCCACTGGGAACCGATGCGCTCGGGCGCGATTATCTCACCCGGCTGTTTTACGGCGCACGGATATCGCTGTTCATCGGTTTCGCGGCGATGATCATATCCGGCATCATCGGCACGACGCTCGGCGTGCTGGCGGGATATTTCGGCGGGCGCGTCGACATGGTGGTCAATTTCATTCTCACAACGCGCCTGTCGTTACCCGTCGTGCTGGTGGCGCTGGCTGTCGTTTCGCTTATCGGCTCATCGCTAACCGTGGTTATCTGGGTTCTGGGTCTTCTCATATGGGACCGGTTCGCCGTGGTCATGCGCAGCGCCACGCAGCAAATCCGCAGTCTGGAATTCGTCGCGGCGGCGCAAGCATTAGGTTGCTCTACGACGCGCATCATTCTCTCTGAGATCATACCCAACATCGCCAATCATCTGATTATTGTTGCAACGCTGGAAATGGCCCATGCGATCCTGCTGGAAGCGGCTCTCTCCTTCCTGGGGCTCGGCGTCCAGCCGCCGGAACCAAGCTGGGGCCTCATGGTCGCCGAAGCCAAGGGCCTCATTTTCTTCGACTCCTGGCTTATCGGCATTCCCGGCGCGGCGATTTTCGTCCTGGTTCTGGCCATCAACCTGCTTGGTGATGGCATCCGCGATGTGACCGCTCCGGAAAGTCGGAACTAGGGCCGGACTCATGGCAAATCCCATCCTCGAAGTTGAAAATCTCTGTGTGGACATCGAAGTTCCGTCGGGCATTTTGCATGCCGTGCAGAATGTCAGCTTCTCTGTCGCCAAGGGGGAAACGCTGTGCATTGTCGGCGAGTCCGGCTGCGGCAAGTCGATAACCGCCCTGTCGCTCATGAACCTGCTGCCCAAATCTGCCAAGCGGGGGGTCGACAAGCTGACACTGGATGGCCGGGATCTCCGGGAGCTGAAAGAGCGGCAAATGTCCGATATTCGCGGCGACGCGATGGCGATGATCTTCCAGGAGCCGATGACCTCGCTCAATCCGGCCTACACAATCGGCAATCAGCTTGAAGAGGCGATGCTGCGTCACCGCAAAGTCTCCACGGCCGAAGCACGCGATCGTGCGGTATTCCTGCTGGAAAAAGTGGGCATTACCGCCGCGCGCAGCAGGCTCGGGCAATATCCCCACCAACTCTCCGGCGGATTACGCCAGAGGGTGATGATCGCCATGAGCCTGATGTGCGAGCCGGCGCTTATCCTGGCGGACGAGCCCACCACGGCGCTCGACGTGACGATCCAGGCGCAAATCCTCCATCTGCTTGCCGAGCTGCGCCATGAATTCGACTCAAGCCTGATACTGATCACCCATGACCTCGGCATTGTCGCGCGCGTCGCCGACAGGGTTGCGGTCATGTATGCGGGTGAATTTGTCGAGACGGGGACAGCCGAGCAGGTGTTCAACGCGCCGTCTCATCCTTACACGCAAGGACTGCTGCGCTGCATCCCGATCCCCGGAAAGACCAAGCGCGGCGAGCATCTGGGCGCCATTCCGGGGATCGTCCCCAACCTGGTTGGAAATATGGACAGGTGCCATTTTGCCAGCCGCTGTCCCTATGTTCACGATGCCTGCCAGTCCGGTGAAATTGCCTTGCGGTCTTCCTTTGAGAAGAATCATCAATATCGCTGTGTGCTGTCACCGAAGGCCTGTGCAAGCAATCTGAAACGCAAGGTGGTGGCATGAGCGATTCCATCATCGAAGTATCAGATGTCACGCGGACCTTCATGATCAGTGCAGGGTTTATGCGTGGCAAGAAATCGCTGCACGCGGTCAATGGCGTCTCGCTGAACGTCGAGCGCGGCGAAGTATTGGGGATTGTCGGGGAATCGGGATGCGGCAAGACCACCCTCGCCAAGATGATGCTTGGCCTGTTGGAGCCGACATCGGGTACGCTGCGCCTTGATGGGCAAGCTGTGGGCTCGGCAGACAGGATACAGGTGGCGCGCATCCTGCAGCCGATTTTCCAGGACCCGTATTCCTCGCTCAATCCGCGCAAGTCCATTGGCGATATCATCACGCTGCCGCTCAAGGTGCAGAATGATCCAAACCCCGAGACCTGGCAAAGCCGCGCTGAAGGCATCATGGATTTGGTTGGTTTGCCGAGCCGCGTTTTCAACAATTTCCCAAGCCAGCTTTCGGGCGGCCAGCGCCAGCGCGTCGCCATAGCCCGCGCGCTGATCAACCGGCCAAAAATTGTCATTTGCGATGAACCTACCAGTGCGCTCGATGTTTCTGTGCAGTCTCAAATCCTCAACCTGCTGCAGGATTTGCGCGCCGAGTTCGGGCTGACCTATGTCCTCATCAGCCATAACCTGGCCGTGGTGGAGCATATGGCGACACGTGTCGCGGTGATGTATCTCGGACGCATCGTCGAGCAGGCGGATACCGAAACGCTCTTCAAGGCGCCAAAACATCCCTACACCGAGGCGCTGCTTGGTTCGGTACTGACACCCGAGCCGGGTCTTGGCGTTCCTGATACGCATCTGGGCGTTGCCTATCCGAACCCGATCGATCCGCCCTCGGGCTGCACTTTCCATCCGCGCTGCGCGAAGGTGATGGACCATTGTTCCAAACAGGCTCCCCCAACGATCGGAGCCAATGACGCGATGGTCGAGTGCCATCTCTATGCAGATGGCGCAGGCAAGAAAGCCCGGGGCAAGAGAGCGCGTAAAGGAAAACGAAAATGAGCAGTGAGGCCAGCCGTGCTGGCACAATATCGCGTGTTTGTGACTATTTCGATGACGGCACTTTTGAGAAAGAACTTGCACGCCGCGTTGCGTTCCGCACCGAGAGCCAGCGTCCCGAAGGGTTGAGCGAGCTGCACCGCTATATCGATGAAGAAATGATCCCCGCCTTTGAGGCCATGGGTTTCAAGACACGCATCTATGAGAATCCGCATCAGGGGTGCGGTCCTTTTCTGCTTGCCGAACGCCATGAGGATGATGTCCTGCCGACGGTTCTGGGCTATGGCCATGGTGATGTGATCCAGGGACTGGATGACCAGTGGACCAAGGGTGAGGGGCCCTGGGTCACCGCGCGTGACGGCGACAGGATTTACGGGCGCGGTACGGCCGATAACAAGGGACAGCACACCATCAACATGGCGGCCATGCGCGCTGTGCTGGAGGAGCGGGATAGGCTCGGCTTCAATGCCAAGGTGCTCATTGAAATGGGCGAGGAAAACGGCTCGAAAGGGCTGCGCGAGGTTATCACCGGGAATAAAGAGGACTTCGCCGCAGATGTGTTCATTGGCTCGGACGGGCCGCGGGTGCGCGCTGATCTGCCCACGGTCACCCTGGGCAACCGCGGAGGGGAGCCGTTCGATCTCCTGGTGGAGTTGCGGGAAGGTGCACACCATTCGGGAAACTGGGGCGGTCTTCTGGCCAGTCCCGGTGCGATACTGGCCAATGCGCTGGCAACCATCGTAGATGAAAATGGCGCGATCCAGATCGAGGAGTGGCTTCCGCCACCTGTTTCAAACTCGATACGCATGGCGCTCAAGGACATCGAGATTGACCCCGGCGTGGATGGACCCGAGATCGATCCTGATTGGGGACAGCCGGGTCTGACACCCGCGGAAAAGGTTTACGCCTGGAACAGCTTTGAAGTCCTGGCGCTGAAAATCGGCAATCCCGACAAGCCGGTGAATGCCATACCCGGAAAAGCCTGGGCCCATTGCCAGCTTCGTTACGTGGTCGGGACCGATCACGACAACATCATTCCCGCATTGAAGAAGCATCTGGCCAAACATGGCTTCGACAAGGTTCAGGTGCTGCCGCCACATCCGGCCAACACGGGCGGCTTCATTGCGTCACAGACGGACATGGATCATCCCTGGTCGAAGTGGGTGCGCGACTCTATCCAGCACACGGCAGGTGAAGAGCCCGCCGTCATTCCAAGTATGGGTGGCTCCATCGGCAATGACATTTTCACCGACATTTTGGGCTTGCCGGCGATATGGGTGCCCCATTCCTACGCCGCCTGTTCCCAGCATGCGCCTGACGAACATGTTCTGGCCTCTGTGTCTCGCAATGCCCTGGAGCTGATGGCCGGATTATATTGGGACCTGGGCGGCGGCAAAACACCGGGGAGGGCATAACATGTCGCGGTCACAGGCGGTCGCCAATGCGCTTGCACGTTACGATGATGATGGCGACGAGGGCTACTATGCTCGTCTTGCAAAGCTGGTCGGCGTCAAGACGGAAAGCCAGAACCCGGACCGGCTGAAAGAGCACTACGCTTATGTTAAAGATCACATGATCCCGGCGCTGGAGCGTCTCGGGTATGAGTGCCGGGTCTATGACAATCCTTTCGAGGGGTGCGGCCCTGTCTTTCTCGCCAAGCTTATCGAGGATGAGAGCTTGCCCACGCTGCTGTGTTACGGCCACGGTGATGTTGTTCTGGGCATGGAAGGCCAGTGGGACGAAGACCGTGACCCCTGGGCGCTTACATTTGACGGCGACAGGGTTTACGGGCGCGGCACGGCGGACAATAAGGGTCAGCATCTCGCTCATCTGGTCGCGCTTGAGTCGATACTGGAGACACGCGGGAAACTCGGCTTCAACTCCAAGGTCGTGATCGAGCAGGGCGAAGAAAACGGTTCAAAGGGGTTCCGTGAAATCCTCGGCGCGAACCAGGATGATTTCAAAGCGGATGCTTTTTTTTCCTCCGACGGCCCGCGCGCCAATATCGCGGAGCCCAATATTTCACTCGGCAACCGGGGCTGCCTCAATTTTAATCTCGTGGCCAACTTCCGTGAAGGGGGTCACCATTCCGGCAACTGGGGCGGGTTGTTGCGCTCTCCGGCGGTGCGACTGACGCATGCGCTTTCCAGCATCATGACCCCCAAGGGCGAAATACTGGTGGAGGGCTGGAGGCCAAAAAATATTCCAGATTCCGTTCGCGCTGCGCTTGGAGATGGAGAACGCTCGGCAGGAGAAGACGGCCCGGCAATCGATACCGATTGGGGCGAGCCTGGATATACCGGGGCTGAGAGGGTTTCCATCTGGAACAGCTTTGAAGTGCTGGCGATGCAGATCGGCAATCCCGACAGGCCGGTGAATGCCGTACCGCCCTTGGCGCGTGCATGTTGCCAATTGCGCCATGTTATCGAGACGAAGCAGGAAGATATTCTGCCCATCTTGCGCATTCATCTGGACGAGCGCGGCTTCAGCGATATCGACTTCGAGGAACCGCCGGAAGAAAACCGGGGCTATTTTTCACCGGGCCGGACAAATCCAGATCACCCCTGGGCCAACTGGCTGATAAGTGCCGTCGAACGCGTCGGGAATGGCAAATGTGGGGTCGTGCCCTGCTCGGGCGGCTCGAATGTCACGGGCACCATTGGCTCCGAACTGGGAATGCCTTTCGCCTGGCTGCCGATGAGTTATCTGGCCTGCTCTCAACATGCGCCCAATGAACACATCTTCAAGCCGCTTATGCGCGAAGGATTGGCGCTGATAACGGGCGTGTACTGGGAAATGGGCGAAGAAATTGGATACAGACCATGACCAAACCCTGTGATCTCTCCGCTCTTGAGGCGCGGCGTCTGATTGGCCGCAAGGCGCTCTCACCGGTGGAACTTGTGACTAGTTGCATCACGCGCATTGGCGAGACGAATAGCGCGCTGAACGCGATTACGGCGATTGACGAGGATGGCGCGCTTGGAGTGGCAAAGGAAGCCGAGGATACCGTCATGCGCGGTGACGATCTGGGTATCCTGCACGGTCTGCCGATCGGGGTGAAAGACCTGCAGGCAACCAGGGGCTTGCGCACAACATGGGGGTCGCTTCTCTACAAGGACCATGTGCCGGACACAGACGATCCCGTGGTGGCCAATGTACGCTCCGAGGGCGGCATCATTCTCGCCAAGACCAATACGCCGGAATTCGGTGCCGGCGCCAACACGACAAACAAGGTGTTCGGTGCGACGGGAAACCCGTTCGATCCCGACAAGACCTGTGGCGGCTCGTCCGGTGGTTCGGGTGTTGCCGTCGCCACTGGCATGGTGCCGCTGGCAACCGGCTCCGATCATGGCGGTTCCCTGCGCACGCCGGCAACCTTTTGCGGTGTCGTAGGCTTCCGTCCCTCGCCGGGGCTTGTGCCACGCACCACACGGCCCGTGGCGCTGCTGCCGATGCCGGTGCTGGGGCCGATGGCGCGCTCGGTTGAGGACGCGCACCTGCTGCTTCAGGCCCAGCTCGATCTCGACAAGGATGATCCTTTTTCCAGCGATGATGTGATGCGCATTCCCGATACGCTCTCGGGCGTTGATCTCGGCTCGCTGAAGGTGGCCTTCTCGGCCGATCTGGGTTGTGCGCCTCTCGATAATGAAATCCGGAAAATATTCGAGAGCAGGACGGCTGCTTTTTCCTATATGTTTGCCGAAACCCATCAGCGCGATCCTGACCTCGCCGATGTTCACGAAGCGTTTGAAATCCTGCGTGCAATCCAGTTCGTCGCAGCCCATAAGGAGCGGCTTGAGAACAACCGCGACCAGCTCGGTCCCAACGTCATCAACAACACCGAACGGGGCCTGAAATATTCACTCCCCGATGTCGCCTGGGCCCACAAGGCGCAGACCGATCTTTATACCCGCTTCCGGGCCTTTTTCGACGAAGCCGATATTCTTATCTGCCCGGCAGCCTCGGTCAGCCCGTTCCCCCACGCGCAGCTTTTCGTCGAGGAAATCAATGGCGAGAAAATGCCCACATATATGCGCTGGCTGGCGATGACCTATGCGCTGACCATGGCATTGCCCTCGGCCGTGTGCCTGCCTTGCGGTGTCGATCATCTGGGGCTCCCGTTCGGTATCCAGGTTGTCGGGCCAATCGGCTCTGATGCATTCGTGCTGGAGGTGGCGTTTGCGCTCGAACAGGCGCTCAGCTCCATTCCTGAAACCGCGCGCCCCGAACCCGATCTCAAGAAGCTTGCAAAGGCTGCTAAATGACCCACGGCATCGTCAGCGCGCCTCAGCCTGAAGCGGTGGAAGCCGGCGCCGATGCACTTTCCAATGGCGGCAATGCGGTCGATGCCGCGATTGCCTGTGCGCTGGTGCAAAGCGCGGTCGACCCGCAAATGTGCGGCATCGCCGGTTTCGGCTCCATGCATCTCTATCTGGGTGAGAAGGGGAAGCATCTGTTTCTCGATTTTCATGGCCGCGCGCCATCCAAGGCCACTCCCGGCATGTGGGAAGATTTGATCATCCAGGAAGCGGAGGATGGCTACGGGTTTATCCTGAAAGATTTCGTCAACGACATCGGCTATGGCTCGATCACCACGCCGATGAGCCTGCGCGCGCTCGATGAGGCGCTGAAGTGCTATGGCACGATGACGCTCAAAGACCTCATACAGCCGGCCATAGACTATGCCGAGAACGGCATGCTCGTGCGCCCGCACATCAATTATTTCTGGAACTCGGATGAGGGCGGCGGCAAGGCGCCCCATTCCATGCGGCTCACCGAAAACCCCGAGGCGCGCAAGATTTACGTCAAGCCCGATGGCTCCTTGCACCGCCTTGGCGAGAGTGTGCGCAACCCGGATATGGCAAAAACCTACCGGCGTATCGCTGAGCACGGCGTGGATGATTTCTACACCGGCGAGATTGGTGCGCGCATTATTGCCGACATGGAGGCCAATGACGGGCTGCTGACGGCAGACGATCTTGCAATGGCCGCCCCGAAGGAGGTTGAGCCGCTCTGGGGCGAGTATCGCGGGCTTCGTGTTGCCACGAACCAGCCGCCCGGCGGCGGCGTGATGATCATCGAGATGCTCAACATCCTTGAGAATTTTGATATTGCCGCCATGGGGCACAATTCGCCCAGCTTTATCGCAACTGTGTCCGAAGCGATGAAGATCGCGACCGTGGACAAGGACGCCCATGTGGGCGATCCGGACTTTGTCGATGTGCCGCTGGAGCGGCTGATCTCAAAGGATTATGCGGGCGAAATGGCCGCGCGCATCAAACGGGGCGAAAAAACTCTTGTGCCGCGTTTCAACCCTGGCAGTACGGAGTCGAAAGACACCACCCAGGTGTCGACGGCGGACGAACATGGCAATTGCGTCTCGCTCACCCATTCGCTGGGCATGCCGTCGGGCGTCATAACGCCGGGGCTTGGTTTCATGTATTCAGGCTGCATGGTGGTGTTCGATCCGCGCCCCGGACATACGGGTTCGATAGCGCCCGGCAAGTCGCGTTTCACCGCCATGTGTCCGACCATTCTCTTCAAGGGGGATGAGCCGTTCTTCGTGGTCGGCGCGCCCGGCGCCACCTTCATCACCATGGGTGTATTGCAGGCCATATTGAATGTGGTCGATTTTGGCATGAACGCGCAGGAGGCGGTGATGGCGCCGCGCTTTTCCACCACCTCCGACACTATCGATGTGACCAACCGCATCACGCGGGCAACGCAGGCCGCGCTCGAGGCAAAAGGTTATCGCGTCCGCCGCTCCCCGCTCAGCTATCATTTTGCCGGCGTGCACGCGCTGCGCAAGACGCAAAACGGGTGGGATGGTGGCGCCGACCCGGGCCGCGACGGCATGGTCATGGCGGTCTGAGAGGAAGCGAAGAGATGACGAAGCGTGTACTGATCGCCGGTTTCAAGCATGAGACCAATACATTTTCCAAGCTGCCCACGGACCTCGATGCCTATCGCGGGCGGGCGCTGTATTATGGCGAGGACATCCGTGCCG
>CAXMMX010000107.1:0-23714 GCA_964194535.1 uncultured Alphaproteobacteria bacterium | reverse complement strand
GGCCCCGACCGGTAGTAGCCGGGAAAAGTGGCCGGGACCGCATTTGTCATGATTGAACGATTGCAGTCTCGCTCATCAAGCTTACCGAGTTATGAACGGGTCAGCATTGCGCTGGCCTCTTTTCAAAAGCGTACTAGTCGAAAATCGAATCGCATAATTGGGCAGGCAGTGCACTGGGCTGATTCTTATAGGGCAGCACCCTGTAGAGGCCCCTTCGACGCTGTACGGGCTTCTGTGTGGCGCATGAGTCATTGGTTGAAATTTTCACCAACCAGAGTTGCCACCCATTTGCCACCCGATTTGCCACCCAACTCGGTGGTACGGGACGGTATTGGTTAAAACGCGCGGTAAGGACGCGACTAAAAAACCCCAGAAAACTGCGGTTTTTAACACTGAACGGGACGGCAAGGGACGGGGGGAATTGGTTTTCAAGACCGGTGCCTTCAACCACTCGGCCACCCATCCAAGACCGATCTTAATGCAGCAAAACGAGCAAGACGTTAAGGCCCAAATCACCCGGGCCTAAATATTTCAACGGTTCTGAATTGCGTCCTTCACCGTCTCAAACTTGTTAGCCAGGTGGTTTTTCAGGATTTTAGCCAGTCCCGCGCCATCGCGTGCCTCCAGCGCCGCAATAATTTTCTCATGTTCGCGAACGGCCTGGGTCCAGCGCGAGGTGGACATGTTGGCCAGGTAACGGGCCTGGCGGATACGGCCCTCAAATCCGCGATAGAGCGATGATAGGGTCTGGTTACGGGCCGCAGCCAATATCATCTCGTGGATTTTCTGATTGGTACGGAAATAGGGTTTGATCTCACGGGCCTCGTAGTGAGCGACCATTTTGTTATGCAGCTTCTTGATGTCGGTTATTTCCGCATCGGTAATGTTTGCGCAGGCCATCTCGCCCGACAGCGCTTCCAGCGCGCCCATGATGGGAAAGGCTTCTTCCAGGTCTTCCAGCGTCAGATCGGCGATCATGGCGCCGCGATTGGGCGTAAGGGTCACCAGCCCGTCATTCGCGAGCACCTTGAGAGCTTCGCGCAAGGGCGTGCGCGACACGCCGAAACGATCACATAAATCCTTCTCGGGAACTTTTTCACCGGGCATCAGATCACCATCGATGATCATTTGCCGCAAGCGCTCCAGCAACTCGTCATGCAGGGTGCGCCGGATAATCGGTTCTGCCGGAGTATTTGTATCCGTGTGTGTGCGGGGCAGGGTCGCCGTATCATCATGTGACATGGGATCAACCTTTCTTGCGCTTTGAGCCGGGCAGGGCGTCATCGAGGATATGGACTGCGTGTCGTGCGCTCCGGCCCGTTCCGTCATGAATCTGGTGGCGGCAGGAAAAACCGTCCGCGACGAGCACGGTGGTGTCGCCCGCTTCCCGTACCGCCGGCAGCAGCGAGGCCTCGCCCATGGCCATGGACATCTCGTAGGTGTCAGCGCCATAGCCATAGGCGCCCGCCATGCCGCAGCAGCTTGATTGAACGGTTTCAATTTTTGCATCTGGAATGAGCTTCAATGCGCCGACCACATCGTCCATCGCGGCGAAACTCTTCTGATGGCAATGGCCGTGCAAAAGGATGGGTTGTTTCTGTGCCTTGAGTTTTAGCTTGAGCCGCCGCGCCCTTTTCTCATTGACGAGATATTGCTCCAGCAGCACTGCGCTTTCAGCGAGTCTCGAAGCCTGGTTGCCTGGCAGCAGGGAGGGGAATTCATCCCTGAGCGTGAACAGACAGCTCGGTTCGAGGCCGATAATCGCTCGCCCGGCCTCCAGATGCGGCATCACCGCGTCCAGAAAGCGCTTAGCCTCGGCGCGCGCCTCGTCCACGAGCCCGGCCGAAAGATAGGTGCGGCCACAGCAAAGCGGCCGCCCCTTGCCTTGTGCAATATGAATGCGCGTGCCCGCCGCGCTCAGCACGCGCAGGGCCGCATGGATGGTGCCCGGATCAAAATAGCGATTGAACGTGTCGACGAAGAGCACGGCTTCGCGGCCATCTTCAGGGCCGAACGGCCCTTTCTCGCGAAACGCGTCAAAGCGCCAGTGGGGCAGGGGGCGATGGCGGGAAAAGCCGGTAAGGCGTTCCATAAGTGCGGGCATGCCCGGGACAGAATTGCGCAAATTAAAGGCCCAGGGCAGACGCGAGGCAAGCCGTGCGTAGCGAGGCAGGGTGGCCACCAGCCGGTCATGCAGCGATAGCCCGTGACGTTGAACATGGGCGCGCTGCACCTCGATCTTCATTTTTGCCATGTCGACGCCGGTGGGGCATTCGCGGCGGCAGGCCTTGCAAGAGACGCAGTGCATCATGGTCTCGCGCATCCCGGGCGAGGTCAGGGCGTCTTTGCCCAGTTGCCCCGAAATGGCGAGCCGCAGGGTGTTGGCGCGGCCCCTGGTTACGTCTTGCTCGTTGCGGGTTACGCGGTAGGAGGGGCACATGACGGCCGTATCGAACTTCCGGCAGGCGCCATTGTTGTTGCACATCTCCACCGCGCCCTGGAATCCGTTTCCGGCCCCCGTCCATGACGACCAGTCGAGACCGGTATCAATCTCCGGCACGCTATAGTCAGGCTTGTAGCGGAACAGCGTCCGGTCGTTCATTTTCGTGGTGCGCACGATCTTGCCCGGGTTCATACGTGCGTCGGGGTCGAAACGGTCTTTTACCTGCTCGAATATCTCGACGATTCTTTTGCCGTACATCTTTTCGTGAAATTCCGAGCGCACCAGCCCGTCGCCATGTTCGCCCGAATGCGCGCCCTTATATTCGCGCACCATCTCGAAGGCTTCTTCGGCGATGGCGCGCATGGTGGCCGCGTCTTTTTCAAACTTCAGATTGAGCACCGGGCGCACATGTAAACAGCCGACGGATGCATGGGCATACCAGGTACCGCGCGTGCCGTGTTTTTCAAAAACCTGCGTCAGGCGCTCGGTGTAATCGGGCAAATGCTCCAGCGGCACCGCGCAGTCCTCGATGAAGGAGACCGGTTTTCCGTCAGACTTCATGCTCATCATGATGTTGAGGCCGGATTTGCGCACTTCCCAGATGGCTTTCTGGAACTCCGCACCAATCGCCTCCACCACCGCGTTCTTGTGGCCAAGCCCGCGCATCAATTCATCGAGGTCTTTCAGGCGCCGTAGATTTTCCACCTGATTGTCTTGAGCAAATTCAGTGAACAGCAATGCTTCGGGATTGCCCCTGACGAAACGGTTGACGGTGGCGCGGAACATCGGAATGTCGCGCGCGAGATCAATTAGGTTCTTGTCGATGAGTTCGACTGCCGTGGGGCCAAGCTCGACAATGTGCTGGACCGCCTCCATGGCCTTGCGGAAGGTAGGGAAGTGGCAAACGCCGAGCGCCCTGCTGACGGGGAGCGGCGATAGCTTGAGATCAATGCTCTGAGAAAATGCGAGTGTGCCTTCCGAACCGATGAGAATTTGCGCCAGGTTGACCGGTTCATCACCCAGCACGAGGCCGTCCAGCAAATATCCACCGACGCGGCGTGACACGGCCGGGAAGGCACGGGTGATATGCTTTTTGCGCTTTCGGCCAATCTCCAGCAGATCGCGCGTGAGATCTCTCACGGTGGACGGGGTGTTGATGCCGGAAAACTTGTTCGGCACCTGGTCAAAGCGCATCGGTGTGCCGTCGGGCAATATGGCGTCTATGGCGGTGACATTATCGCGCATGATGCCGTAGCGGATGGAGCGGGTACCGCAGCTGTTATTGCCGGCCATGCCGCCGATGGTGGCGCGGCTGGCGGTCGAGACATCCACCGGGAACCAGAGTCCGTACTGCTTGAGCTGCGTGTTGAGCTGATCGAGCACAATCCCCGGCTGCACCGTGCAAGTGGCGGCTTCGGGATCGATGGCGGTGATATTGCGCAGATATTTCGAAAAATCGATGACAAGCGCGTCGCCCACCGTTTGCCCGCTCTGCGAGGTGCCGCCGCCGCGCGGCAGCAAGGTCAGCCCCTCCTCGTGGGCAATCTCGATGATCGCCGTCAGGTCGGCATCCGTTTTGGGGATCACCACGCCTTGCGGCATGATCTGGTAAAAAGAGGCGTCCGTGCTGTAGCGCCCGCGCGAAAAGGTGTCGAAAAGGACTTCACCCTGGATGGCTTTTTTGAACCGATTTTCGAGGGCCGGATCAGAGCTTGACATGAATAATGAATTCATAATTCAATATACACCAACCTGACCAAGCACGGCAAGGGCGAGATTTGGCTTAAATCCGCCAAATTTTCCGGGCCGGCCGTTTTTGCGCGAGGACGCGCAAGGCTAATAAAACCACAGGAGGCTATCCAAATGGCGCGAACAGCGGGACGACATTTTCTTCAAATCCCGGGACCAACTCAGGTTCCGGACCGCATTTTGCGTGCCATCGACATGCCGGTCATCGACCATCGCGGTCCTGAATTCGCCGTCCTCGGCAAGAAGGCGCTCGAAGGAATCAAGGAGATTTTCAAGTGCGCCGGCCCGGTCATCATCTATCCCTCATCGGGCACAGGCGCGTGGGAGGCGGCGCTGACCAATACGCTTTCGCCCGGCGACAAGGTGCTGATGTATGAGTCCGGCCATTTCGCAACCCTGTGGAAAGGCATCGCTGAACGCATGGGGCTTGAGCCGCAATTTATTCAAGGCGACTGGCGTCGCGCTGCTGAGCCGGAAAAAATCGCCGAGCGGCTGGCTAAGGACAAGGATCACGAGATCAAGGCGGTGTGCGTCGTCCACAATGAGACCGCCACCGGCTGTACCGCGCGCATCCCCGAAATCCGTAACGTAATCGACGATGCGGGTCATCCGGCCTTGTTCCTGGTGGATGTGATTTCATCGCTCGCCTCGATCGATTACCGGCATGACGAATGGGGTGTGGATGTCACCGTCGGCGGATCGCAAAAAGGTTTGATGCTGCCCCCGGGTCTTGGCTTCAATGCGCTCAATGACAAGGCGTTGCAGGCTTCCCAGAATTCTAAACTTCCCAAAGCCTATTGGGGCTGGCAGGAGATGCTCTCCGCCAACGGCAATGGCTTCTTCCCCTATACGCCGGCAACCAACCTGCTCTACGGGCTTGTCGAGGCCATCGATATGCTGCTGGAAGAGGGGCTGGAGAATGTCTTCGCTCGTCATGACCGCCATGCCGAAGCGACACGCCGTACGGTTGAACATTGGGGGCTTGAGGTTCTGTGCCAGGAGCCGAAAGAGTATTCGAGCGCGCTGACGGCAATCCTCATGCCCGACGGCCATGACGCGGATGCACTGCGCGGCGCCATTAAAGATAAGTTCGACATGTCGCTCGGCACCGGGCTTGGTAAGGTTGCCGGAAAGGTGTTCCGTATCGGTCACCTGGGAGATTTCAATGATCTCACTTTGCTCGGCGCGCTTGCCGGCATCGAAATGGGGCTCGGGATCGCTGGCGTGCCGCACACCAAGGGCGGCGTGCAGGTGGCCATGGATTATCTGAGTGCATGACATGAGTGCGGCAGAACTTCTCATTGAACGCAATGGGCCGATTGCAGGCGTAACGCTCAACCGTCCCGGCAAACGCAATGCCCTGACCTTCGAGATGTATGAGGGGCTGGCTGAATTTTGCCGGTCCGCGGCTCAGGACGATGATCTGAAAGTCATCATCGTGCGCGGAGCCGGAGACAAAGCCTTTGCGGCGGGCACGGACATCTCGCTGTTTCGCGATTTCCAGGGCGCCGAAGACGGTCTGGCCTATGAAAAAAAGATTGATACCGTGCTCTCGGACATCGAATCCTGCCCCAAGCCTATTATCGCCGCCATAACGGGCGCATGTACCGGCGGCGGTGCGGCGATCGCGGGGCTTTGCGATATTCGCCTGGCAACGAGGGATATGCGCTTTGGCTTTCCCATTGCGCGCACCCTTGGAAACTGTTTGTCGATTGCCAGCCTGCAGCACATGTCGGCGTTGATCGGCATGGCGCGTACGAAAGACCTCATCATGACTTCGCGGCTCATTGAGGCGGACGAAGCTCTCAATATCGGTCTCGTGTCAGAGCTGTTCGATGATGCGGATGCCCTGTTTGCCCGCGCCCATGAGCTGGCCGCGCAGATCGCCACCTTCGCGCCGCTCACCTTGCGGGTGACGAAGGAAATGTTTGCCCGCATGAGTGCCGCCGGACCGGCAATCGAGGACGACGATCTCATTGCCATGTGTTACGCAAGCGAGGACTTCCATGAAGGGCTGGAAGCCTTTCTGGGAAAACGCAAAGCGAACTGGAGCGGGCGGTAAGTCATGTCTCAGCTTAGACAAGGACCGCTGACGGGAATGCGCGTCATTGAGCTTGCCCATATCATGGCGGGCCCGGTGTGCGGTCTGATGCTTGCCGATCTTGGCGCTGATGTGATCAAGGTCGAAAAAGCGGGTGTCGGCGATGATTCTCGCCGCTTTCTGCCCCCCGACATAAATGGCGAACCGGCAGCCTTCCTGATGATGAACCGCAACAAGCGGGGCATTGCGCTCGACCTCAAATCGGAACAAGGCAAACAGGTGCTCAAGCGTTTGATCAAGGACGCGGACGTGCTGATAGAGAATTACCGCCGGGGCACAATGGAGAGGCTCGGACTTGGCTATGAGGTACTCAAAAAGATAAATCCCGGCCTGATCTATTGCGAAATTTCCGGCTTCGGGCGTACCGGACCCTACAAGGACCGCGCCGGGTTCGATCTCATCGCGCAAGGCATGTCCGGATTGATGGACATTACCGGGGAAGCTGATCGCGGGCCGGTCAAGGTCGGCGCACCCGTCAGCGACACGACCGCCGGTATTCTTGGCGCCATGGGGTGCCTGGCCGCATATGCCCACAAACAGAAAACGGGTAAGGGGCAGCGGGTTGATACCTCGCTGTTCGAAGCTGCCATCATGCACACCTACTGGCAGTCGGCCATTTGCTTTGCCACAGGCGAGTCTCCGGGCCGCATGGGTACCTCGCACCCGCTGAACGCGCCTTATCAAACATTCAGGACCAAGGATGGCTGGGTAAATATCGGCGCGGCCAACCAGCGAAACTGGGAGCGGCTGCTTAAATGTCTTGGCGCTCGCGAGCTGGGGGAGGATTCGCGCTTTTCCAAGAATTCAGATCGCATGGCCAATCTGGACGCGCTTGTCGAGGTTCTGAGTGTGTATTTGGAAAAACAGACCACCCAGGAATGGCTCGATGCCCTTGAAGATGCAGGCATACCCGCAGGTCCGGTGCTCACAATCAAGGAAATGCTGGCCGACCCGCAGACCATTGCCCGCGAAATGGTGCCGGAAACCGATCACCCGGTTGCCGGGCGGGTGCAGGCCATTGGTCTTCCCGTCAAACTTTCAGCGACACCGGGTGGCGTGGTGACCCCCGCGCCATTGTTAGGGCAACATACCCGGGAGGTCCTGGTGGAGGCGGGCTACTCGGAGAGCGAAATAGCAGCATTGCTTGAGAGTGGCGGTGTCATTGCTGACGATGCGACCAGCGAAGCGGCACAATAATCACTCTGGCCTCCCGCACTTTTCATCACTCGAAATCACCCAGATTCACTTATTCCTAACGTAATCGCGAAAAAATCGGATCCATGTATTCGGCCTGGGCCGTTTTCGGGGGGGCACAGCCTGGCCGGGACTGCCTGTTCGGCCATGCGTTAGGTAGGGGTGAGTTTCAGTATGTTGCGTATTTCTGCGCCCGTAACCGCTCAAGCGGTAGCGGCAGGGGATGGTGCACCCGGCACCGCAGTCACGAAAGCCTGGCAGGGACTTTTCTGTGTTCTTTTTGCCATCGCTGTCACGGCCCTTGTCCTGTCAGCGTGTTCGCGCGGCAAGAAAACATCATCTAACCAGAATTTATCAAAACGTGTCATCGCGCTGGGGCAGCCCGTTCCCAAGGGCGGGGGGCGCTACAAAGTCGGTAATCCCTACAAAATCGGCGGGCGTACATACCGCCCATCTGAACAGCCTGGGTATAACCGCGTTGGCGTGGCGTCGTGGTATGGCGAGATGTTCCACGGGCGTTACACGGCCAATGGTGAAATATACGACATGAACGCGCTGACGGCGGCGCATCCCACGCTACCTATGCCAACCTATGCGCGGGTGACCAATCTGCAAAATGGACGCTCGCTCGTGGTCCGGGTCAATGACCGGGGGCCCTATGCCCATGACCGTATCATCGACATGTCGCGCCGCTCCGCGCAGGCGCTAGGGTTCCAACGCAATGGCACGGCGAGAGTGCGTGTCCAGTATCTGGGGCGCGCGCCGCTGGATGGTAACGACTCGCTGGAACGGCGCGTTTTCGCCAGCCAGCCCTGGGCACGCCATGCAAGCCTGAAACAGCCAGGCGAGCGCAAGAAAAGCCGGACGCAACTGGCGCAAGCTGTCCAGAAGGAGATGCGTGCCGACCCGATGGTCGTCGGGTCCATACCTGAAGAGGCGGCAATGCCATCTCGGACGGTCCAATGGGCGACCAACGCCAGGGACGCATCGGTGCCCGTGATCCCGAACGCGCGGCAAACGCACATTGTCCAGGCCGCATCCTTCCAGAATGAGGAGTTCGCCCACACTTTGCGCCGCAAACTCGCGAGCCTCGGCCCTGCGAGCGTGGTTCCGGCACAAGTCGCGGGCAGGACCTGGTACCGGGTGCGGCTCGGGCCTTATAGTGAGCGTCACGACGCCGATGAAGTGTTGCGCGCGGTCGTGAGTTCAGGCTCTGCCGACGCGCATATCATGAGAAATTAGTCGAGCCTCGTCTCAATCATTCCCTCAACGGATAGTGAGTTGATTTTGCTGTGCGCTTCTCGCTACCCTAGTGAGGGGCAGCGGGGCACACCGTCCGGCTTTTAGTTTTTTCAATGTTTGAGACATGATCGTGTTGGGTTTGGGTTGGGCAAATCGGCATTTGGGCACTGCGGCAGCCATCGCGCTGGTGCTGTGTATTGTTTTCAGCGGTCACGCCTTGGCGCAGGCCAAATTTGAATCCAAGGCCAAGTGGGCGATCCTCGTTGACGCCAATACCAACTCCGTTCTGTTCGAACAAAATCCCGATGATTTGATGCCGCCGGCGAGCATGAGCAAGATTATGACGCTTGCCGTGGTTTTCCGCGCGCTCAAGGATGGCCGGCTGTCGATGGACGATGAGTTCTCCAACTCCGTCTATGCTTGGCGCACGGGCGGTGCGCCGTCAGGCACATCCGCCATGTTCGTGCCGTTGAATGAAAGCACGACGCTTGCTGAACTCCTGCAAGGCATAACGGTTCAATCCGGCAATGATGCGTGCATTATCCTCGCGGAGGGCATGGCCGGTTCAGAGGAAGCGTTCTCCGACGTGATGACGGAATATGGCCGCAAGATTGGCCTCAAGGACTCGACCTTTCGCAATTCCACCGGTCTGCCGCATCCCGACCATATGATGACGGCGCGTGAGCTGGCCCAGCTCGCAATTCACGTTATCAAGGAATATCCGGAATATTATCACTACTTCTCCCAGAAGGAATACAAGTACCGCAAACACACCTTATATAACCGCAATCCGCTGGTTTACGACGGTATTGGCGTAGACGGGTTGAAGACCGGTTACCTCAAGGCTTCCGGTTACGGTCTCGTCGCCTCGGCCAAGCAGCGCGGGCAGCGGCTGGTGGTTGTGGTAAATGGCCTCAAGTCGAAAAAAGAGCGCCGCGCAGAGGGCAAGAAACTGCTGCAATGGGGTTTCAGGAGCTTCAAGCAGTGGAAGCTGTTTGATGCCGGTACCACTATCGGCACCGCGCTGGTCTGGGGCGGCACCAAGCGTAACGTCAATCTCTCGGGTAAGGGGGTTGTGACCATCCTTCTGCCGCGTACGGCCAGCCGCAAAATCAAGGCATCCATCGTCTATCAAGGGCCGCTCAAGCCGCCCATCAAAAAAGGCGACGAGGTGGCCTATTTGCGCGTGTCGGCGCCAAATGCGGCGGTCAATAAAATTCCGCTCTATGCAGCTGAAGATATCGGCGAGGGCACCATGTGGATGAAGGGTCTTGAATCACTGCTTCATCTCGCTTTCGGCTGGGTGCTTTAGTACAAAGTTCCCTCGCGGCAATGCGATGCCCGGAGTGCGAGGTCCATGACATCAGGCAAATTCATAACATTTGAAGGCGGCGAGGGGGCCGGCAAGTCGACGCAGGCGCGGCTTCTGGCGGAACGGCTGCGCGAGTCCGGGCACACGGTCGTGGAGACGCGCGAGCCCGGAGGTACTGTGCGCGGCGAAAAGATTCGTGATTTAATATTGTCCGGCAAAGCCAGAGTATATGGCCACATGGGCGAGGCCGTGCTGTTTTCCGCTGCCCGTGACGATCATGTGAAAGAGGTGATCTCACCCGCGCTGAAGCGTGGTTTTTGGGTGTTGTGTGACCGGTTTTCAGATTCGACCGCCGCTTATCAGGGCGCGGCCGGGGGTGTGAAGCCCGCTCACATCCGCGCACTGGAGCGGGTTGCCCTGGGCAACACCATGCCCTCCCTGACGTTTCTTCTCGACCTGCCGGTGGAAGCCGGGCTGAAGCGCGCGGCGGAACGCAATGGCGGCGAAGAACAACAGGCGGATAGGTTTGAGGGCATGGAGCGGCGTTTCCATGAGGCACTGCGCGATTGTTTCCTGGCAATTGCCGCCGCAACGCCGGAACGCAGTGTCGTCATCGATGCACAGCAGGCCGAGTCCGCGGTCGCCGAAGCGGTATGGGAAGCCGTGGTGGAGCGGTTGAACCCATGAGCGACGCGGACAGCGGAAATGTGAGCGCACAAGGCGAGCTTCCAGAGGCCGACCGGCTGGAAGGTTTCGCGCATCCCAGAATGGTTTCGGACTTTTTCGGTCATAGCGCCGCTGAACAATCCCTGCTTGAAGCTTATACCGCGAACCGGCTGCATCACGCCTGGCTTCTGTCGGGGCCTGAAGGCATTGGCAAGGCGACACTGGCATATCGCTTTGCACGATTTCTGCTGGCGCAATTGGATGTTGAAGGCAAGGAGGCGAGCGAGCTTTCCATTTCCCGTGACCATCGCGTCTTTGCCCAGGTGGGTGCATTGGCGCATCCCAACCTGCTGGTCCTGCGGCGGCTCTGGCAGGGCGACAGAAAACGTCTGGCCACGGCAATAACCATTTCCGAAGCACGGCGGCTGAGGCGTTTTTTCGGACACACGGCGGGAGCTGGACAGTGGCGCGTTGTGATCATCGACCGTGCGGACGAATTGAACGGTGCCGCCGCCAACGCTCTGCTGAAAAATCTCGAGGAGCCACCGGCCCACTGCGTGTTCCTTCTGGTCTGTTCTGCCCCGGGCCGCCTGCCGGTCACCATCCGCTCCCGTTGCCGGAACTTGAAGTTTGCGCCGCTGAACGAGGGTGAGCTTGAGAAAGCAATTTTGGGCGCTTATGGCGCGGCCGGCCTGGAGAAGCCCCGGCCAGAGGACGTGAAGGCTTGCCTGCCGCTGGCCCAGGGCAGCGTGGGCCGGGCCTTGCGCCTGCTTGAAAGCGGTGGCAGAGAAATGCACACGCGTCTGGTAAATCTGATGGCAAATTTGCCGGAGCTCGATCATGAGGCCGTTCATAGTCTCGCCGATGAAATTACCGCGTCGGGGGCTGAGGGGTCTTATGAGCTCTTTTTTGACCTCGCCGGGGAGGCGCTTGCGCGTATCGTAAGTCATGCAGCGACCGGTGAAGGTGCGCTTGGGAGCGAAGCCCGATTGGCGGAACGGGTGAACGGTTCGCGTGCCCTTGCGCAAATGGCGCAGCTGTGGGAAACAATCCAGCGCGCCAAGGCGGAAGCCGATGCGCTCAATCTCGACCGGAAAAACCTGGTCTTGGAGACGTTTTTCAGGCTGGAAGATACCGCCCGTCAGGCCTTGCGCTGAACAGGGGCAGGGCATGTCTGTAACGTATCGCCAGACCCTAAAAGCGCGCTAAACCCCATGGGCGACAAACCCGCCTTCTACATCACCACCGCGATTTCCTACCCCAATGGCTTGCCCCATATTGGCCATGCCTATGAGGCCATCGCGACCGATGTGCTGGCGCGCTTCAAGCGGCTCGACGGCTTCAAGGTCTATTTCCTGACCGGCACCGACGAACATGGCATCAAAATGCAGCAGACGGCCGCGGCGGAAGGCATTTCTCCCGCCGAACTCGCCAACCGCAATACGCCGCGCTTTCAGGAGATGGTGAAGGCGCTCAACTGTTCCAATGACGATTTCATCCGCACCAGCGAGGCGCGCCATCACGAGGCGAGCCAGGAAATCTGGAAGCGGATGGCAGCCAATGGCGACATTTATCCGGGCACCTATTCGGGCTGGTACTCGGTTCGCGATGAAGCCTATTACGATGAGAGCGAACTGAGCGAAGGCGAGGGCGGAGAAAAGCTCTCGCCCCAAGGCACGCCAGTCGAATGGGTGGATGAAGAAAGCTACTTCTTCAAGCTCAGCGCCTATCAGGACAAGCTTCTGGCGCACTATGAGGCACACCGCGAGTTCATCGGCCCCGATGTACGGCGCAACGAGGTTATCAGCTTCGTGAAGGGGGGCCTGCGCGATCTCTCCATCTCCCGCACCACGTTCGATTGGGGTGTCAGCGTTCCCGGAGATGAGCGCCACGTCATGTATGTGTGGGTGGATGCGCTCACCAATTACATCACAGGCGCAGGCTTCCCGGACGAAGGCTCAGAAGCATTCAAAACCTTCTGGCCGGCAGACGCGCACATCATTGGCAAGGACATCATCCGCTTTCATGCGGTCTACTGGCCGGCTTTTCTCATGTCGGCGGGCATTGAGTTGCCCAAACGGGTCTTCGCGCATGGCTTTTTGTTCAACCGCGGCGAGAAAATGTCAAAATCCGTCGGTAACGTCATCGATCCATTCACGATGGCTGAGCATTACGGCGTGGACCAGATGCGTTATTTCTTCCTGCGCGAGGTGCCGTTCGGGCGTGACGGCAACTACAGCCATGAGGCCATCGTCAACCGCATCAATGCGGATCTTGCCAATGACCTGGGCAATCTGGCGCAGCGCTCCTTGTCGATGATCGCGAAGAACTGTGAGGGCGTTTTGCCCGAGTGCGGTCCGCTTTGCGCTGGTGACGAGGACATTCTCAAAGCTGCCGACACGGTGATCGAGACCGCGCGCACAGCGATGGACGCCCAGGCCATTCACCGCGCGCTGGAAGCAATCTGGTCCGTTGTTGCCGACGCCAACCGCTATTTCGCTGCTGCTGAACCCTGGGCCCTGAAAAAGAGCGATCCTGAACGCATGGGCACGGTTCTTTATGTGACCGCCGAGGTCGTGCGTCAGATAGCAGTGCTGGCGCAGGCCATCATGCCGGACTCGTCGGCAAAAATGCTGGACCTGTTGGCGGTGCCCGCGGGCGCCCGGGACTTTACGCATCTGGGGAAGGCTGGCCGGTTGAAACCGGGCACACCCCTGCCAAAACCGGAAGGCATCTTCCCGCGCTATGTCGAGCCGGAGGAGGGCGCCTGATGCTCGTCGACAGCCACTGCCACCTGGATTTCCCCTATCTGTCAGACCAGCTGGAAGATGTGCTGGTGCGCGCCAAGGACGCGGGCATCGGCACGCTTGTGACCATCTGTACGCGGGTGCGGAAATTTGAGCAGGTGCTGGCCATTGCCGAGGCTCACGATCATATTTTCTGCTCGGTGGGCACCCACCCCCATAACGCCGATGAAGAGCGCGACATTGCCCTGGATGAGATCGTATCTCTTAGCAAGCACCCCAAAGTCGTGGCCATCGGCGAGGCGGGGCTTGACTACCATTATGACAATGCGCCGCGCGATGATCAGGAGAAGGGCTTCCGCATCCATATCGCCGCTGCGCGCGAAACGGGATTGCCGCTTGTTATCCACACAAGAGACGCCGATGAGGATACGGCCCGAATCTTGAGTGAAGAGATGGACAAGGGACCTTTCAACGCTGTGCTTCATTGTTTCACCGCTGGCCACGAGCTTGCTCGCAAGGGCGTCGAGCTTGGTCTGTATGTGTCCTTCTCCGGTGTTCTGACCTTCAAGAAATCAGATGAATTGCGCGACATCGCAGCCAGCGTGCCCATGGACCGCGTGCTGGTTGAAACGGATGCGCCCTATCTTTCTCCCGAGCCCATGCGGGGCAGGAGGAACGAGCCGGCCAACGTGGTGCACACTGCCGCAAAGCTGGCCGAGGTGATGGGTGTCAGCAATGCGGAGATTGCGCGCGTCACGACGGATAATTTCTATTCCCTGTTTTCAAAGGCGCCACGCCCCGAAGGCGACGTTGCAGCATGACGCTCAAATTCACGATTCTCGGCTGTGGCACATCTGGTGGCGTGCCCCGTATCGGGGGAGACTGGGGCAATTGCGACCCCGCCAATCCGAAGAACCGGCGCTTGCGCTGCTCCATGCTTGTCGAGCGTATCGGGGCTGAAGGGGCGACCAAAATCCTGGTGGATACTTCGCCCGATGCGCGTCAGCAGCTATTGGACGCGCAAGTGTCCCGGCTCAATGGCGTGCTCTTCACACATGACCACGCCGATCACACCCATGGGATCGATGATCTGCGGGTCGTGGCCATGAATGACCGCTCGCGGGTCGATGTCTATTGCGATGACTATACAGGCGGAATTCTGGAGAAGCGTTTTGCTTATTGTTTCCAGGCAATGCCCGGGAGCAGCTACAAACCAATCTTGATAAAGCACATCATAATGCCCGGAGAAACTTTTGAAATAGAAGGAAAAGGCGGCGAAGTTAAAGTGATGCCTTACCATCAGCATCACGGTGAAATCATGTCCGTGGGCTATCGATTTGGTGACATCGCCTATTCCTGCGATATCAATGCCCTGCCGGATGATACGTATCAATATCTTGAAGGTTTGGATGTGTGGATCGTCGATGCGCTGCGCATCACTCGCCATCCAAGCCATTTCAGCCTTGAAGAGACGCTGGCAGCTATCGAACAGGTTAAACCGAAGCGCGCTATCCTCACGCATATGCATACCGATCTCGATTACGACACGCTGCTGCGTGAGCTGCCCGATGGTGTGGAGCCGGCCTATGACGGCATGGTGCTGGAGACGCCCGGCCTGTAACCAATCCGCAGACTAGATATGGCCTGCAAGGCCTTGCTTGATCTTGTCACAAAATCACTTCGTCAGAATGGCTGGGAATTCATTAAACCTGCTCTAGCTGTATTGAACGAGGGCGCCATTTTCCGTGCAGCTCGCAAGCGCGAGACGAACAAACGTCTCCGCCAGATGTTCGGGCTTTGGCAGCGTTGCGGGGTCTTCGCCGGGCATGGCCTTGGCGCGCATGGCGGTTGCGACCACCCCGGGACTAATCAGGTTTGCCCGCACATTTGTATCGCTCACTTCCGCCGCATAGGTTTTCACGAGCGCTTCGAGCGCGGCTTTTGAAACCGAATAGGGGCCCCAGTAAGCCCGGCAATTGCGCGCTGCGCCCGATGTCACGAATATCGCCCGGCCGGCGTCGGATTTGCGCAACAGCGGATCGAGGGTGCGGAGCAGCCGCCAGTTGGCGCTGAGGTTCACATTCAGCACTTCATTCCAGTCTTTCTCCGACACGTGACCCAGTGGCGAAAGCGGCCCGAGCACGCCCGCATTTCCGACCAGAATATCCAGCTTGCCAAACCGCTCCAATATTGTGGGGCCAAGCGCATCGATCTTGTCACCATTGGTGAGATTGAGGCGCAGCAGGGTCACCGCACCGCCGAGGTCGTTTATTTCATCATCCAGCTCTTCCAGCGCGCCTGTGCTGCGCGCCATGGCAATGATATGGGCACCCTCGCGCGCATAGGCCAGGGCTACCGCGCGGCCGATACCACGCGAAGCGCCGGTAATGAGTGCAATACGGTTTTTCAGACGCTGATCGGACATAGGGTATGATGTGGGGTGGGAGTGGGTAAGACAGTCACGTGTTAGCCGACTTCCGCGAGCAGCGAGAGCTGCTTTTGCAAACCCGGACCCTCGCGATCGCGCAGGCGTGTGGGATAGTCGCCGGTAAAGCAATGGTCGGTGAATTGCGGCGTATCGGAATTGCGCTTGTCGTGCCCCATCGCTTTGTAGATGCCCGCGACGGAGAGGAAAGCCAGCGTGCCCGCGCCGATATATTCGCACATGCTCCCCAGGTCATGGGTGGCGGCCAGCAGTTTTTCCTGGTCCGGCGTGTCGATGCCGTAAAAGTCCGAGTGGGTGATCGGCGGGCTGGCAATCCGCATATGAACTTCTTTCGCGCCTGCGTCATACATCATCTGAACCAGCTTCACCGATGTGGTGCCGCGAACAATGGAATCATCGATCATTACAATGCGCTTGCCTTCAATCACCGCGCGGGTGGCGGAGTGCTTCAGGCGCACGCCGAGCGCGCGGATCTGTTGTTCGGGCTCAATGAACGTCCGTCCGACATAATGATTCCTGATGATGCCAAGCTCGAACGGAATGCCTGATTCCTGCGCATAGCCAATGGCGGCAGGAACGCCTGAATCGGGGACGGGAACAATAACATCGGCATCGACATGAGATTCGCGCGCCAGCTGTTTGCCCATCTCCTTGCGCACGTCGTAAACACTTCGCCCGCCTACGATGGAGTCGGGGCGGGCGAAATAAATATATTCAAAGATGCAGGGACGGGGGGGTCGTTTCGGGAACGGCCGATGGCTCTCCAGCCCGTCCTTGGTGATGACGACGACTTCGCCATTGTCGATCTCGCGAACGAATTTCGCGCCGATGATATCGAAGGCGCAGGTTTCTGAAGCCAGCACATAGGATCCGTCGAGTTCGCCCAGAACAAGCGGCCTGATGCCCAGCGGATCGCGCGCGCCGATCAGTTTCTTGTTGGTCTGCCCGACAAGCGCATAACCACCCTCGATTTGCAAAAGTGCGTCGATGAAGCGTTCAACGAACAGCCTCTTGGTGCTGCGGGCAACGAGGTGGGTGATTACTTCTGTGTCCGAAGTCGACTGGAAAATCGCCCCTTTCTTGATGAGCTGCTTGCGCATGGTCAGGGCATTGGTGAGGTTGCCATTGTGGCAAAGGGCAAACCCGCCGACATCCAGATCTGAAAACAGAGGCTGGATATTGCGGGCAATCGTATCTCCGGTGGTTGAATAGCGGACGTGGCCAATGGAATAGCGCCCCTTGAGGCGGTCGATCACCACCTGCTTGGTGAAATGATCGCCGACAAGCCCCATGCGGCGTTCGGAATGATAATGCGTACCGTCGAAAGAAACGATGCCGGCGGCTTCCTGGCCGCGGTGCTGCAGGGCATGAAGACCCAGAGCCGTCAGTGCGGCAGCGTCGTCATGGTCAAAGATACCGAATACACCGCAAGCGACCCTGAGCCCGCTGTCGTATTTCGGCGTTGCGCTCTCCGGCATGGGCTTGGCTTGGGGCACGGTTTCGCTCACTTTATAGCCAAGGGGCAGTGTGACCGGTACGGATGATATTTACCACCCGCGCACCATCATCAAGACTCGATTTCTGGTCCGGATTGGTCGTGGTTGGCGGAGGTGTTGCTTCTTCCGGTTTGTTGATGCCCGGTATGGCTGATGCCGGATCTTCGGGCAAGAGCGATACGATTCCCGCGCCGGTCTGCTTCAGAATTGGCAGGGATCGGGCGTCTCTGATCCATTGCGGCTGGGTGTCTTCTGGCACCAGCCATGTGAAGAACAGATAGGCAATCACCACCAGAACGAGACCGCGGGCAAGGCCAAACACAAATCCCAGCGTCCGGTCCAGCGCGCCAATCCGGCTATCGAGAACGCCATCGGAAATCCGCACGGTAATCAATGAGACGATAATCAGTACAACAAGGAAAATGCTGCCTGCGAGAACTGCGTCCGCGAGCAGGGCCGGCTCGATATAAACCCGCGCCTGGGCCTGATATTTGGGGAAAAAGTAAAGCGTGGCCAGCGCGGCAACGGCCCAGGACAGGATAGAAAGAACCTCCCTCGTCAGGCCGCGCAGCATGGCAAGGAAGCCTGAGATGAGCATAATCGAAGCGAGGATGATATCAAGCCAGGAAAACGGCATATACGGTGTCCTTTCGGCAGGCGAAACTCTAACACAATTTTACTGTATTAGGCGGTAGTGAACTATGAACGCAACAGGCTCTTAAGCGGAACTCACAACGAACTCAAGCACGCAATTAATCTTGTCCTCTTATCATCGTCTCCGCCGTCGTCAAATTGGCGGTCATTTCCGACAGATGCGAGACCGTCTCCAGTTGCATTCCGGTCTCCGCGCCATCGGCTCCAAGCTTGGCCGGGACGGCGGCAGCGGTGAAGCCCAGCTTTTCTGCTTCCTTCAGCCGGGCCGCCATATGCCCGACAGGCCGGATGGCGCCTGAAAGGCTCACTTCGCCGAAATAAATGTTGCCCGCCGGCAGGGCAACACCGGAAAACGACGAAACGAGGGCAGCTGCGGCTGCCAGGTCAGCTGCCGGGTCGGTAATTTTCAAGCCTCCGGCCACATTCAGGTAAACGTCTTGGGCGCCAAGTTGCAGCCCGCAGCGGGTATCAAGGACGGCCAGGATCATGGCCAGACGGCTTGAATCCCACCCCACCACCGCGCGCCGTGGCGTCCCAAGCGGTGAAGGGGCGACCAGTGCCTGGATTTCAACCAGGATGGGTCTTGTGCCTTCCATTCCCGCGAAAACAGCCGCCCCGGGGCTCACATTGTCCCGTTCTCCTAAAAACAATTCCGAAGGGTTGGCGACTTCGCGCAAACCATTGCCGCGCATCTCGAACACGCCGATTTCGTCACTCGGCCCAAAGCGGTTTTTGACGGCGCGCAAAATGCGGTACTGATGCGCGCCATCGCCTTCGAAGTAGAGCACGGTGTCGACCATATGCTCCACCACCTTGGGCCCGGCAATCTGCCCGTCCTTGGTAACGTGACCAACCAGGACAAGCGTCGCGCCAGAGCGCTTGGCATAGCGTACCAGCGCCTGAACACAGGCCCGGACCTGTGAGACGGTGCCCGGTGCGGATTCGAGCGAATCCGACCACAAGGTCTGGATTGAGTCGACAACCACCAGATCAGGGGTCTTCCCGCTCTCGCCGAGTGTCTTGAGGATGTGGGCGAGGCCGGTTTCGGCCCCGAGGCCCACCGGAGCCGAAGCTATCCCCAAGCGCTCCGCCCTGAGCCGCACCTGGGCGGTGGCTTCCTCGCCGGAAAAAAAGATGGCCGTATGCCCCCCATTAGCCAGTTGGGCGGCGGCTTGCAGAAGAAGTGTGGATTTGCCGATGCCCGGGTCGCCGCCCACAAGTATGGCCGAGCCCGGCACAAGCCCGCCGCCGACCACTCGGTCGAGCTCGGTGAGCCCGCTGGAAATACGCGGCGCGTCAGGTATTTCTGCATTGAGGCTTTGCAGAGCGACCACCTTGCCGCCACCCGATGGTTTGCCCGGGCCGCGCTCACCCGTGACTTCTTCCACGAGCGTGTTCCATGCGTCGCAGCCAGGACATTTGCCCGCCCATTGGGCGGTGCTGGAGCCACATTCCTGGCAGACATAGGCTGTTGCCGGTTTTGCCATCACGCAGCTCCGGGGTCAGTTTCGATATAAATTCGCTGGGCACGGTGCGACAGGTTTGTGAGCACCTCATAGCCGATGGTGCCGGCCTGCTGCGCCAGGCCGACAATGCCAGTCTGTTCCCCAATAATTTCGACCCAGCTTCCGCGTTCCGCGAGACCCGAAGGAATATCGCTCACATCCAGCGTGATCAAATCCATGGATACGCGCCCCAGTGCCGGTGCGGCGTGGCCCTCGATAGTGCCGGTGAGCCCGGCATGACCTTCCCGGGCGCCAAGACAGCGGAATATACCGTCCGCATAGCCAAGCGACAGGGTGGCAATACGTGTTGCGCGTTTCAGCGTTTGTTCCGCGCCATAGCCAACCGATTCACCGGCCTCAGCCTCGTGGATTTGCACAATACGGGCATGCAATTGCACGATTTGCGCGAGAGGGGGCTGGCCTTCGGCCGCACGACCTCCATAAAGCGCGAAACCCGTTCGTGTCAGATCGAAATGATAACGCTCCCCAAGATAAATACCGGCGGAATTGGCCAGCGACGCGGGGCAGGGTGGAAACATTGCCCGCAACTCCTCGAACGCCTTCAACTGCGCTTCATTCATGGGATGGTCCGGCTTATCGCCGCACGCCAGATGGCTGATGAACAGAGCTGGCGTGAAGGCATTGAGAAGATCATTGGATTTCGCGAGATCAATGGCCTCGCTGCGCGGCATTCCAAGCCGGTTCATGCCCGTGTCCACCTGGAGGGCGGCGGGCAGAGGCTCGCCTTTATCCCGGCAAAACTGCGCCCAGTCCCGGACTTCCGATAGGCTGGAGAGAACCGGCCGGATGCGCGCTCCGGCAAAGGCCGGGCCGCCGCCTGAAAAAAACCCGTCGAGCACATAAACATCTGCATCCGGCGCTGTGTCCCGCACCCTCTGTGCTTCCGAGAAGGTCGCAACAAAAAATGTTTTGCAGCCATCTCTGGACAAGGCAAGGACAGCTTCCTGCGCACCTATTCCATAGGCATTGGCCTTGACGACGGCGGCGCATTCGGCCTTGCCGGCGCGGTCTCTCAGGGAACGATAATTCGCCCTTAACGCACCGAGGTCGATGGTCAGAACGCATGTGGCGGTGGGGTCTGCGGCCTTGTGAGGAGATGAAGGCATGGATGATGAAGATTGGCGGGCGCTCACCCGAAGCTCTCGGGAATTTTATTCTTATCGACAAAATCGCTGAACCGGGTGACATCACCCCGGAAATGCAGACGCACTGTGCCCGTTGGACCGTGGCGCTGCTTGGCGATGATAGCGTCAGCAAGACCTTCAACAGCCTCTATTTTTTGCATCCAATCCAGATGCTCGGTCGTGTTCGGTTGAGGCTCGCTACGTTCTAAATAATATTCTTCGCGATATATGAACATGACCACATCGGCATCCTGTTCGATCGAGCCGGATTCACGCAAATCCGCCAGTTGCGGGCGCTTGTCCTCGCGGTTTTCAACCTGGCGCGAGAGTTGCGACAGGGCTATGATCGGCACATTGAGTTCTTTCGCGAGCGATTTCAACCGCGTGGTGATCTCGGTGATTTCCTGCACACGGTTCTCGGATGATCTGCGCGAGGAGCCGGAAAGAAGTTGCAGATAATCGACGATAATAAGCCCGAGGCCTTTTTGGCGTTTGAGGCGGCGCGCCCGTGCAGCCAGCTGGGCGACGGTAATGCCGCCCGTCTGGTCGATATAGAGCGGGAGGTTCTGCAAATTTTGCGAGGCTTCAACAAGCCTGTCAAACTCATCCTTGCCGATCTTGCCACGGCGGATGTGTTCGGAGGGGATCGTGGACTGTTCGGAAATTATACGTGTCGCGAGCTGTTCCGACGACATTTCCAGCGAAAAGAAACCAACCACGGCGCCGCTCACCACCTCATCGCTGCCATCGGGCCTGCGTTCGGTCTTGTAGGCGTGGGCAACGTGAAAAGCGATATTGGTCGCGAGCGCCGTTTTGCCCATCGACGGACGCCCTGCGATAATCAACAGATCAGAGGGCTGCAGCCCGCCCATTTTATGGTCAAGATCCCTGAAGCCAGTGGCGATGCCGCTCAGGCCCCCATCGCGGCGGTACGCATTGGCGGCCATGTCGATGGCGTCGGTGAGGGCCGAGGTGAAAGGTTCGAAACCCGAACCGTACTTACCGGTCTCGGCAAGTTCGAACAGGCGTTGTTCGGTATCCTCGATCTGAACCGCCGGCGGCGCCTCGACCGGTGAATCATAAGCCAGGTTGATCATATCCTCGCCGATCAGAATAAGGTCGCGGCGGATGGCGAGGTCGTAGACCGTACGCCCGTAATCCTCAGCATTGATGACGGTGGTGGCGTTGCCGGCCAGCCTTCCGAGATATTGCGGCACGGTCAAATCCGCACTTAGCGGTTCTTCATGCTCGAAGAAGGTCTTAAGAGTGATGGGCGAGGCGCGTTTGCCAGCGGAGATAAGTTTCAGCGCGGCTTCATAGACGCGGCCATGCAGCGGGTCGAAGAAATGCTCGGCCTTCAGGAAGGCCGAGACCCTGTCGCACGCATCGTTGTTTACCAGGATTGCGCCCAGCAGCGCCTGCTCCGCCTCGATGTTGTGCGGCGCGGCGCGGAAGGTCGTCTCGTCATGCTCGACAAGGCTGGTGATATTCGAGGTTGCCGTCTCCATATTTCGAACACTATTTGATTCGCCCGAACCTTGACTCAGCTAATTCGCTATGGAGGACAATTTGTGGTTTGCGCGCCGACTCATGCACATTGATACACAGAAAAAATAGTCTCGAGGGCTTGCGTGCGGGCGCCGAATCGGAGTTGCCGGACCGCAGTGCGTGCCGATCGCTTGTATGTGCAGCCAGTACGCTAACAATTCTCCAATAGCTGAAGGAAAGAACCTAGCCGTCCTTCTTTTCCGCTTCCTTTGATCCCGATTCAGCCTCGGCTGTTTCCTCAGCTGTTTCCTTGGCTGACTCATCTCCGGCATCTGCGCTCGTTTCAGCCTCTTCGCTCTGCGCATCGGCTTCGAGGGTCTCTTCGGCCTTTTTGGCCAGCTCTTCATCCTCGAACACGTCCTCAACGGTGATTGTCTCTTCTTCCACCGCTTCCTCGTCGTCTTGCGCAGTAACGTCCTCCCCGCGGGCCTGCCGATTGGCTTCTTCTTCCGAACGCGCCACATTGATATTGACCGAAATGATGACTTCAGGGTGAAGGGTTACATGCAGCGGATGGACCCCAAGCACCTTGATTGGCTTGTCGAGCTGAACCTGGTTGCGGGCGACCGAATATCCGGCCCCGGTGATGATGTCGGCGATGTCGCGGGTTGAGACGGAGCCGTAAAGCTGTCCCGTGTCACCGGCTTGCCGGATGGCCAAAAAGCTCTGGTCGTTCAGCTTGGCGGCGACGCCTTCGGCCACACTCTTGAGTTCCAGGTTTCGTGTTTCAAGCGTGGTGCGTTCCTTCTCGAAGCGCTCCTTGTTGGCTTCGTTCGCGCGCAGCGCCTTGCCATGGGGCAACAGGTAATTGCGGGCATATCCGTCCTTGACCGTGACGGTGTCACCCATCTGTCCGAGCTTGCCAATGCGCTCAAGCAGTATGACTTGCATGGTTCTTCTCCATCTGTGTTCGCGGTGTTGATTTCATGTTTTTTCAGTCATTTTCCGGCGGGGGTGGAGGGCTGGAACCCAGCGCCCGTTCCCTGAATTTGAATGTGGGCTCGCCAATACCGATGACGGCGACGACGAGTGCGACCCAGCCGAACAGAAACATTCCCAGATAAAGTGTGCTCAGAATGATGAACCTGAATGCCGATTTACGTACCATGACATGCAGCACCACGAGGCCGAGCAGCACGTAGGCCACCAGGAACGCGCCCGCGAACCCCGTGGCGATGATGCCGAGTATGCCGGGGGTAAAAGTGGCAAGCAGCGAGGCGACTAAACCAAGCGCGACGATGCCGGGATAGCTCATTGCGGCAATATCGGGCCAGGGGCGAATGAAGCGACCTGAAACGGCTGCAATCCTGGCGGCGGTCCACAAATTCAGCAGCATGACCCCGAACCAGACAATGGCCGAAGCCGCCGGAAGCGCGCGGATCAGCAATTCGATGACCGGCGCCATCTTTTCCTCGTCCAGTCCCTGGGGCATCCCTTCGGGCAACTGGTTGAAGAAGGTCTTGTCC
>CAXMMX010000106.1:0-23510 GCA_964194535.1 uncultured Alphaproteobacteria bacterium | reverse complement strand
GTCCCGGGACGACATTAATGGGTATGCCGGATGGCCCCCTACATCCACTCGTCATCCCGGACTAGTAGTGTCACTCTTCCTTCGTCATTCCGGCCCCTCTTATTGTCATCCTCCGGCTTGACCGGAGGACCAAGTATCCGCTGGCTTCTCGATTTAAAACCTCGACTGAGGTTACTGGATCACCCAATCAAGTCGAGTGATGACAATGGAAGAGTCGGGTGGTGACGCGATGTAAAAATTCTAGTGAAAATATTTGTTCGTGAGCTAAAGGCTATAGATGCAAGCGAGTATATGAAATAATCCCTTGAATTACTCACCCATCACAAAGGCATATTCCCGTGTTTCTTCCACGGGTTTTCGGTCTTCTTCGTGCGCAGCATGTTGAGGGCGCGCACCACGCGCATACGCGTATTGCGCGGCATGATCACCTCGTCGATATAGCCGCGCTCGGCGGCGATGAACGGGTTGGCGAAGCGGTCCTCATACTCCTTGACGCGCCTGGCGATCTTCTTTTTATCGCCGAGCTCTGAGCGATAGAGAATTTCCACCGCGCCTTTCGGCCCCATCACCGCGATCTCGGCGCTCGGCCAGGCATAGTTCACATCAGCCCGGATATGCTTAGACGCCATGACGTCATAGGCCCCGCCATAGGCCTTGCGCGTGATCACCGTCACCTTCGGCACCGTGGCTTCCGAGTAAGCGTAAAGCAGCTTGGCGCCGTGCTTGATCAGCCCGCCATATTCCTGGCCCGTGCCGGGCAGGAAACCGGGCACGTCGACGAATGTGACAATGGGAATAGAGAAACAGTCGCAGAAGCGCACGAAACGCGCCCCCTTGCGCGAGGCGTCTGAATCCAGCACTCCGGCAAGCACCATGGGCTGGTTGGCGACAAAGCCCACCGTGCGGCCCTCCATGCGCCCGAACCCGGTGACGATGTTCTTGGCAAAATTTTCCTGGATTTCGAAGAAATCGCCTTCATCGGAAACTTTCAGGATCAGTTCCTTGATGTCGTAAGGCTGGTTCGGATTGTCGGGAATCAGCGTGTCGAGCGACATCTCAACCCGGTCCGGCTTGTCGCGCGTGGGCAATTCCGGCACGCCGGAAATGTTGCTGGAGGGCAGGAAATCCATCAGCCGGCGGATTTGCAACAGCGTCTCCACGTCATTTTCGAACGCACCGTCGGCGATGGAGGATTTCGTGGTGTGAATACTGGCGCCGCCAAGTTCCTCCGCGCTAACCTCTTCATTGGTTACGGTTTTGACCACATCGGGACCGGTGACGAACATGTAGCTGGTGTCCTTCACCATGAAGATGAAATCGGTCATGGCCGGGGAATACACATCGCCGCCCGCGCACGGGCCCATGATGATGGAAATTTGCGGAATGACGCCGGACGCTTGCACGTTGCGCCAGAACACCTCGCCATAGCCGCCAAGCGCATCGACGCCTTCCTGTATGCGCGCGCCGCCGGCATCGAACACGCCGATGATGGGTGCCCGGTTGCGCAGCGCCATATCCTGAACCTTGTTGATTTTCTCCGCGTGGGTGCGCGACAGCGAGCCGCCGAACACGGTGAAATCCTTGGCAAACAGATAGACAACGCGGCCGTTTATGGTGCCCCAGCCGGTGACCACGCCGTCACCGGGGATTTTCTTCCCCTCCATGCCGAAATCGGTACAGCGGTGTTCGACATACATGTCGAACTCCTCGAACGAGTCTTTATCCAGCAGAAGCTCGATGCGTTCGCGCGCCGTCAGCTTGCCGCGCTTATGCTGGGCATCGATGCGTTTCTGCCCGCCCCCCAAGCGCGCAATGGCGCGGCGCTGTTCCAACTCGTCGATGATTTCTTTCATGGATGCCCATCCCGTTCATCTCGTGACAGACTCACGACACATTCGTGAATAGCATGCGGATATGTTCATGCGAAGCGGTGCGCGTCTTTATGTCTTAATGCCCTTATGACTTCACAAGCTCCAGGAACCGGATATCCGCTTCCATTTCAGAGCGCCGGGCCGTGCGCCGCCCGGCAGCCTCCGCGTCCTCACCCCATTTTTGAATTTGCCAGTCCTCATCCACATGGGCCGCGGCCCAGAGCTGATCCGCATCGAGATGGCCTTTTGCATGCGCCAGAGTGAGCAATGCGGAGCCGGTGAGTGTCGTCATGGTGTGCAGGGGCGTCAGTTCGAAAGGACTATAGTCCGCGAAAGCATTGCTGATGATCGCCAGAGCCTGTGCAGGCTGGTCGATGTGAGAGATGCCGGTGTGAACCTCGAAAGCAGCGCCGAAGCTGGTCTTTACCCAGGACAGAACCGGGTCCCAATGGGCGCATTGCAGATCGACAAGGCCCTCGGGGCTTTGCGCGCGATAACAGAGCAGGTCCGCGCCCGCATAGCCGGCGAGTTCTTTGACCACCTCCGCTTCGCGTCCGCACACGCGGTCGAGCGCCGTATTGGCGCGCCTGGTCATCGGCATGGTGTCCGGGTCGATATTCTCGCCCTGATCGTCCCATTCGCGCGCGATTTCCTTCGCAAGAACCGTACCCGCGACGCGCAGTTCAGCGCGCGCAGGGGTCCGTACTCTCTGCTTGTCCAGAAGAATCGCGACACCATCAGGTCCTTCTTCGAGGGTTACGGTGTCGTAAAAGCGCTTTGGGAGAGTGCTTTCAGCCACGGGAGTTCACCCCGCCGCGCTCTTGGCCGCGAACATATCTTCCAGCATGTTCAGCAAGGCCTGGTAATCATCGGCAATGCCGTGAACACCAGCCTGCTCCAGCAGATTTACCGGGTGATAGCCCCATGATACGCCGAGGCCCCTGACCCCGGCATTGCGTGCCATTTCCATATCGAACGTCGTGTCACCGATCATGACAGTATTGGCGGCGCTGGCGCCCGTTTCGTCAATTGCCCGTTCGATCATACCCGGATGGGGTTTTGAAGGGGCATCGTCAGCCGTCTGGATAGTGGAGAAACATGGCGTGAGATCAAACCGATCGAGTAATCTATCTACGCCGCGGCGGGATTTGCCCGTCGCGATACCAAGGACGATATTGTCATGCTCGCTCAAATGAAGAATTGCCTCACGCGCACCTTCGTACATGGGTTCATTATTCTCCGGGTCCTGGCGCAGCGCACCAAAGGCATTCCTGTACCCGTCCGAGATTTTCATCACGGCCTCCTCGTCATCCCCACCCGACAACCGCCAGATGGCTTCGGGTAAAGAGAGGCCGACAATGCCAAGGATGTCATCTCTTGGCGGGGGCGGGCGTTTGGCCGCTTCGAATGCTTGCTCCATGGCCGCCACAATCAGGTGCTGGCTATCCACAAGAGTGCCGTCGCAATCGAAAATGATAAGTCGCGGGGTCATGGGCTAGGGTCTGTGGTCAGTTAAGGTTATGGCGCTGGTTTGGCCAGGTTGGTTCTCTATCGTAGCATGAGGAGGCAGGACATGCCGGGCATATTCAACGACAAATGCTGCGAGAGGGGGGCAATCTGGATAAACCATCACCGCAACCTAAACTGTCCACAGACCCTAAAATTCATCCTCGTCAATTTCATCCGCCAGGTCAGGATCAAACCCAAACAGCCCCCATGTCTTGCGCATATGGTCCGGCAATTCTGCCGTGATGCTCAGCCTGCCATTGCCTGAAGGGTTGGCAAATTCAATCTTGCGCGCGTGCAGGTGCAGACTGCTGTCGATTTCACCGCCGGGATGCGCCTCTCTTCCTCCATACTTGCCATCTCCGACGACCGGGTGCCCAATCGCCGCCATATGCGCGCGAAGCTGGTGCGTGCGCCCCGTCAGAGGCCATAATGCGGCCCAGCAGAGTTTGCTTCCGGCAGGCTCAATCACGGCGTAACGCGTTACCGCGTGCCTTGCTCCATCCTCATTTTCTTCCGCCACATGAACCCGCTCTGATTGCGCGCCGCCTTTTTTCACCAGGGGAAGATCAATCTCTCCGCGCTGCGGCGAGGGCACACCGTTCAAAAGCGCCCAATATGTTTTGCGCGCCTCGCGGGTCTTAAGCTCATCCCCAAGGGCAGAGGCGCTTCCCCGGTCCCGCGCCAGCAGAAGAACGCCGCTGGTGTCTTTATCCAGCCGGTGCACGAGGCGGGGACGTTCTTGTGCGTCAAACCGCAATCCATCGAGAAGGCCATCGACATGCCGGGACGTCTTGGTTCCACCCTGCACTGCCAGGCCAGCCGGCTTGTTGATCGCCAGGACATGGCTGTCCTTGTAGATCACCAGCTCCTGGATGAAGTGCAGATCCCCGGCAGAGAGAGACGGGCGTGTTGTGGCCCGGGTTGTGCGCGATTTGGCGCTGCCGGTACGCATTGGAGGCACCCGAACTCTCTGTCCGGCTTCCAGCCGGACACTGGCCTTGGCGCGCCCGCCATCCACACGCACCTGCCCCGTTCGCAGCCATTTCTGTAATGCCCCGTGGGGAACGGATGGATAGTGCGCCCGAAACCATCGGTCGAGCCGGATGCCGTCCTCGTCGGCACCAACCTGTTTTGTTTCCACGCCGCTCATGATCCCATACCGGAAACTGTTAGACGAGATGCGGGGGGCAAAACATCAATCCTCTATTCCCTCGCTCTCAATCACCGCGTCACGTGAGGCGCGAACGGACGGCGGAGCTTCGGTCAGCCACCATTCGCCGGTGATCGCGATCGCCCAAGCGCCAAGGGGTGCGGTAAGCAGAATCGACAAGACGGCAACTGCCAGTATTACCTCACCCGGGCCGGCGTCCATGCCGGCGCTTTTCATAGCAATCAGAGCGCCGCCGCCGATTGCCGCCTGTACGGTAGCCTTGGGCAGGTAGGCTATCACTACGAACGCCCGCTCGCCGCGGTTGAGGTCGCTTCCGAGAAGACAGGCCCATGTACCGATGCTCCGCGCCACCAGCCCCAGAGCAATGACAACGGCACCGGCCAGTCCCGCTTGCAGGGCGACGGGAACATTAACCTGCGTACCCACCATGGTGAACAGGATGATCTCGGCAAACACCCAGATCTTGCCCAGCTTGGCTGAAATCTCGTGCGCTATATGCTCATCCTTTTCCAGGATGATGAAACCGATCGCCATGACGGCGAGCAGCGCGGCGAACGGAACCCATCCGCTCGCCAGATGTTCGATCCGCACCAGAAGCACCGAAAGCCCGAGCACAACCAGAACACGTTTGGTTGCGCGGGGATTGAAACGCTGAAACAGGCGCATCAGGACGAGCCCGACGATAATACCGACCGCGATGCCAAGGATGATGGAGATTGGTATGCCGACGGTTGCCCACGCAAGATTCACGTCCGTTCCGGCGAGAATTCCGACGAGAACGTTGTAGATCACAATGACAAACACATCATCGATGGAGGACGCGGCTAGCACCATCGTGGGAATGCCTTTTTCCGCTCCCATGCGCCGCTCAATGAAACGGATCATCATAGGCACCACGACGGCAGGTGAAACCGCTGCTAAAACCGAACCCAAAACAGCCGACTGTAGATAGGTCAGACCAAGCAGCGGCGGCCCGAGCACCGTGATGGCCGCACCTTCTATAATCGCCGGCACCGCGGACAGCAGCAGCACGCGCATACCGACCCTATTGAGTGTCTCCTTGCTTAACTCAAATCCGGCCCTGAGCAGGATGACAATCAACGCAATCAGGCGCCAGTCACCTGACGCGCTCAAAAGGTCGCGATCAACCCAGTCCAGAAAATATGGACCGAATGCTACGCCCAACAGGAGCATGCCAACCAAACCTGGAATAGTCAGCTTGCGAAAGCTCCAGTCGACAATAAGGCCGAGAATAACGAGTTCGGCGAGGCTAACGATCATATGCCGCGATCTCCGTTGGTAAAAAAGATTTTGCAACGGCGATTATATCAATGCCCTGCACCACGTTTCTGGTGCATCTGGGACCAATCGTCGAGCCGCTTTCTGATTTCCAGCTCGAAGCCGCGATCCGTGGGTTGGTAGAATTCCTCCCGCGCCAGGCCGTCCGGGAAATAATTCTGCCCTGAGACACCTCCCTCAACATTGTGATCATACTCATAACCCGCCCCATAGCCCTCATCCTTCATAAGCTGCGTGGGTGCATTCAGAATATGCTTGGGTGGAGGCAACGATCCGCCATCACGAGCCAGGCGCCCTGCTGACTTGAACGCTGCATATGCGGCATTGGATTTAGGCGCCATTGCCAGATAAACGGTCGCCTGGGCCAGCGCCAACTCGCCCTCGGGACTGCCGAGAAAATGATAGGCATCCTTGGCGGCATTGGTCTGTAGCAAAGCCTGCGGATCGGCCATCCCGATATCCTCAACCGCCATGCGCACGAGACGGCGTGCGATATAGAGGGGGTCCTCACCGCCTGCGAACATCCGTGCCAGCCAGTAAAGCGCTGCATCGGGGTCTGAACCACGTACTGATTTGTGCAGGGCACTGATGAGATTGTAGTGCCCGTCCTGCCCCTTGTCGTACAATGGCGCACGGCGTTGCACGAGTGCGCTCAACACTTGTAGCGTTAGCGGCGCGCTATCGGGCCTGGTGGCAATAAAAATTTCTTCAGCCAGATTCAGCAAAGCGCGGCCATCGCCATCGGCCATGGTTTTCAGCGCATCACGAACGTCTGGTTCAAGCAGAAGATCTCTTCCCTCCTCCGCTTCGGCACGGCAAAGCAACACTTCCAGCGCCTCACCATCCAGGCGATTAAGCGTGAGCACACTGGCGCGGGACAGAAGAGCGGAATTCAGCTCGAAGGACGGATTCTCCGTCGTCGCGCCAATGAGCACGATCGTCCCGTCTTCCATAACCGGGAGAAAAGAATCTTGTTGAGATTTGTTAAAGCGGTGGACCTCATCCACGAACAGCACGCTCCCCAGCCCATCACGCCTGCGGGTTCGCGCAGCCTCGAAGATTTTGCGTAAATCCTGCACGCCGGAATGAATCGCCGAGAGCTGTTCAAAATGATGCTCTGTATGCTTTGCAAGCAATCTCGCAATCGTGGTTTTGCCCGTCCCCGGCGGCCCCCAGAAAATCACCGATGAAAGTCGGCCCGCCTCAATCATTCGCGTGAGGATACCCTGCGATCCCAGCAAATGTGATTGTCCAACAACAAAGCCAAGTGTATTCGGGCGGAGCCGGTCAGCCAGGGGACGGGGTGCGCCATCCGCCAGTCCGTCGGCTTCAAAAAGGGAAGCTGTTTCAGAAGGCGCCATGCTTCAGCCGCCAATAACGACTGTAAGAAGACGCTCTTTGCGCTTGATACTGACACGCCACTGATGCACGTCCAGATTTACGATTTGCGCGAGGTGTTTCACAGATTCCACCCGCTCCCCATTGATCGCCACGACAATATCGCCTGGACGCAGGAATCGTGTCCTGCTCGCCGGCGATCCACGTTGAATATCCATAACGATAACCCCGTAGGCTTCTTCGTCGATGGACAGCTCCTCCGCAAGCGCCGGTGACAGATTGGCTACTCTTGCGCCCGCAAAAGGATTTTGGCCATCAAGTTCGGTTTCATCCCGGAGCGGTATTTCCGGCGCTTCGCGCAAGCGCACCATGACGGTTATTGCGCGTCCATCGCGCACGACGCCAAGCGGGACCGAACCGCCAAGGGGCTTGGTGGAGAATCGATAACGAAAAGCTGGTGGATCGACGACTTCTTTTCCGTTAACGCCGACAATGACATCGCCCGGCCGCAACTTTGATAGCGCCGCGGGACTATTTTTTCTCACCTGCTTGATCAAGGCGCCCACAGGCCGGTCCAGCCCAAGAGACTCTGAAATATCGGGCGTCACCCTTTGTAATTTAGCGCCAAACCAGGGCCGCTTGATCTTGTCACCCTTCAGGGCTGACTTCACAACCTGGCGGACCATGTTGGAGGGAATGGCAAAACCAATGCCGAGCGAACCTCCTGATCTTGAAAATATCGCGGTATTGATGCCAACGAGCCTGCCGTCCATGTCAACAAGCGCGCCACCGGAATTGCCCGGATTGATGGCGGCATCCGTCTGGATGAAAAATTGATAGTCGGAAATACCCGCACGCGTGCGGGCCAAAGCTGAAACGATACCGCTCGTAACCGTTTGCCCGACGCCGAACGGGTTGCCAATGGCCAGCACGATGTCTCCCACTTGCAGGCCTTCGGAGTCTTCAAAATCAAGAAATGGAAATGTGACGCCCGGTGCGTCGAGTCTGAGCACTGCCAGATCAGTACGCTCATCTTTAAGGATCACGCGGGCTGGAAACTCTCTTTTGTCCGACAACGCCACCTTGATCTGGGCCTCACCGCGCGCCTTGATGACATGGTAATTTGTGACAATGACCCCGTCAGGTCTGACAATGACACCTGAACCGAGCGAGTTCTCCACCCTTTTTCGGGGCATTCCGAAGCCTTTTCCAAAAAATCGGCGAAAAAATGGATCATTGATGAAGGGCGAGGAGCGCTGGTGTACTGTCCGGCGCACATAGACATTTACAACAGCCGGAGCAGCACGTTTCACCACCGGTGCGAAAGAGAGACGGACTTCGGTCTCACTCGATGGCACAATTTGCTGCTGCGCGTTCAATGCGCCTGCCAGGCCCAGAACGGCATATGCCATGATGCCCAAAACCGCTGAACCAAGACTGATCTTCCGATGCTTCAAGCTCCTGATCCTCATCTTATGAAACGCCTCGGTTTATCAGTTTTAACCGGCCCTTCAAAGCGACAGGCGTTCCCGCCAGGTACTTATACCGGGGCACAAGATTCGCGGACGAAAAAGGGCGGCACAAGTGCCGCCCCCACGAAAACCATTGGACCCAACGGATCAAGCAGCAGCGGGTTCGCCTACATTGACGTCCTCATCCGTGTCCTGGGTCGGTCCGGAATCCTGTCCGCGTGCTTCAGGGTCACGATCGACAAGTTCGATCACCGCCATGGGAGCTGAATCACCATGCCGGTATCCAGCCCTGAGAACACGGGTGTACCCACCTGAACGCTCCTTGTAGCGGGGGCCCAGAATATCAAACAACTTCTTGACCATGACTTCATCGCGCACCCGGGCGACCGCCAGGCGGCGGGAATGCAGATTGCCGCGCTTGGCCAAAGTGATCAGCCGGTCGGCAAAGCGCCGAAGTTCCTTGGCTTTGGGCAGCGTCGTAACAATCTGCTCGTGCTTGATCAAAGCCGCAGACATGTTGGCGAACAGGGCACGGCGATGACTCGCGGTCCTGTTCAGTTTACGGCCAGCTAGACGATGACGCATGGCTACTTTCTCCTCCGCAGGACGCTAATTCAGGCGTCCGTGCGCTCTAGTAATGGTCCTCAAAGCGCTTGGCCAGTTCCTCGATATTTTCCGGCGGCCAATTGGGCACCTCCATGCCGAGATGAAGCCCCATGCCTGCGAGCACTTCCTTGATTTCGTTTAGCGACTTGCGCCCGAAGTTCGGGGTGCGGAGCATTTCTGCTTCCGTCTTCTGGATCAAATCACCGATATAAACGATATTGTCGTTCTTCAGGCAGTTGGCCGAGCGTACAGACAACTCCAACTCGTCCACCTTCTTGAGTAATGCCGCGCTGAATTCGAGTTCCGGCTGGCTTTCTTCAACCGTTTCCTTTTTCGGCTCCTCGAAATTGACGAAGATTGCCAACTGGTCCTGAAGGATGCGCGCCGCCAGGGCGACTGCATCATCGGGATTGATTGAACCATCGGTCTCGACTTCCATGATCAGCTTGTCGTAATCGAGAATCTGTCCCTCGCGGGTGTTCTCGACGCGATACGAAACCTTGGTCACCGGGCTGAACAAACTGTCGACAGGCACCAGGCCGATCGGAGCATCGTCGGGCCGGTTGCGATCCGCGGGCACATAGCCCTTGCCCGTGTCAGTGGTAAATTCCATCCGGATCGAGGCGCCCTCGTCAAGCGTGCAAATCACATGATCGGGATTGAGGATATCCACATCGGATGCACCCTCAATATCGCCAGCGGTTGCTACCGATGGCCCCTCTTTTGTCAGCACCAGGCGTTTGACGCCTTCGGAATGCTGCCGCAATGCAATTTCCTTGATGTTGAGAACGATATTCGTCACATCCTCGCGCACACCGGCGATGGAGGAAAATTCGTGCAGCACACCATCGATATGAACCGAGGTAATAGCCGAACCCTGCAATGATGACAGCAGCACGCGCCGCAGCGCATTGCCAAGTGTCAGGCCGAAGCCGCGTTCCAGCGGCTCGGCGACGACGACAGCCGTACGCTCGGCCATACGCCCCGCGGTGATATTCAGCTTGGTGGGCTTTATCAGATCTTGCCAGTTTTTCTGAAGCACCTAAGCACCCTTCTATTTTTCTCGGTTCTCGCATCTGGAAGGAGTGATGCGAAAAAGCGAGTAACTATTGATCTACCGCGGCCCAGGGCCACGACATTAAAAAATAACGCTCTAAACGCGGCGCCGCTTACGCGCGCGGCAACCGTTATGCGGGATCGGCGTCACATCGCGTATGGACGTGATGATAAACCCCGCCGCCTGCAAAGCCCTCAGGGCTGATTCACGGCCTGAGCCGGGCCCGCGAACCTCGACCTCGAGGTTCTTCATGCCATGTTCCATTGCCTTTTTGCCGGCATCCTCGGCCGCCATCTGGGCAGCGAAGGGCGTGGATTTACGCGAACCCTTGAACCCCTGAGTGCCTGCCGATGACCAGGAGATGGTATTGCCCTGTGCATCGGTAATGGTGATCATGGTGTTGTTGAAGGTCGCGCTGACATGCGCCACACCGGAAGTGATGTTCTTTTTCTCCCGGCGTTTGACGCGGGTTTTTTCTGTAGCCATAACCTATTTCTCTCGTTTAAATCCGCAACCCGCGAGCCAGTAAAGCGCTCGAAACAGGCCAAATTAATTTACAAACTAGGTCCTCTTGCCCGTGATCGGCTTGGATTTCCCCTTACGGGTTCGGGCGTTGGTATGGGTTCGCTGGCCCCTCACCGGAAGACCACGGCGATGCCGAAGCCCCCTGTAGCAGCCTAAATCCATCAGCCGCTTTATATTCATTGCCTTTTCACGCCTCAAATCGCCTTCGACCATATAATCGTGATCGATCATCTCGCGGATCTGAATAACTTCCTGATCGGAGAGTTGATTGACCCTGCGTTCATAGGGAATCGACGCTTTCTCGCATATCTGCTTCGAAAGGGTCCGGCCAATACCATGAATATACGTCAGCGCTATTTCCACACGCTTGTTCGTCGGGATATTTACACCTGCAATTCGGGCCAATCTCGTATCTCCGGTAAAACGTTGCGCGTGACGGTCGTAAAGTCTTGAAACGGAACGTAAATTCAGCAAACATAATAATATCGGTATCCGGTTGCTGACACGCCCCCGGGACCGATTTGTTCTTCCAGTACAAGAGAAACGATTTCTAGCGGATTCCCGCTGATTTCGTCAACCCGCCATATGTCTGAAAATGCTCGCTTTCGCTGCCGTTTAAAGCTCCGTCAGCGCCTCCTCAATTTGCCTGGAGACGGAATCAATATCAAGCATTCCGTCAACCGATTTTAATTTGCCGCTATTGCCGTAAAATCCGACCAGCGGAACTGTCTGTGCGTGGTATGCCTCAAGACGGCTGCGCACGGTTTCCTCGTTGTCGTCCTTGCGCCGGGAGAATTCAGTACCGCCGCATTTGTCGCAAACACCGTCCTTTTCCGGCCGGAGGAACGTATCGTGATACCCCTCGCCACACTTGGTGCATGTAAACCGTCCGACGATGCGCTCAACCAACCGTTCATCATCCACCTTGATTTCAATAACCGGGTCGAGCGTTTTGTTTTTCTGGACTAAAAGCTCATCCAGCGCTTCTGCCTGTGCGACCGTTCTTGGGAAGCCATCAAGGATAAAGCCAGTGGCGCAATCGGGTTCTTCGATACGCTCCGAAATAATGCCGATGACGATATCATCAGATACCAGTTCGCCTTTTTCAATAGATTCCTTGGCCCGTTTCCCGATTTCCGTGCCGGCGGCAACAGCCGCGCGCAGCATATCACCGGTAGACAGCTGGACGAGGCCGCGCGCTTCGGCAAGCATCCGCGCCTGGGTCCCTTTTCCGGCGCCAGGCGGGCCAAGGAGGATCAGGTTCATCCGCGCCGCGCCCCACGCAGCTTGGATTTCTTGATCAACCCCTCATATTGATGGGCAAGCAAGTGGCTTTGCACCTGAGCCACCGTATCCATGGTCACCGAGACGACAATTAGCAAGGACGTGCCGCCGAAATAAAACGGAACGGCAGCGTAGGAAATCAACAATTCCGGCAACACGCACACCACCGCCAGATAGGCCGCGCCGACCACAGTTATCCGGGTGAGCACGTAATCGATATATTCGGCCGTGCGATCGCCCGGGCGAAAGCCTGGAATGAAGCCGCCATATTGTTTCAGATTGTCCGCCGTATCCTTCGGGTTGAACACAACCGCGGTATAGAAGAAGGCAAAGAAGACGATCATCGCGACATATATAAATATATAGAGCGGCTGGCCACGGCCAAGGAGCGCCGTAACAAACGTCAACCAATCCGGGCCTTGCGCTGAGGAGAAGTTGGCCACGGTGATCGGCAGCAGCAACAGGGAGGAGGCGAAAATCGGCGGAATGACACCCGCGGTATTGAGCTTCAGGGGCAGATGAGATGAATCTCCCTGGAACATGCGATTGCCCATCTGCCGCTTGGGATATTGCACCAGCAAACGCCGTTGCGCGCGCTCCATAAAGACGATGAAGGCGACGACGCCGATGGCCATCACGAACAGCCCAAGGATCAAAGGCGTGGACAGGGCGCCCTGCCGGCCCAACTCAAACGTACCGACAATGGCCGAGGGGAGTTCCGCCACGATCCCGGAAAAGATGATCAGCGAAATACCATTGCCAACACCACGCGCCGTGATCTGCTCGCCGAGCCACATCAGGAACACGGTGCCGCCGACCAGCGTAATGACCGTGGTCAAACGGAAGAACATACCGGGGTCTGTCACCACATTGCCGGCGCCCTCAAGGCCAACGGCAATGCCATAGCCCTGCAATGTTGCCAGCAACACGGTACCGTAGCGCGTATACTGGTTGATCTGTTTGCGCCCCTGATCACCCTCTTTCTTCAATTGTTCGAGATGCGGTGAAACAGTGGTCAGAAGCTGAATGATAATCGAGGCCGAGATATACGGCATGATGTTGAGTGCAAAGATCGCCATGCGCCCGATTGCACCGCCTGCGAACATGTTGAACATGCCCAGAATACCGGACTGATTCTGACGGAAGATGTCAGCCAATGCCTGAGGATCGATTCCGGGGATCGGGATGTAGGTGCCCAGCCGATAAATCAGCAACGCGCCAAGCGTGAACCAAATCCGTTTTTTGAGTTCCGTAGCCTTGGAAAAGGCGGAGAAATTCAAATTGGCGATAAGTTGTTCAGCAGCAGATGCCATTTGCGCGCTCCAGCGATATGGGACGGATTGGGTTCAGCATCGTTCCCGCCCCTGTTAGGAGTCCTTTTTGGTCGTCTTGGCCGATGATTTTGCTGAAGATTTGGCCGAAGTTTTGGCAAGCTTCTTTGTTGCCTTTTTTTCACGCGCCGATTTTGCTTCAGGCTTGGTTTTTTCTTTGCTTTCCAAGGGCTTCAGTTTAGCCGGACGTTTTGGCATTTCAACAATGGAAACTTTGCCGCCCGCCTTCTCGACCGCCTTGACGGCACCGGCCGAAGCTCCCGTCACCTCAATCGTCAACTTGGTTTTCAAATCACCTTGACCCAGAAGCCGCACGCCATCCCTGACCCGGCGAATGATGCCAGCTGCCGCCAGCGCCTCGACTGTCACAGGCTGCTTGGGATCGATCGACTTCTTGTCCACGGCCGCCTGCAACCGTCCAACATTGACCTCGTTAAAGTCCTTGGCGAACAGATTGTTGAAACCGCGCTTGGGCAGCCGGCGATGGATAGGCATCTGCCCGCCTTCAAAGCCCTTGAGGGCGACGCCCGAGCGGGATTTCTGGCCGTTGAGACCACGTCCGGCCGTCTTGCCCTTACCCGAGCCAGGGCCGCGCCCCACCCGTTTGCGGGTCTGCGTTGCACCGGGGTTATCTCTCAAATCATTCAGTCGCATTGTGTAATTCCTAAGCTTTCTCACCAACGACGCGGACCAGATGGTGGACCTTATCGATCATGCCGCGCACTTGAGGCGTATCGATCAAGGTGCGGCGGCGTCCGACCTTGTTCAAACCCAGGCCGATAAGCGTAGCGCGCTGATCCTGAGGCTGCCGGATCGGACTCCCGATCTGCTCGACCGTCACGGTTTTTCCGGACTTTTTCTCTGCCATCTTTTCTTGTCCCTTACCTGTTCGCTGCCATCGCCGGATCAGGCGTCGGCGACAGCCTCCGGCGAGTCGATGCCGTCACGGCGGCGTGCAACTATTTCGCTCGCCTTCTTGCCGCGCCGCGCAGCCACGCCACGGGGACTGTCTTCACTCTTCAGCGCATCGAAAGCAGCGCGCACCATATTGTAGGGATTGGAACTGCCGAGTGATTTCGCCACCACATCCTGGATGCCGAGCGTCTCGAAAACCGCGCGAATAGGACCGCCGGCAATAATGCCCGTTCCCGGAGGCGCTGCGCGCAGGATCACCTTGCCCGCACCGTGCCGGCCCATCACATCGTGATGCAGCGTGCGTCCCTCACGCAAGGGAACGCGAATAAGGTTATTCTTTGCGGCATCAGCCGCCTTGCGAATGGCTTCGGGCACTTCGCGCGCCTTGCCATGGCCGAACCCGACCCGGCCTTTCTGATCGCCAATGACGACCAGGGCGGCAAACCCGAAACGCCGGCCGCCCTTGACGACCTTGGCCACACGATTGATGTGCACCAGCTTATCGACAAATTCGCTGTCGCGATCGTCACGGCCCCGGCCGTGCTGACGTCCTCGTTGATGTCCAGGCTTGCGTCCCACTGTTCGCGTTCCTTCTCAGTTCAAATCCTAAAACTTCAGCCCGCCTTCGCGCGCGGCATCCCCAAGGGCCTTGACCCGGCCGTGATACAGATATCCCCCACGATCGAAAATCACATCCTTGACGCCAGCCTTGACCGCGCGTTCCGCAATCAGCTTGCCAACCGATTGCGCCGCGTTCACATCGCTGCCATTGGGGCTGGACTTACGTAAATCCTTGTCCAGACTTGAAGCTGCCGCAAGGGTCTTTCCTTTAGCATCATCAATGACTTGCGCGTAGATGTGCTTAGACGAACGGAACACGGATAACCGTGGCCGCCCATTTGCAACGCGCTGCAACGACCGTCTCACACGGTTGGTTCGGCGCACAAATCTTTTTTTGTCAACGCTCATAGGAACGCTCCGCTATTTCTTCTTGCCTTCCTTACGGAAGACATATTCACCCGCATAGCGGATGCCTTTGCCCTTGTAAGGTTCCGGTGGGCGGAAATGGCGTATTTCAGCCGTGACCTGACCCACTTTCTGCTTATCAATGCCTGACACAATGATCGATGTCTGCGTCGGGCACTTCACTTCAATTCCATCGGGAATGGCATATTTCACGTCATGGCTGAGACCGAGCTGAAGCTGCAAATTCTTGCCCTGAACCTGTGCGCGATAGCCCACGCCGACAAGCTCAAGCGACTTCTCATATCCTTGCGTGACACCATCAACCAGGTTCGACACGATGGTGCGAGACATGCCCCACATGGAACGGCCACGCCTGGTGTCATTGCGCGGCGTCACCTTGATGCCCGCATCGGTCATCTGCGCTTCAACGTCATCGACCAGGACCACGGAGAGTTCTCCTTTCGGCCCCTTGATGGAAACCTGCTGCCCATCAATCGTCGCGTTAACGCCGTCAGGCATGGCAACCGCTTTTGCTCCAGTCCGAGACATAAACCTAAACCCTTGTTATTCCACAGCGTGTGCACCCAATGGGCGCCGCTAGAACACGCTGCATAAAACCTCACCGCCCACATTTTCCGTGCGGGCTTTTGAATCCGACATAACGCCTTTTGGCGTGGATAGAATAGAGACACCCAATCCATTGGCCACGGTCGGCAGATTTCGAACCGAGGAATAGACACGCCGGCCTGGCGTGGAAACACGTTTCAATTCCTTGATTACTGGCTCGCCATCGTAATATTTCAGTTCGATTTCGAACTCCGACTTGCCGCCATCATAATCGACCTGAGCATAGCCGCGGATGTAGCCTTCTTCCTGCAGCACGTCGAGAACCCTGCCTCTGAGTTTTGAAGCCGGTGTCGCGACTTTGGATTTGCTCCGCATCGCCGCGTTGCGTATCCGTGTCAGCATATCCCCAAGTGGGTCTGTCATCGTCATCAGAAGCGTTCTCCTACCAACTCGACTTAACCATTCCAGGGATCAACCCCTGGGAAGCCAAATCCCGTAACGAGATCCTCGACATTCTCAGCTTGCGATAATAGGCGCGCGGTCTGCCCGTCACTTCGCAACGGTTGCGAATCCGCGAGGGCGAGGAATTGCGCGGCAGCTGTGCAAGCTTCAGACGAGCCGCAAAGCGCTCCTCGGCCGGCAGAGAGCGATCGCTGGCAATCTCTTTCAAACGTGCGCGGCGGCTGGAATTTTGCGCCATCATCCTGCGCCGTTTTTTGTTGCGCTCAATTGAGCTTTTCTTGGCCATTTCTATTCTCTCCTTGTTCCAAAAGGGTCCTGGTTTGAAACCCTCATGTCCGGAACGGAAAATTGAATTTCTTGAGAAGCGATCTCGCTTCATCATCGTTCGGCGCCGTCGTGCAGACGACAACATCCATCCCCCAGATGTCAGACACCTTGTCATAGTCGATTTCAGGAAACACGATGTGCTCCTTGATACCGAGTGCGAAATTGCCCCGCCCATCGAAACTCTTGGGGCTAAGTCCGCGAAAATCCCTCACCCTTGGAAGGGCGATGGTGACGAGCCGGTCGACAAATTCAAACATGCGTGTTTTTCGCAGCGTCACCTTGACGCCGATGGGCATGCCCTCGCGAAGCTTGAATGTGGCGATGGACTTGCGCGCTTTCACTATGACCGGCTTCTGACCGGCAATAAGCGCCAGATCGTCAGCCGCCGCTTGCACCTTTTTGGAGTCGGCTACCGCATCTCCGATGCCCATATTGAGCACCACTTTGGATAGCCGCGGAATCTGCATCGGGTTGGCGTACCCGAACTCCTTGGTCATTTCCTCGCGCAAAGCCTCTTCATACTGGAGCTTGAGGCGCGGAACATAGGCGTCAGCCATCGATCACCTCCCCGGAGCGCCTTGCAAAACGCACCTTTCTGCCATCCTTGAGGGTTTTGAAACCAACCCGGCTGGGTTTGCCATCCTTCGGGTCTTCAAGCGCCAGATTTGAAATATGCACTCTTGCTTCACGGGCAACGATGCCGCCGTCCTGCTGAGGCGTTTGCTTCTGGTGGCGCTTGATCATATTTACGCCCTGCACCAGAGCCCGGTTTTCCTTGGGGAACACCTTCAGCACCTCGCCGCCCTTGCCTTTGTCCTTGCCGGTACGAAGCACGACAAAATCGCCCTTCCTGATCTTCAGTTTGTTCATGGTCACAGAACCTCCGGCGCCAAAGACACGATTTTCATGTGCTTGCGCGTGCGTAACTCGCGGGTGACGGGGCCAAAGATACGGGTGCCGATTGGCTCGCCCTGAGCGTTGATCAGCACCGCCGCATTGGAATCGAAGCGAATGAGACTGCCATCGGCACGCCGGACGCCCTTGGCAGTCCGCACCACCACGGCACGCATCACTTCACCCTTCTTGACGCGCCCGCGCGGGATCGCCTCCTTGACAGAGATCACAATGATGTCTCCGACCGAGGCGTATTTCCGCTTGGACCCGCCAAGCACCTTGATGCACTGCACACGGCGCGCGCCGGAATTATCGGCAACGTCCAGATTGGTTTGCATCTGTATCATGGCACTCGACCTTCATTTCCCTGGCGTCCCCGCCAACATTTCTCACCGATTGCGTTTCCGCTCGCGGCATTTATCCTTGGTGCGCCGTCAGCCCGCTATCAGCGTCCAGCACTTGTTCTTTGAGATCGGCGGGCATTCCTGTATGCGCACCTTGTCACCCAACTTCGCCGCATTAGCTTCGTCATGGGCATGGTACTTCTTGCTCCGTCGCACCGTCTTTTTGTAGAGCGGATGCGTGAAACGGCGCTCAACCCGCACTACTATGGTTTTGTCATTCGCGTCGCTGACCACGACACCTTGTAAGATTCGCTTTGGCATGGGCTCCTATCCTTTTGAGGCCGCGGACGCGGACTCTACCCGTTTCGCCTGGTCAATAGTCTTGATCCGTGCGATATCGCGGCGGACCTGACGCACTCGCGCCGTATTCTCCAGCTGCCCGCTCGCCGCCTGAAAGCGCAGATTAAACTGCTCTTTTTTCAGCTTCAGCAGCTCATCGGTGAGCTGATCCGGCGTCATGGCCTGTATATCAATCGCCTTCATTTCCTCATCCTCGCCAGATAACCCTAGGCGTCGCCCAGCCGCTGAACGATTTTGGTTTTAAGCGGTAATTTTGCCGCGCCCAGCCGCAGCGCCTCACGGGCGATTATGTCCGTCACGCCATCAATCTCGAACATGATCCGTCCAGGCTTCACCTTCGCGCACCAGAATTCCGTGACGCCCTTACCCTTGCCCATGCGCACCTCGGTTGGTTTCTTCGATACAGGCACATCGGGGAAAATGCGTATCCACACACGGCCCGAACGTTTCATATGCCGGGTCATGGCACGGCGCGCAGCTTCGATCTGGCGGGCGGTCACCCGCGAGGGCGTCTGCGCCTTCAAACCATAGGAGCCGAAATTCAAGGACCAGCCACCCTTGGCGGCGCCCTTGATACGTCCCTTCTGCATCTTGCGAAACTTTGTCCGCTTCGGTTGCAGCATCTTCTAAATCCTCTTGCTCGTCTCTTAGTTCGGGCGCTTGGCCGCATGGTCATCACGGCGCATCCGTCCGCCTTCCTGCGTTTCCATGGACCGGCGCTCATGGGCCATCGGATCGTGCTCCATGATCTCGCCCTTGAAGACCCAGACCTTGATTCCGATAATCCCGTAAGCCGTGCGTCCGAGCGCAGTGCCGTAGTCAATGTCAGCGCGCAGCGTGTGCAGAGGCACGCGGCCTTCGCGATACCATTCCATGCGTGCGATTTCCGCACCGCCCAAACGTCCCGCGCAATTGATGCGAATTCCCAACGCACCCAGCCGCATGGCCGACTGAACGGCGCGCTTCATGGCGCGGCGAAAAGCGACACGCCGCTCAAGCTGCTGGGCGATACCTTCGGCGACCAGAGTGGCATCGATTTCGGGCTTGCGGATCTCAACAATGTTCAACTGAACTTCAGAATCCGTCATCGACGAAAGCTCGTTACGCAACTTCTCGATGTCGCTACCCTTCTTCCCGATCAGGATGCCGGGGCGCGCCGTATGCACCGTGATGCGGCACTTCTTGTGCGGCCGCTCGATTACGACCTTCGAAATGCCAGCCTGTGAGCGCATATTCAGTACACGTTCGCGAATTCTGATGTCTTCGTGCAGCAGCTTGCCATACTCGCCCTTGTCCGCGTACCAGCGCGAATCCCAAGTCCGGTTGATGCCGAGCCTCAAGCCGATCGGATTTACTTTTTGACCCATTATGCGGCCTCCTCGACCTGCCTGACCACGACGGTCAACTGCGAAAACGGTTTGATGATGCGGCTAACCCGGCCACGTGCGCGCGGTTTCCAGCGCTTCATCACCAGATTCTTGCCCACAAAAGCCTGTGACACGACCAGTGCGTCCACGTCCAGATCGTGGTTGTTTTCTGCGTTCGCGATGGCCGACTGAAGCGTCTTCTTGACTTCAAGGGCGATACGCTTGCGCGAAAAGGTGAGATCGGCCAGCGCCTTGTCGACCTTTTTGCCGCGAATGAGTTGCGCGACGAGATTGAGTTTTTGCGGTGACACGCGCAGCAGGCGCGTGACCGCTTTTGCCTCATTCTCCGGCAATACGCGTTCTCTTTTGGCCTTGCCCATGTCCCTACACCCTTCTCGCACGCCGGTCGGCAGTGTGGCCGTGATAGGTCCTGGTCGGTGCGAATTCACCGAATTTATGCCCTATCATGTCTTCGGTCACCAGCACGGGCACATGCTTCTGCCCGTTGTGAACGCCGAAAGTCAGTCCGACGAATTGCGGCAGAATAGTTGAGCGCCTGCTCCATATTTTGATGACCGCGTTGGAGCCGCTGGCGCTGGCCGCATCCGCCTTCTTGAGCAGATACCCGTCGACAAATGGGCCTTTCCAAACAGAACGTGACAAGGGTTGGCTCCTATCTCTTCTTCCGCAGATGACGACTGCGGACAATATGTTTGTCTGTACGGCGGTTTGAGCGGGTGCGCTTGCCCTTGGTGGGCTTGCCCCAGGGCGTCACAGGGTGGCGCCCTCCGGACGAGCGTCCCTCGCCGCCGCCATGAGGATGGTCAACCGGGTTCATGGCCACGCCGCGCACTGAAGGACGCTTGCCCATCCAGCGTTTGCGACCAGCCTTACCCAGTTTGATATTGGCGTTATCGGGATTGGAAACCGCACCGACCGTCGCCATGCATTCGTCGCGCACCATGCGCGTCTCGCCTGAACTGAGCCGCAGGATCGCGTAACCTGAGTCGCGGCCTACAAGCTGTACATAGGTTCCCGCCGCGCGGGCGATCTGACCGCCCTTGCCGCGTTTCATCTCGATATTGTGCACGATGGTACCGATCGGTGTGTTTGCGAGCGGCATGGCGTTGCCAGGCTTGACGTCGACCTGTTCGCCTGAAATCACCTTGTCGCCGACTCTCACACGCTGCGGCGCCAGAATGTAGCTCTGTTCGCCATCTTCATAACGCAGCAGCGCGATGAAAGCAGAACGATTGGGATCATACTCAATCCGCTCGATCGTCGCCGGCACATCCGCCTTGCCTCGTTTGAAGTCGACCACCCGGTAAAGCCGCTTATGCCCGCCACCCCTGCGGCGCGCGGTGATCCGCCCCGCATTGTTGCGGCCACCCTTACCGATCAAGCCTTCAGTCAGTCCCTTGACTGGCCGGCCTTTCCACAGGTGAGAGCGATCAACCAGCACGAGATTGCGCTGGCCGGGCGTCATAGGTTTGTATGTTTTCAATGCCATCGGTTACGTCTCACCTATAGACCCGTCGTAATGTCGATGCTCTGGCCATCCTCAAGCGTGACGATGGCTTTCTTGATATCCGAACGCTTGCCCAGGACCCCCTTGAACCGCTTGATCTTGCCCTTCCGTTTGAGGGTATTCACGGCCTTGACCTTCACGTTGAACAATGTCTCGACCGCCGCGTGTATTTGCGGCTTGGTGGCGTCGCGCCGCACGTTGAAGATCACCTGATTATGCTCCGACACCAACGTCGATTTCTCGGTGATGGACGGGCTGACAATCACGTCATATGCGTCAATGAGGTTCATTTAAATCGCGCCTCCAAAGCTTCAACCGCAGCCTTGGTCAGCACCAGTTTCTCCCGGCGCAGAATGTCGTAGACATTGATGCCCTGAACCGCGAGCACATCGATGCCGATAATGTTGCGTGCGGCCAGCGAGAAATTTTTCTCAAGCTCCGCGCCATCGACAATCAGCGCAGAGGCCAGGCCCAGCTTGGCGAGTTTTTTCTTCAAACCGCCGGTCTTGGCACTCTTGAGCGCAGCATTATCAAGAACAATAAGCTCGTTCGATTTCGCCTTGGCGGAGAGCGCATGACGCAGGGCCAGGGCGCGTACCTTTTTGGGCAGTGAAATCGAATAATCGCGCGGCTTGGGCCCGAATGACTTGCCACCGCCGCGAAACAGGTTGGCTTTGCGCGTGCTGTGACGCGCCCGGCCCGAACCCTTCTGATTCATGATCTTGGCGGTACTGCCGGTGATCTGCGAACGGTCCTTCACCGATACCGTGCCGGCGCGTCTCTTAGCGAGCTGGTAGCGCACCATGCGATGCAGAATGTCGGAACGCGGCTCCAGGCCGAACACATCATCCGACAAATTGACCGTTCCGGCCTTCTTGGCCTCCAATGTCGTTACATCGGCCTTCATTTGTCCTGACCTTCTTCAGTCCCGGGCGTATCGTTTTCGCCAGCTTTATCGGCCTTTTTTTCGGCTTCAGGAGCTTGTGTCTGTTCAGCAGGCGCCTCGGTGTTTTCCTCACTCACCGCCTGCTCCGTCTCCGGAGCATCCGCTTCGGTGTCTTCGGCTTCCGCCTTTGGCTTGGCGCCGCCATTAATTCCGCCGCGGAATGCGCCAGGCGTCGGCACATCATCGGGCAGTGACTTCTTGATCGCATCGCGCAGCAAAACCCAGCCGCCCTTGGAGCCCGGGACCGCGCCGCGGACCATGATCAAACCACGCTCAACATCGGTTTTGACCACGCGAAGATTAAGCGTCGTGATCTGCTTATTGCCCATCTGGCCGGCCATCTTCTTGCCCTTGAACACCTTGCCGGGGTCCTGGCACTGGCCGGTGGAACCATGGCTTCGGTGAGAGATGGACACGCCATGACTGGCCCCCAGACCACTAAATCCATGCCGCTTCATGGCGCCGGCGAAACCCTTGCCGACACTGGTGCCGCTGGCGTCCACATACTGACCCTCGACAAAATGGTCAGCAGTAATTTCAGCACCGATATCGATCAAATTTTCCGGACTGACGCGGAACTCGGCGACTTGGGCCTTGGGCTCCACCTTGGCAGTGGCGAAATGACCACGCTGAGCGCGGCTGACATTCTTCACCTTCGCCAGACCGGAACCGAGTTGCACGGCCGTATAGCCGTTTTTCTCTTGCGTCCGCTGGGCAAGAACCTGGCATTTGTTCAACTGGAGCACGGTCACGGGAATATGCTCGCCTGCTTCGGTGAAGAGGCGGGTCATTCCGACTTTGCGTGCAATCACGCCTGAGCGCATCACTTCATTCCCCATTAACGCCTGATAGGCCTAAGCGTTAGAGTTTGATTTCCACATCAACACCGGCGGCGAGGTCGAGCTTCATCAGCGCGTCCACCGTTTGCGGTGTCGGATCAACAATATCGAGCAGCCTTTTATGCGTACGCATTTCAAACTGCTCACGGCTCTTCTTATTGACATGCGGTGACCGGTTGACGGTGAATTTCTCAATCCGCGTCGGCAGCGGGATTGGCCCGCGCACCTCTGCGCCCGTGCGCTTGGCGGTATTCACAATCTCCTTGGCCGACACATCGAGAACCCGATGGTCAAAGGCTTTGAGCCGTATGCGTATATTCTGGCTTTGCATGTCTTTCACCCTGGAAAAAACCAGCTGCCAATAATTGGAAACCGGTTTTTGTTTATCCTATCTACTCGATAATTTCCGCGACGACGCCGGCGCCGACGGTGCGTCCGCCCTCGCGGATGGCGAAGCGCAGCTGCGCTTCCATCGCAATCGGCACGATCAGCTCAACCTCGACCGTCACATTGTCGCCGGGCATCACCATCT
>CAXMMX010000105.1:0-4086 GCA_964194535.1 uncultured Alphaproteobacteria bacterium | reverse complement strand
GGCTGATCCGTTTCGCAAAACAGCCAATCACATGACCACACTCAGGTCTTGAATGTACGCTTTTTTGGGTTAGTTGGCCTTAAGCACCATTACGAGAAAGCGATAAATTTCGACCATTGCGCAGGTATCTAATTCACAATATTTGCGCAGGTCGTTTGCGATGCGTTTTTGCTCATTATTTCCAATGCCCGGCTGAATCATCTTTGACCAGGCTTCCATCGAAGCTGTTCCATCCTGAACCTCAAAAACGAGCGGGCATGGTCGCTATATGGTCGCTAGGAGAAAAAAACGATTATTCGATATGCGTGTATATTATTGAAATAGTACAATATAAACAAAATCAGAAGGCTGCCAGCCTACTGACTTTCCTTCAGCATCAAGTCAGCAAGCGCGCCGCCTTCGTCCATGAAGCGGTCGATTGCAACCTTTGCCGGCTCGGTGCAGGAGCGGTAGGTCCGCCGATACCCCCGATAGCCCTTGTTGAATCCCTTCACCAGCTTGGCGCGGCGAATGGCGGTGGTGCCTTCCGATTCAATGATCTCCTGCATCTGCTTGCGCCAGACCTGGCCTTCCGCGGCGCCGCACAACTCCCGCAGATAGTGGATCGCGCCCAGAATCTCGGACAACCGCAGCAGCTTGTCATCATAGGGGCGGTCGTCCGGGTTCAGTTGCGCATTTCCGGGCCCTGCTCCCGTTACCATCAGGCTGAAACTGAGCAGGACAGCCAGGGCGCAAGCGCGCGCCTGAGATCGTGTGCGGATGGGAATGGTTGGGGTGCGGAACATCTGCCCCTCGTAGCGCAGAATTGAACCCGCCGCTAGGCGTATGGGGGGTTCGCGGGAGAAAAGCCGGTCAGCTCTTCACGATAGGCTGCTTGGGATGGAAGGCATGAAACACGAAGGCGAAGGTGACATCATACATCACATCTTTTGGGCCATTGGCGGTGTTGCGCTGGGCCACGACATTACCGACGTCCCGGCCCTTGGCGATTTCGCGCGAGTCGAGGGCGGAATTCTGGCCTTTTTTCCATTTCAGTGAGATGTCCCCGAGTGTGATCTCACCTTTCTTGCGCAGCAACTCCAGCGTGACCGCCTGCGGTTTACCATCGATCTTGACCACGACGACCCGGGCCATGGGGTTGATGTCCTTGGGCATTTCACCGTCGTAAAGGAACGGCCTGGAAGCGCTGTCATAACCTGTATAGGGATTATTGCCGTATCTGCGCATGTTCTCATCATTGGGTACGAGAACCTTGCCGCCGGGATATCGCGCCTTGAAATTATCGAACGATTCAAGCCGGGCAGGAATGCCTGTCAGTTCCTTGCCATTATATTCGCCGACAATGGCCGTGCCGATGAATTGCTGCCACCAGCTTTCCGTTTGCCGGTCATACATTACCAAATCGGAATTGCGCAGTTTGCCCGTGGTGCCGAACTCCAGCACCTTGCCCTCTAAACGTCTGTCGAACACAACGGCAGAATTGCACAGCGGGCAATAGGTGACCGCGACTGGCGTTCCGCCGACCACATCGTTGACAATCTCGTGCCAGATAAGAATGCCAAGCGGGTAGGCGCGGGCATCGCCATTGATCTCAAGGCCGATGACAGGCTCCGTGCCCCCAAGATCAGTAACCTTGCCGAGGTCAACGAATTTCGGATTGTCGATGGAGGGAATCCCGTCCTTTGACGGGCCGCCCGAGAGAATCTCTGAGAAGTCGATCGACGTTTTATTGAAATCGGTCTTCCTCCATCCCTCAATACGCCACAGTGCCGGAGTTGCGCCAGCGGGCATGGAGGCCGCCAAAATTGCAAAAAGAACAAATGCCGCGACAAGCGGCCGGAAGACGTATTTGATATATCCACGCATGATGGCGAGCAGTATGACCCCGCGGGAGGGACCCCGCCAGTCAATCACCCTGAAATGTTTGTGAACGTCCTAATTCACTCCGGGTTATTGTCCTGGCTGCTTAGCAGGCCTGCCGCGCGCTCGATAATCGCCGCCGTGCCATCAGTCATGGGCCGTTCAGATAGCTCTGCAATATCCGCCCATTCGACCGCCTGACAGCCACTTTCTGCTTTGGCTTCGCCGTGCAGCCAGATGCCATAGAAGACACTGATCACATAATGTGCGCGCAGTGCGCCATCATCACGGCGCATAATCACATTTGCCACATCTGCCAGCCCCTTGAGATCGGCGGTTATTCCCGTTTCTTCATTGAGTTCGCGGTGCGCTGCGTCAATCGCTTTTTCGCCGGCTTCGATATGTCCCCCGGGCAGGCTCCAGATGCCTTTGAGTGGCGGCTTGGAGCGCTGGGCGAGCAGAACCTTGCCATCACGGAATATGGCAGCGCTTGCTGCTGCGCGAGGCCACCGAGGCTGGTTTTTTTCAGGTTTACCCATAGGTTGGCGCTTGGTTACCGGTCATGCTAGGCGTTCCGGTTCACAACAGAGCACCATATAACGCTAGTCGAAAAGGGCGTCGACTGCTGACTGGGCGTCACCCTGTTCCTCTTTGATGCCGTCATCATCGATATCTTCAGAGCCACCAGAGATAGCGCCGTTAACGATGCCCGCAGTGATCTGAATGAGGTCCTGAAGATGCGGAATTCTCTCGTTACACAACTTGGCCAGCCCCTCGGTATCACCATCTCCGATTTTCTTTTGCACCTGCTGAAGCAGCATCACCATCTCCTGCTCCAGGTCGGCAACCGAGGAATCAAATGCGCGACGAACGTCCTCTGGAGCATTGCGATAGCCAACGATAGCCAATTCCTTGTCGCGGAAGCCAGAGTGGGTGAAATGCTCTTCGTAGGATTCATGCTGCCAATTGGAAATCTCGGCTGCGAACTGGGATGGTGCGGAAGGCACAAGTTCCAGCAACATAATTATCTCTTTGAAATGATTTAGATAATCTGTCGTGAGCAGTGTCGTAGGATTGACGTTCGTGCCCTCGGTGTGGGCGCGAAGATGCTCCGTCATCGAATTCTTGAAGGCTCTCGCAAGGTTTTCTCGAACGAAGTCATTGTCATTCGACGCGACAACACGCAACTGAACTGGCGACCTGGACATGGAAACTCACCGCAACTGAACAACGACAAAATGATCGATGAAGGGTGGCGGATAAGAGTTTCCAAAAGCTTACCGGGCGTGCCCATTTCGTACTTTATGTGCCGGCGGGCGCTTGCTATAGCCAATATATGTGCTCCCGCTTCACCCTTATTTCCGACCCGGAGGTCATTCGCGCCACATTTGGTTATGCGAACCAGCCGAACTTTCCGCCGCGTCACAATATTGCGCCAACCCAACCCATCGCCATCGTCCGGATGGGCAGCAATGGCGCGCGGGCGTTGGCGCTGGTGCGGTGGGGGCTTGTGCCGTCCTGGGTCAAAGACCCCCAGGAGTTTTCAACAATCATCAATGCGAGGTGCGAAACGGCTGCCGAAAAACCATCCTTCCGCGCCGCCATGCGCCACCGCCGTTGTCTCATCCCCGCTGACGGCTTCATCGAGTGGACAGGCCAGAAGGGGTCCAAGCGGCCATTCTTTATAAAACGCGGGGACCAGGGCCTGCTGGCATTTGCCGGACTGTGGGAACATTGGCAGGGCGCGGACGGCAGCGAAATCGAGTCGGCTGTCATTTTGACGACGCAGGCCAATGCGACCATCAGCCCATTGCACAACCGTATGCCGGTGATTCTCAATCCGGAGCAGTTTGATGCCTGGCTTGATTGCAAGCGGCTCGCACCGGGCGACGTGGCGGAGTTCTTAGTTCCGGCAGAGGATGATTTGCTTGAAACGGTTGAGGTGGACCCCAAGATCAACAACCCGGCCAACGAGACGCCCGATATACTCGAGCCGCTTCAGGGCAACCTGTTATAAGTCATACCGCTTAGCCCTGAGCGGGGGGCTTGCGAGTGGGGTCGATCCATTTGGCGAGGTTCACCCGTTCCTCGCGGTCATAGCCAAGGGCTGAATAGAACTCGATGACGGGCACATTGCTCTCGCGCACGAGAAGATTGAGCTTCCACACACCGCGCCCGTGCAGCCAGTTTTCCGCAGCCGCCATGATGACGCGGCCAAATCCTTTG
>CAXMMX010000104.1:0-10684 GCA_964194535.1 uncultured Alphaproteobacteria bacterium | reverse complement strand
GGGCGCTGTCGCAGGGCGGTTATGCCAATCTCAACCATGTGCATCAGTGGAACCTTGGCTTTCTGAAGGACGGTCCGGCGGAGAAGCATTATGAGGAAATCGCCGACCGGATTTCCGAATGCCTGAATTTCATGGAAGCGTGCGGGCTGACGCCGGACAACACCCCGCAATTGCGCTCGACGGATTTCTTTACCAGCCACGAGGCTTTGCTGCTTGGCTATGAGCAGGCCTTCACGCGGGTCGATTCAACCTCAGGCGACTGGTACGCAACGTCAGGCCATTTTGTCTGGATTGGCGACAGGACACGCCAGGCCGATCATGCGCATCTTGAATGGGCGCGGGGCATCAAGAACCCGATTGGCATGAAGTGTGGCCCCTCGCTGGAAACCGACGACATGCTTCGCCTGATCGATATCCTCAATCCTGAGAATGAGGCTGGCCGGCTGACGCTGATTTGCCGGTTTGGCGCGGAAAACTCCGGGGACCATTTGCCGGCGCTTATCCGGGCGGTCGAGCGGGAAGGCAAAAACGTGGTCTGGTCATGCGATCCCATGCACGGCAACACCATCAAGGCGGCTACCGGCTACAAGACCCGCCCCTTCGACCTCATTTTGCAGGAGGTTGAGGAGTTCTTCGATATTCATCGCGCGGAAGGAACGCATCCAGGCGGTGTACATCTGGAAATGACCGGCCAGGATGTAACCGAATGTATAGGCGGTGCACGCGAGGTAACGGAAACAGATTTGTCGGACCGGTATCACACATATTGTGACCCGCGCCTCAATGCAGATCAGGCTCTGGAGCTGGCGTTTCTGATTGCGGAGCGCCTGAAACGCGATCGAGCGCAGGCCCCAGATCTCAAAAAATCCGCATCGGCCGGTTGAGCCGCGGACTTCATCACGGTCCTGATATGTGCCACAAGCCCTTGCCCGCCACTCCAGCGCACCGGTAACCTTTGCCCATGCCTCGAGATATTACGGACAAGATTGGAATTGCGCTTGCTCAGCTGAACCCGGTTGCCGGTGACGTTAACGGCAATGGTGAACGCGTGCGCGAGGCAAGAAAAGTGGCGGCCGGGCAGGGAGCGAACCTGCTTGTTTTTTCCGAACTGTTCATCTCCGGTTATCCGCCAGAGGACTTGATCCTCAAGCCTGCCTTCCGGGAAGCCGTTCGCGATTGCATCGAAGAGCTGGCGAAGGAAACGGGCGATGACGGCCCGGCACTGCTCGTCGGTACGCCATGGGAAGAGGACGGCCTCGTCTACAATGCGGTTGTCTTGCTGGATGGCGGCAAAGTGGAGGGCGTGCGCACCAAGGCGGTGCTTCCGAACTATGGCGTGTTCGATGAAAAACGGGTCTTTGAGGCGGGTCCGATGCCGGGTCCGGTGAATTTCCGGGGGATTCGTATCGGTGTCCCCATCTGTGAAGATATCTGGAGCGAAGAGGTCTGCGAGTGCCTCGTCGAAACTGGCGCCGAAATGCTGATTGTGCCCAACGGGTCACCCTACTTCTCCGGCAAAATGGATGTGCGCATGAATATCGCCGCCGCGCGTGTTGCGGAGAACGGCGTGCCGCTTATTTACGTCAACCAAGTGGGCGGGCAGGACGAGCTGGTGTTTGATGGCGCTTCTTTTGCTCTCAATGCGAACAGTGAGCTTTGCGCGCAACTCCCTGACTGGGAGGAGAAAATAACGCTCACAAAATGGCAGCGGGTTGATGGTGCATGGCGATGTGAGCCCAATGAGCTCTCTTCGGTGGAAGAAGGCGAGGGAGCCGATTATCTCGCCTGCGTGACGGGCTTGAGAGACTATGTAACAAAAAACGGATTTCCCGGTGTCGTGCTTGGATTGTCCGGCGGCGTGGATTCCGCCATTTGCGCCGCAATCTGTGTCGATGCTCTGGGGCCTGAAAAGGTCCACTGCTTTATGCTTCCCTATTCCTATACGAGCGATGAAAGTCTCAACGATGCGGCTGTGTGCGCTGAAGGCTTAGGCGTGCGCTATGACACGCTTCCCATTCACAAGCCCGTCGAAGGGTTCAATGAATGCCTCCAGCCGCTGTTCAAAGACACGGCCTCGGGAACGGCGGAAGAGAATATCCAGTCACGCGCCCGTGGGACCATCCTCATGGCCATCTCCAACAAGTTTGGCGCGATGGTGGTGACAACCGGAAACAAGTCCGAGGTTTCAGTCGGCTACGCGACGCTTTACGGCGACATGAATGGCGGGTTCAATCCGATAAAGGATCTCTACAAGACGCAAGTTTACGCCCTGTCGCGCTGGCGCAATGCAAATCTGCCGCGCGGCGTTCTGGGTCCAAAGGGTATCGTCATCCCGGATAATATTCTTACCAAGGCGCCGAGCGCGGAGTTGAAGGAAAACCAGACAGACCAGGATTCCCTGCCCGCCTATGACGTGCTCGATGATATTCTGACATGCCTTGTTGAGAACGAGATGCCGTTATCCCAGATCGTTGCACGCGGCCACGATAAAAAGGTCGTTTCAGAGATTCAGCGGTTGCTGTACCTGGCGGAATACAAACGCAGACAGTCGGCGCCCGGCGTGAAAATCACACAGAAACTGTTCGGGCGCGATCGCCGATACCCCATAACAAACAGGTTCCGGGAAACGATTTAACTAAATGAAAAGTCAGGGCGTCTTCTTGGGCTGAGCTTTGTCTTTGAATTGTGCGCCGCCGCCCTGAGCCTGTGATTTTTCTTCTTCGGCTTTTTCGTTCACAAGGGCAATCTCGTTCGGGTCGTACTCGATCGACTTGCATGAGCAGCCCTTCACATATTGCTTGCGATAACGCCAGGCATTCGGATGGTCGCTATAGGCCTGGCGGCCGTCGGAGGAGACCATTTGCTCGGGCTCTTCGCCCGGATTGCGGTAAACGTATAAATCAGCCGGGGCCGCGCACTGCGACTGGCATTTGTTGATGTCCTGCGAAAAGCTGCCGGGCAATGTTGAGAAGCTGACCGGGAAATAATAGCCATCGCACGAGCGCACGCACAGCGTGCGATATGTACCAAAGGGCTCAATGCGGGATGTCTCAAGCCCTCGCCTCGGGGTGGTGTCCCAGAAATCCTCCTCAAACCAGCGCATGAATCCGCCACCGCTGCGCCGCCGCGCTTGCTGTTGATACTGGGAGCCACAGCCGGCCCGCGCCAATGCGGCTACCAGATCATTCTTACGCCGGTTTTGACCGCCAGATTGGGCCGAACGCTGCGCTTGAAGATGTTCCAGTTGGCGCCGGGCATTCTCAATCTTGCGATTGAGGCGCAGGCATTTGGGCGTGCGCACCAGCGAACGGCCGAATATAAAGTTGCTCCGATAGCAGCCACTGCGTTCAGCCTTGGCCTGGGTTGTTTGGAAGATGCGGTCAATTTTGCGGATTTGTTTATCCAGCTTCGGTCCATCGCTGCGCCCCTGCTCGCGCTGGATCCAGTCATTGGCCAGTTCCTGTCTTAATTGCATACATCGCAATTCCTGCGTCGAGAGACGCCGGCCCTGGTTTACAGGCGGTTGCTGATAGCCCGGTTGCGGGTAGGCCGGCTGGTAATTGGGCGGCGGCTGGGCGCCAGGAGGCGGATAAGGCGCCGGGTAAGGCTGCTGAGCGAGCGCCAGTGACCAAATGCCCACAAGCCCGAATACCGCAAGGCTGCCGCACGCGGCGGCAATGCCGGTCTTGCCATGCCGGGCAAATGCCTTCTGCAGGATTGATTTTGTGTTTTTCAATTGCATGCCACTAATGGATTATGACCCGGCCATACGAAACGGTTATTGAGTATGAGACCCGACCAGATATCGGGTCAATACGGCACCTTTACGTCGGCTGAGCGCAGTGTTCAAGCAACATGACGATCATATTCGCGCAAAGGTGGCGTTTCTTAGGCTCTTGCCCCACCTTTGGCGGTAAGGGATATGTATCTGCGCCAGCTTTCAAAGGGGGGAGTGGTCACGTGACTCCGGAACAAACACAAGAAGCCGCCAGTGCCATCTGCGCGGTGCGTCGTGACGCCGCGATGCTCGAAGGGCTGGGCGAGTTAACGCCTCGAACCATGGACGAAGGTTACGCCCTGCAAGACGTATTCATGGGCGCGTGGGATGAACCGGTCGCGGGCTGGAAAGTCGGGGCGACTGCTCCAGGGGTTCAGGAAATCTACCGCGTGGATGAGCCCTTTTACGGTCCGTTTTACGGGCCGACGACATTTGCATCACCTGCCAGGCTCAACGCTCAGGACTTCGGGCATCTGTGCATCGAGAGTGAATTTGCCTTTCGGTTCGGCTCAACCCTTACCGCGCGGAACAGCGCATATGGCCGGGAGGAGATACTCGATGCCGTTGAAGCCGTGCTCCCGGCCTTTGAGATTGTTTCACCGCGCTTTGACACATTGCTGCAGGACCGGGTGGCGCTGGCCGCCGCGGACTGCGGGATGAATGGCGGATTTGTGCTGGGTAAGGATTGCACCGCCTGGCGTGAGCTGGACCTGGCTGCGCACCGGGTCTGTTTCACTGTAAATGGCGAGATGAAAAGCGAAGGCACAGGTGCGAACGTACTCGGTCATCCATTCAATGTTCTGGACTGGCTGGTGAACGCGCTGTCCGGGCGAGGGCTTGATTTGAATGCCGGCGAAGTCGTGTCGACAGGCACGTGTACCGGTTTCGTATATATCGAACGGGGACAAACGGCCGTCGCCGACTATGGTGTGTTAGGTGAAATTGAAGTGACATTCGTCTAGGGCCGCGTCTGTAATCCTCTCCAAATGTGTTGACCCGCGTGGTCTTCTTCACCATTGTCACGTCCCATGACAGGACAGCCTCTTTTACCAGTTGCTATCATTGGCAGCATTATCATTACCCCCTAGCAAAAGCTGGCGCGGCCGTTCTCCTGTATGTTTCGTAAAAATATGACTTGAACGCCCCGCTCAGCCGGAGAGACGACTGTTGGACCTCAAGCTCTACAACACGCTGACCGGCAAGAAGGAAGTCTTCACGCCACTGGATGCGGACAATATTCGTATGTATGTGTGCGGGCCGACCGTCTATGATCATGCCCATATCGGCAATGCGCGCCCCGTCATCGTGTTCGATGTGCTCTTCCGGCTGCTGCGCCATGTCTATGGGGCCGATCACGTCACCTATGCGCGCAACATCACCGACGTGGACGACAAGATAAACGCCCGCGCCGCGCAAGAGGGCGTGCCCATCAACGAGATCACCCAGCGCACCACGAAACAGTTCCATGATGACATTGCCGCCCTTGGCGTGATGCCGCCGGACGTGGAGCCGCGCGCAACCGACCACATCGAACAGATGAAGGCGCTCATCGAGCAGCTGGTGGAAAAGGGCAACGCCTATGTGGCCGAGGGTCATGTTCTGTTCGACGTGCCGTCCATGCCGGATTACGGCAAGCTCTCAAAACGTTCCCTGGACGAGATGGAAGCGGGCGCACGGGTCGAGGTCGCGCCCTACAAGAAAGATCCCATGGATTTCGTCCTGTGGAAGCCGTCCAAGGAAAACGAACCTGGTTGGGACAGCCCGTGCGGTATCACCGAGCCGGGACGGCCGGGCTGGCATATCGAATGTTCGGCCATGTCGGCGCAGCATCTGGGTGAGACCTTTGATATTCACGGCGGCGGGGTCGATCTCGTCTTCCCGCACCATGAGAATGAAATCGCCCAGTCACGCTGCGCACACGGCACTGACATGATGGCTCAAGTTTGGATGCATAATGGCTATCTGCAGGTCGAAGGGCAGAAAATGTCCAAGTCGGCTGGCAACTTCATTACCATCCGTGATCTGCTTGAAGAGTGGCCGGGTGAAGCAATCCGCCTCGCGATGATGACAACTCACTACCGGCAGCCGTTTAACTGGACAGAAGCCGGGGTGAGAGAAGCCAAGCGCACTCTGGACCACTGGTATCAGTTAACCGAAGATGCAGAGCCCGGCTGCACTCTTTGCGCTGATGTGCTTCAAGCACTTAGGGATGATTTGAATACGCCAAAGGCGCTGACGGCGATGCATCAACTGCGCAGTGAAGCGGCACGCGGCGAAAAGGGTGCCGCTGCCCGCCTGAAGGCATGCGGCCAGTTTATGGGTCTGTTGAATGATACGGCTCGAGATTGGACGGATTGGAGACCTGTTTCCGTGGAAATCGATGAGGGACAGGTGAAGCAGTTGATCGCTGCCCGGCTTGAGGCACGCGAGTCCAAAGATTTCGCAGAAGCCGACCGGATCAGGAATGAATTGGCGGGAATGGGCGTCGCGCTGAAGGACGGCCCTGAGGGAACGACGTGGGAAATCGCACGATGAGCGCGAAGAAAAAAGAACGTCTCTATCTCTACGACACCACGCTGCGCGACGGTGTGCAGACCATCGGCGTGGATTTCTCGCTGGAGGACAAGCTGCTCATCGCCGAGACGCTGGATGCGCTTGGCGTTGACTATATCGAGGGCGGTTATCCCGGCGCGAACCCGGTGGATACCGCGCTGTTTGAAAACAGGCGGCTCTACAAGAATGCTGATTTTACGGCCTTCGGGATGACCAAGAGGGCCGGACGCAGCATTTCCAATGATCCGGGTTTTCAGGATGTGCTGAGGGCCGAATGCGACGCCATCTGCCTGGTCGCCAAATCTTGGGATTATCACGTGCGCGTGGCGCTCGGCATCACCAACGAAGAGAATTTGTCCGCCATCTCGGAATCGGTGAAGGCGGTGAAAGAAGCCGGCCGTGAGGCCATGCTCGATTGCGAACATTTCTTCGACGGCTATAAGGCGGACAAGGACTATGCGCTCGCCTGCGCCAGGGCGGCCTATGACGAGGGCGCGCGCTGGGTTGTGTTGTGCGACACCAATGGCGGCACTTTGCCGGCGGAGATTGAGGAAATCGTTTCAGAAGTTACCAAAGTCGTGCCGGGCGACCATCTTGGTATTCACACCCACAACGACACCGAGAACGCTGTTGCCAACACACTGGCGGCGATACGCGCGGGGGCACGGCAGGTGCAGGGCACGCTCAATGGCCTTGGTGAGCGCTGCGGCAATGCCAACCTGACATCGATCATTCCGACCTTGATGTTGAAATCCGAATTTGCCGAACATTATGAGATCGGCGTGAAGCCGGTGCAGTTGCGTACCCTCACCCATGCCTCGCGCATGCTGGATGAACTCCTGAACCGGGCTCCCAATCGCCACTCGCCCTATGTGGGCGAGTCTGCTTTCGCCACCAAGGCCGGCATTCATGCGTCCGCGATCCTGAAAAACCCTTCCACTTACGAGCATGTGGACCCTGAACTGGTTGGCAATCAGCGGCGCGTTCTGGTGTCGGACCAGGGGGGCAGGTCAAATATCCTCGGCGTGCTTGAACGTCTCGGCATCGCTGCGTCCAAGGACGATCCCAAGCTCACGCTTCTGCTGAATGAAGTGAAGGGCCGCAAAGCCACCGGCTATGCCTATGAGGGCGCGGATGCCTCCTTCGAGCTTCTGGCCCGCCGCACGCTTGGTAATGTTCCTCGTTTCTTCGAGGTAGACAGCTTTCGAGTGATTGTCGAGCGCCGGCACAATGCGGTGGGTGAACTGGTGACGATGTCGGAGGCGACCGTGAAGGTGCATGTGAACGGATCAAGCATGATGAGCGTGGGTGAGGGCAATGGCCCAATCAACGCGCTCGATACGGCGCTGCGAAAAGATCTCGGCAAGTACCAGGATTACATCGATGACCTGGAACTGGTGGATTACAAGGTGCGTATCCTGACCGGCGGCACCGACGCCGTGACGCGCGTGCTGGTGGAAAGCCGGGACGGCAAGGGCGAGAGATGGTTTACGGTTGGTGTCTCGCCGAACATCGTGGACGCCTCATTCGAGGCCTTGCTCGATTCCATCAACTACAAGCTCATCCGCGACGGCGCGCCGTCGCCTTAAGCGCTGCCTGTTCCACAGAAAAAGAAACTGCAAGCTATTATATTTCATCCCATGCTCCCAAACTTTGCCCTAATGTCCGGCACGTGATGAGTCGGATGATTTTCAGATGGGGGGCGTGTTGTGACGACCGATGACGTTGCGAGTGGTGCAGGCGCGCACGCGATGCGCGCCATGGTCTACATGCTGTGCGCGACGGCCCTCATTTCACTTAACGACGCTATCATCAAAACTCTCACCGGTTGGTATCCGGTCGGTGAGCTATTGCTGCTTCGCGGGTTTTTCGTGTTGCCGTGGATTGTGCTGATTGCGTATTTCTCCGGTGGGCTGGGCAAGCTGCGGATCACCAATTACAAAGGGCAGAGTCTGCGCGCTGTCTTCATGGTCGCCGGATCGTTCTTTTTCGTTTCCGGACTGATTTATCTGCCGCTCGCCGATGCCATTGCCGTGACCTTCACAGGACCGCTTTTCATCACCGCACTTGCACCGATGATGCTGGGCGAAAAGGTCGGAATGCGGCGCTGGGCTGCCGTGCTTGTCGGCTTTGCGGGGGTTATCTTCATGGTCCGGCCAGGAAGCGACGCCATGCAGATAGCAGTTCTGTTGCCTCTTGCCGGTGCTCTTTCCGGCGGCATCCGCGATCTTTTCACCCGCCGCATATCGCAGACTGAATCGAGCCCCGCGGTGCTGTTATTCACGACGCTGTGCGTCATGCTCTTCGGATTGACCACCACGCCATTTGCCTGGTCGGAAATCCGATACTCTGATCTTGGCTACCTCGCGGCGAGCGGTGCTCTCGTAGCGGGCGGACAATATTGCATGATTGAGGCCTTCCGCTGGGGGGAGGCCGCGTTGGTGGCGCCGTTCAAATACAGCTTCATGATTTGGGCCATCGTGTTCGGCTACCTGTTCTTTGGCGACCTTCCCGATGGCTGGACGTTGTTCGGCGCAGCTGTCGTGTGTGCGTCTGGTCTTTATATCCTGCACCGCGAGTTGCGATTTACACGGCGGCCTATGGCGGCCGGACCACGCACTCCGGCGAGGTGATGGATTAAAATTTCTCCGGGATTGTCAACTCTTCCACGCTGGTCTTTGAGGCTTTCGCAAGACGCAGAACTGTGGGAACGATGTCCTGCGCCCGGTTGACCGTTGCGATATCGAGTTCCAGGCCTGGGCGCACGAACGCCTCCTCCCGCATATGCTGAATGAGCGAGAGCAGGGGCTCCCAGAAGCCGTCGATATCTCCCAGAACGACAGGCTTGCTATGCTGGCCAAGCTGGGACCAGGTGAGTTGTTCGATAAGTTCTTCCAGCGTTCCAACACCTCCCGGCAGCGCCACGAAGGCATCGGACTTATCAAACATGATCTGCTTTCGCTCATGCATGGAGTGGGTCACGATCAGTTCCTGCACATCCTTGTGCATTTTTTCGCGAGTGCTCAGAAATTCAGGAATGATGCCCGTCACATGGCCGTCATGCCAGAGCACCGCGCGGGCAATTTCACCCATCAATCCTAGAGAGCCGCCGCCATATACCAGGCCGATATTGGCCTGCGCCATGGCGCGGCCAAGAGTGCGCGCGGCCTTCGCAAAGGCTGGATTGTGGCCCGAACCCGAGCCGCAATAGACGCAGATATTTTTTACGTGTCTGTTCATGGGCGCATGTGGCACCGAGGGGTGGAGGTCGTCAAGGTCTCGTATAGGGGCTGCATTTGTAACGCTAAATTGTGTCGCTCCGGTTGCCGTGCACGCACCAATGCGAGCGGGGGAGATCGCAGATTTTCAGATAGTGCGCTTGCCGCTGGAGTGGTGCGTATTTATCTCTGATATGATAGGGGCAGGGGTTTGTACCGCTGCCACCTCATTTTTTGTGGCGCATTTGCGAATTTAGCAGAGCTATGGCTGATCACCACCACCACCTTTCGGGAACGGATATTTTCGACGCGCGTGCAGGACACCTCGATGTCTTGCGCTCGCTGCTTCCCTTCGTCTGGCTTGCAGAGCGCCCTGATCTGAAGCTGAGGGTGGTTCTCGCATTCGTCGCCCTGATTGCGTCCAAGATGGTCACCGTCTCCGTGCCGCTCGCTTACAAGGCTGTAGTCGACTGGCTGACAAACAGTGCCACCGGCGCCGGGGTTGTTGAACTGTCGCCCCTGTCGCTCGCCGCCATTCCAGCGATGCTGATCGTTGCGTATGGCACGGGGCGGGTGCTGATGGTCGCTTTCGCGCAAGTGCGCGACGTGTTGTTCGTCAGGGTTGGTCAGAATGCTGTGCGCGCCCTCGCCAACCAGACCTTTGAGCATCTTCATCGTTTATCGCTGCGCTTTCATCTGGAGCGCCAGACCGGGGGATTGAGCCGGGTTATCGAACGCGGCATCAGGGCGGTCGAGTTGATTATCCGAATGACGATCCTGAATTCGATACCGACCATCCTCGAGACCGGATTCATCGCGGCGATGATGGCCTATTATTTTGGTTGGGAGTTCGTGGTTATCATGATGGTGACCATTGTGATTTATATCTGGTTTACCTTCAAAGCGAGCGAATGGCGCATTGCGATCCGGCGCGACTGGAATGATGCGGACACCGAAGCCAATTCAAAAGCGGTGGACAGCCTGCTCAATTTCGAGACGGTAAAATATTTCGGCAATGAGGGACTGGAACAGCGGCGCTTCGACGCCTCGATGGAAAAGTATGAAGATGCGGCAATCAAGACGTTCCATTCCTTAGGCGTTCTTAATTCCGGTCAGTCCTTGATCTTCTGCATTG
>CAXMMX010000103.1:0-14211 GCA_964194535.1 uncultured Alphaproteobacteria bacterium | reverse complement strand
GAGATCACCGAGATGCAGGCGCGGGCCATTTTTGAAGCCGCGGCGGACGCTGGAGAAAAGACCGGCAAGCCAGTTAAGACCGAGGTGATGGTGCCGTTGATTGCATCAAGAGAAGAATTTGAATTTTTGAGCGAAAAAATTATTGCGGTTGCGGATACGGTGCAGAAAGAGAAGGGGGTAAAGCTGAACTATAGCGTCGGCACCATGATCGAGTTGCCACGGGCCTGCCTGCGCGCCCATGAAATTGCCGAGGGTGCGGAATTTTTCAGCTTCGGCACCAATGATCTGACCCAGACAGTCTATGGTCTGAGCCGGGATGACTCAGCCAGTTTCCTTGGCGATTATATCGCCCGCGGCATCTTTGAGGTGGACCCGTTTGTCTCCATCGACAAGCTCGGTGTTGGCGAAATGGTGGAGATTGGCGTCAAGCGCGGGCGCGAAACACGGCCCGATATCAAGCTCGGTATTTGCGGTGAGCATGCGGGCGATCCGGAATCGATAGATTTCTGCGAGCAGGTGGGTCTGGACTATGTTTCGTGTTCACCTTTTCGTTTGCCAGTGGCGCGCCTGGCGGCGGCACAAGCGGTTCTGCGCAGAAAAGACGCCAAATCCTAGCCACAATCCAGGCCGGGAACACGAAAATTTGGCCTATCTCTGGGCTTTTCCTCGGTCCATATTTTTCACACACTTGATTTAGATAATGCTCATCACTTGCTGGACGGGGAGTCGAGCAAGCCTGACGGGGTTAAGACTCATGTAAGTCTTTTCCTGCCTAATAATCCTTTACCCCCCAGGGGGGTGTAGCCCGGTCGGGATGGGGAATCTCGCAAAGGGCATTAGGGGAAGTCATAATCTCAAGTTGAGTACGCCTTCCCGGGTCGTAACGAGTATTGGGTAACTGCCCGGACGAATATTGGGTATCTGCCCGAGCTGTAAAGCGTATTGGGTAACTGCTCGGATGGGGTTTCGCCTAGTCAGCGGAAAGTGGCGTCTTGCCGCCGCGATAATGGTCGCGCCGGCATTGGCGTTCGGCTATTACGCCGGTGATCCGGAAAATCTGGGGATCACCGTCAACGCCACGCTATCTGGCGTTGGCTCATTACATGGCCGCCATATTCCAACATCCGAAACAAAAACCACTCATCCGAGAATTGGCCGGGAGGCCGCGCATTTGTTCGCCGCGCCGCATAAGGGCCCGCGCGCCGACCGGTATGCGATGCTGACCCGCTCCAGAAAGGGCCTGGAATCGGATCCTAATATCGCCAGGGCAACTGTTATTGCCAAAGCGCCTGTTCAGGCGGACATGATGGCTACAGGGTCCATCCCCAAACAGGCACCGGTAAAAGTAGCGGCTCTTTCAAGCACACCAGAGCAGCCCGGACTGCTGGAGCCCATTGACCATCGCGCGAAGGAGTTTGGGCTCCTGCCGGCAATACCTGTTGCGGAGCGGACCAGTGCAACACTGTTCCTGTCATCGCTACTGCGCACTCAACCGCAACAATTTCCTGAGTTTGCGGCAGCGCGCGAAGAGACTTTTTCCAAACCGGGGCCGGTCAAATCCAAGATCAGCCGTGGCCTGACATTCAAGGGTGAGACCGAGAATGAATATCAGGTACGACAGCGCCGCTGTCTTGCGACAGCGATTTATTTCGAAGCACGCGGTGAGTCTTCCCGCGGCCAGCTTGCTGTGGCTCAGGTTGTCATGAACCGGGTTCGCTCAACGCTCTATCCCGATACTATTTGCGGCGTTGTTTTTCAGGGGCAGTTGCGGCGTACCGGGTGCCAGTTTTCATTTACCTGCGATGGCCGCACCGACGTGCCAAAAGACAAAAATAAATGGCGGATGGCCAACGAGCTTGCGAAACGCGTCACTGACGGGGAAAGCTGGCTTGGCGATATCGGACGTGCAACCCACTATCACGCGAACTATGTGAAACCCCGCTGGCGGCGTGAGATGAACCGCATCAAACAGGTCGGGCGGCATATTTTCTACCGCGTCAGGGGCAAGCAGATTGATGATGTTCTCGAGGAAGAAAATCCAACCCGAGGTCTAGCGCTTTCGGGGAGTGGGTAAGGCTGCCCACTGAAATCAGATCGACGCCGGTTTTGGCGATTTTCCGCGCTGTTTCCAGTGTTACGCCACCTGACGCTTCAGTCACAACTTTTCCATCAGTGCGTCTGACCGCTTCGGCAAGCTCAGCCACGCGCATATTGTCGAGCAGGACCGCATCCACATCCAATAACAGCACTTCATCGAGCTGATCGAGCGTATCGACCTCGACCTCGATCTTGGTCATGTGGCCGGCGTGATCCCGCGCGCGCGTCACCGCGGCGCCAACGCCTCCGGCTGCCGCAATATGATTGTCCTTGATAAGCACTGCGTCATAGAGCCCGAAACGGTGATTCTGGCCGCCACCGGCACGCACCGCATATTTTTCGAAGGCTCGCAGGCCAGGCGTGGTCTTTCGAGTGCAGCAGATATGTGCGTCCGTGCCCTCGATGGCTTTAACAAATTCACGCGTCGCCGTGGCGATCCCGCTCATGTGGCACAGGAAATTGAGTGCCACGCGTTCGCCTGTCAGGATTGCGGCTGCCGGCCCTGAGACGTGGGCAACCGAGTCGCCCGGATTCACATCTCCACCGTCACTCACATCAGGTTCAAACGAAACATTGGGATCAAGAAGTTTAAAAGCCGCGATCGCACATTGCAGTCCGGCTATGCGGCCTGGTGCGCGCGCGGTGATTGCTGCCTTGGCGAGCGAGTCGTCCCGAACCGTGGCCTGGGTCGTGATGTCGCCTGCAAGCCCCAGATCTTCATCCAGAGCGGCCTTGACTGCACGCTCCACCAGAAGGTCCGGCAGGGTCTTCACAGAGGTTTCATTGCCGGCTGCGCGATCGATTGCAATTGCGGGCATGACCTTGAGGTTGGTTTTTTTGCTCATTGTGCGAAGGCCACCCGTATGACGTTGCCCTGGTGATGCTCAAAGATGAGGGCTGAGTTTCAGAGCCGTGAACAGTCCGGCAAGTCCGGCGCCGACAATGACGACGCTGTCCCCGTTTATCGCGGTCGCGGGGAGAGCTTTTGTCGTGTCTGCTGAGGTCATGACCTGGCTCCTTGCAGGGGCGGTTTGAACCGGTTTGGTTTGTTACTTGCTGAGTTCGACCATCCGCTCGACAGAGGCACGCGCACGGGCGGCGACACGGGCATCGATGGTGATCTCTTCTTTCAAATAAACCAATGAATCCAATATTTTGGGAAGTGTAATTCGCTTCATGTGCGGGCAGAGATTGCACGGGCGTACAAATTCGACGCCAGGTGTTTCGACCGCCACATTGTCGCTCATGGAACATTCGGTCACCATCACGACTTTCTTGGGCTGGTTATCTTTTACATAGTTGATCATGCCGGTTGTGGAGCCGGTATAGTCTGCTTCCGCCAGCACGTCCGGCGGGCATTCGGGATGGGCAATGATCTTGACGCCTGGATCGTTTTCACGCGCGGCGCGCAGGTCCTCTGCCGTGAAGCGCTCATGCACTTCGCAATGCCCCTTCCAGCTGATGATCTCCACATCGGTCTGGCCAGCCACATATTTGGCGAGAAATTCGTCAGGCAGGAATATCACCTTCGGGACGCCGAGAGACTCCACGATCTTCACCGCGTTCGAGGAGGTGACACAGATATCGCATTCCGCCTTCACCTCCGCGGTGGTGTTCGCATAGGTAACCACCGGCACACCCGGATAGGTTTTGCGCAGGGCGCGCACGTCAGCGCCTGTGATGGATTCGGCCAGCGAACAGCCGGCCTTCATGTCGGGGATGAGCACGGTCTTTTCCGGGCTCAGAAGTTTTGCGGTTTCGGCCATGAAGTGGACACCGCACTGCACGATGATCTCGGCATCGGTCTTGGCGGCTTCTTTCGCCAGTTGCAGCGAATCCCCGACGTAATCGGAGATGCAGTGAAAAATCTCCGGCGTCATATAATTATGCGCCAGGATCACTGCATTGCGCTCTTTCTTAAGTTCATTGATGGCCTTGACGTAAGGCGCGAAGGCCGGCCACTCGATCGGGGGAACCACAGTGGAGACGCGCTCATATGCGTGCGCGGTTTCCCTGGCCAACTCAGGCGTGTACTCCAAATTCGGCATGTCCATGATGCCGTATTTGCTCACTGCGTCTGAAACGTTAGGTGCGGTCTCAATGATCGGCATCCGAGCCTCCTGCCATCAAATATACTCTAATTGAGTATATAGGGGGCGTTAAAAGGACCGGCAAGTAGGGCCGGCTCGATCTTCTATATAAACGAAATGAGCAGAAATAGCCAGAGGGGTAAGTTGCCGCAGCGACTATTGCTGGGTACAGTTACTTTGCGTCCTCCTGCTCTGCTGTATTTTGGGGAAATATAAGCCGCTGGTAGAAATAGCCAATACCAACGAGAACCAGCCCCAAGCCAATAAAAGAGAGGGCGCGCAGAATGCCTGAGAGGTGGGACAAATCTGACAGGAAAACTTTTGTGATGGTCAGCATTATGATCGCAAGCGACGCATAGCGGAATGCGGCCAGTCCGGTTACGATTCCTGCACCCAGAAGGCTCGCCCCATAGAGAAGCCAGATCGCGGAATAGGCGTACCATTCAGCATCACTTGTTATCCCGTCTCTTAAAACCGATCCATGGAAGAGCGCGCGATTCTCAAGGCTTAGATAAGCAAAAATAAGCAACAAAGATGTCGCGCCAATTGCTCTCACATAGCGCTCCATGCGGCGGTTGTAAGACACCCAGTAGAGCACCCCGCACAGCAAGGCCGGTACGACATAAGCCAACAGAAGCAGATTGAAGAATCGATTCTCGCCGATCGACTCTCCTGTGAACAATGGATTCCATCCCAAAAGATGCCCCAGCAGAATTGCCGCAAGACCCGCCATGCCAAGTATGGCTGCGGCCCACTCCACAGTTACCCTGTTGGTGCGGTCATAGAGTCGCTGAAGGCCGATGGCGAGGCCGAGCATTGAAATCGAATGGATCGCGAGTTCGGCAAGGTCGAAGGTTGGAGAATAGACATTACCGTCATTCAACAGGTGCCGAATCTGTAGGCCGATGAGTGTGACGAAGCACAGGATACCAGCCGCTTCCAGAACCTGAACGCACCGGTCATCCTCTTGCTGACGGAACAGCAAGGAGGCGCTAATAAACGCTGCCGCCGGCACACCGTATCCATAGAGCAGCCAGTTCAGGATTGGCGTGGAACCAAGCGCGTTGCCTACTATTACCGGGTCGAACACAAGGCGCGCCATCACCACGACCGCCATTCCTGCCGCGAGATAGCGCAGGCCTGGAACCGGGCGCTTGAGCGCAACCCAGCCAAGCCCCGGGCACACGAGAGCAAGTGCAATGGTGAGCCAGCCTTTCTCAAATAGGATTGTGAACGCGAGAGCCAGTGCCACAACTGCGGCAGCGGCGTAGCAGCCTGAACGCCAGCCCCACAACTCGTCAGATCCCTTGCGGAACATGACATCACTTGCCCCGACATAGAGAGCAGCCATCAGCAATCCGATGATTCCAAAGGGAACATCCTGCTCGAAATTTGTCGCCCGTAGATAAGCATATGAAAAAGTGATGATCGGGACGGTTGCAGAGGTGAGTATCCAGTAAGGGTGACTTGTATCCTGGATCGTTCTCACGAAACCTGCTGCCGCAAAGCCTACAGCGAAAACGGCGCCGAGGCAGAGAAACGTCCAGAGTTCAGGTGGCGATATGGGGGCGGTGTTTAGATAGGCGACGGAAGGCGTAGCAGCGACAAGTTGGGGTATATGCCAAGTCAGATAGATTGTGCCGAACAGGATTGCCGACCAGATAACAAGCACGGAAAGGTTGCGCCAGCGCCAAGCGATGGCAAGCAATGCGAGCGTTACTGAACCGAGAAGCAGAAGCGAAGGTGTGGAATAGGCCTCTTGCCTGACAGTTGGCATGACAAGGAGTGAGATGGCTGCAAGAACGCCAGAAGCTACCCAGTCCATCTGAGCAAGTGCGAATTCTTTTGTCTCATCCTTGTCTGATTTCGTTTCTTCATCAGACATATAGGCGAGGAAATAGACGGACATCGCCATGAGAGTGAGAACGTAGAAGCTCATAGGTATGATGTCGCCGAAACTCCAGTTTGCTGCACACCATAACAAGCCCCACCCGACAGAGCCCGCTGTTGCGCTGACCGCGAGCCACAGCCAGCCTTTGAGCCGGGCCGCAAAGTATGATGCGCCAGTTACAAACAGGAGATAGATGAAGAGAGGCCAGGCTTTGGGCGTTTGCGTGGCAACCAGCGCGGGGGTCGCGTAACTGCCAATAAGGCCCAGAGCGGCGAGGCCGGGCCCATGCAGCCAGGAAGCGGACAGGGAGGCGAATGAACAGGCGGCTAGCAGTATGAAAGCCAGCAGCGGTGGTAGGAACCCATAAAGTGCATATGCCGCATAGATGGTTGCGAAGCCGGTCAGGATTCCGGCGGCTGTGAGTACACCGGGAATATACGCACTTGGCACACCAGCCAGATCGGCGGTGACATCATTGCGGCGGGAATATTCTCCAGCAGCAGCCAGAAGAAGCGCAAACAGGGCCCCGAGCGCTATGCGGACCTCCGGACCCAGCAGACCAGCCTCAATCGTATAGCGCACCAGGAATATGCCACCGAGCGCCAGTGCCAGGCCCCCAATCCAGACAATCCACTTGGTGCCGAGCGTTTGTTCCACATTGCCGGAAGTGGGCGTCAGTCCGGATATGGTGTTGCCAATACCGGTAGAGGAGAGTGCAATCTGTGGCCGCCATCCGGCCTCGTCTGCGCTACCTGCGGCGGCCTGTTCCGGCGGAACATCTATAGTGGGCTCTGCGTCTTCATCACTTGGTTCATCATCTTCGGCATCTGGCTCAAGCGTGGCCGCGCCGTCTTCGCTCTCAACTTCTTGGCGAACAGGCGGCGGCTCGTCGCCCAAGCGTTGGCGTAGGGCTGAGATTTCTTTTTCAAGGGCAGTGACACGTTCGCGAAGACGCGATGTTCCTACAAGAGATGCAATGGGGAGCCCGACTAGTGCGGCAAAGAGAGCAAAAATAATGATAAAGAATCCAGACATGTGAACATGCAATAAATGATTCTTTTTGATGATGGTGGTAAAAATAGAGGAGCTATTTGTTACAATATGACTTCAAAGCTAACCGCCCTTCATCCTCACACCGGTCGAAGGGCGCTCAAGCAGGACATCGCGGCGGAAACGGAACAGTTTGGCCGGGCGCCCTCCGGTCTGTGTGCTGACGTCACCGGTGGGTTCGACGAGCCCTGCATTCTCGACAAGACGACGGAAATTTTGCTTGTGTAAATGATGTCCCAGTATGGCTTCCACAATTTTCTGCAATTCGAAAAGAGTGAAAGAATCGGTAAGCAACTCGAATATCACGGGGCGGTATTTGAGTTTGCCGCGCAGCCGGCTCATAGCGGTGGCAAGTACCCGGCGATGATCGAACTGCATTGGGCGCCCGAGCTGGGGGAGGTCACCCCAGAGGTTAACCGTCTCGCGCTCGTCACGTTTCGCTTCGGCCGCGAGGCCTGCCTCATAAAGCAGCTCGAAGCGCTCCAGAACCTTTTCCTCGTCCCAGTCAGATCCACCATCCATGGCAAAACAGATGCGCAATCGTTCAGGCCGCGTGAGCACTGAAACACGGCTATCGTCCTGGTCGCTCTGTGCCGCCCAGCGCTTCAGCCGGGGCTCGATTTCAGCTGTGAGAATATCCGGCTTGCCGTTGCGCCAGTCCTCCCATGGCAAATAACCATACCAGCGCGCGAAGGACGCGCTTTCCAGCGGCTCCACCGGGTCCTCGGTAATCAGCGCCAGATAACCAACCGAAACAATGTGCGGGCCGGTGTCGTCCGGATGCGCATGGCGACCACGGTCGCCAAAGGTGTAGAGCTGCTCGACATAGCCAAGTTCAAACCCGGTCTGCTCACGCACCCAATTTCGCAGGCCGATATCAAGTGTCCGGTGATCGATTGGCGTGAAAGGGCCGTAGGGGAGCGCATCCCACTGGTCGCCGTCGCGCGTGACCAATATGTGAGGCTGCACGTCACGAACGCTCACAATCGCGGCGTTGAGGCCGATTTCGATGCTGGCTTGAGTTCCCATTAATTATGCAGCCAGGCGGGCCGGAAGCTGGAAAGGAGCCCCTTCCATGGTGGTTTGCCCACGACCGATCTCCTCAACCGCACGGCTCATGCGCCCGCCGCGCTTGAGCAACCCGTCCGCCAGAAGAATAAGCCGCGCGTTGGGTGTGGCGGTCGGTGATGCGGCGCGCAGGGTTTGCGCGATGAGCTTTTCGTCTATCCCGGGATTGAGCGCACAAAGCGAGATGAAAGCTGCCGCTGTAGAGCGGCTTATGCCGGCCCAGCAATGGATCAGCATGGGCAGTTGTCGATCCCAGTCGACCACGAAATCGATGAGTTCCTGAACATGGTCGTCATTCGGCGGTACAAGGCCCGGCTGTGGTTCGGAAATATCATTCATGACCAGGCGCAGATGTCGCGCGGGCTCAATGGAAGGCGGTCTCTCGACCATTGTCTGATCGTTCATGAGTGTGACGAGATAGCCCACACCTGAGGCCTCGACAGTGCTGGCGACGGCGCTCAGTGGTCCGACATGTATGATCTCTTCGCTCATTATGCGACAAGACTAACCCACTCTTGCAGCACTTGCACGGCGGGGGTTAAGAATATGGCCTGCATGGGAAGTTAAACAGGTGGATTCATCTATTTTTTGAATCTATAAGTTCTTCAAATCGCTTCACAAAACGGAATTGTGCCTCTGTGACGGGTAGCGGGACAATCTTGCGCAATTTTCGCAGTGCCTGTTCGCCAAGCCCGCGCGGAATGGTGAAGAATCGCCGCGCTTCGGCTTCAGAGAATCCTGCCAGTTGGGTGGCCTCAAGGTAGGCTGCCATCTTGTCGGCGCGCTTGACAAGCGTGGTAATGGTCTTCGGCAATTCGCCCGGCAGACCGAAGCGAAGGTGTACCGCTTGCAGCAGCCTGTCTTCCAGCTCCCGGTAGTCCAGGCCGATTGCCGACTTGAAGGGGGTAATCAGATCGCCAACCACATATTCAGGCGCATCGTGGACGAGCGCCGCCAGTTTCCAGCGGCCCGGAAGCCCCTCGCGCAGTTCTGAAGCAATCTGTTCCACCAGCAAAGAGTGCTGGGCGACCGAAAGCGCATGGTCGCCCGTGGTCTGCCCGTTCCAGCGCGCAACCCGTGCTAACCCGTGGGCGATGTCCTCAAGTTCAATGTCCAGTGGCGAGGGGTTAAGGAGATCCAGCCGCCGCCCTGAAAGCATGCGCTGCCAGGCGCGGGGAGGGGCTTTTTTGCGAGGTGTCATGGCTGGTCTCACTCCTGGGGTGCTTTGAATGCGCACGCCAGCTCCGCGCAGGGCACGTAGCGGTGACAGCCAACCAGATGATCATTCACCATGCCGACCGACTGCATTAAGGCATAGACCGTGGTTGGTCCGCAGAACCGGAATCCTTCCACCTTGAGCGCCTTGGCCATGGCCTTGCTCACCTCGGTTTGCGCAGGGATATTTTCCAATCTGGCAAAACTGTTCTGGACCGGCGTTCCGTCCACGAAATCCCACAGGAAGGCAGAAAGACTCATGCGCTCGCGGAGTTCCAGATAGACTTTCGCGTTGGAAATGGCCGCTTCGATCTTGCCGCGATGGCGGATGATCCCGGCGTCCGCCAGAAGGCTCTCGATTTTTCTCTCGCCATAGCGGGCGACTTTCTCCGCATCGAAATTGTCGAATACCTCGCGGAACCGGGAACGCTTTTTGAGAATGGTGATCCACGACAAACCGGCCTGAAACCCTTCCAGTGTGAGCTTTTCCAGCAGCTGCTGGTCATCGGCTCTCGGCACCCCCCATTCCTCATCGTGATAGGCGATGTAGATGGGTTGCGGCCCGGCCCACCCGCAGCGTGAGAGTTCGCTCATTTTACCGCATCTTTCATCGGGACGCTAAAATCAGCCCAACCCGGCTGGATGAGGTCAATCTCGACATTGCCAGCCATCAGGGGATGGCCGTCCTCAATCGCTTTTTCAGCCCGGTCCAGCCGCACCATGGCCAGCCCCATATCTCCAGCGACCGAGCCAAGCATACCAATGGCCGCGTCTCTGGCAGAGATCCTGGCGCCAGGTGTCAACGGCGCACGCCCGCGCGCAGGGACGATGCGTTTGCGCGCCTTGCCGCGATGCTCAATCCGCGAGACGACTTCCTGCCCCACATAGCAGCCCTTATTGAAGTCGACCCCGTGCAGCTGATCGTAATCCGCCTCGTGGGGAAATGTATCGCCGAGCGGATAATCCTTGTCCGCCTCCGGGACACCCAGTGCGATACGCAGGTGATGATAATCTTCCTCGCTTGCCACATCACAACCCGCCATTACATCGAGAGATGCAGGCGCGATGATACGGTGACCCAGCATCTCAAGCCGGGAGTCGGGGTAGATGATGGCTTGGCTGTGTGCATCCGGCATGCCATTCCAGGCAGCCAGGACTTTTAGCGTTCCGGACATGTCCTCGATCTGGACTGCCGCGCGCAGCTTGTAGAAGGTGAGCCGCTTTACGAGATCAGCCGCGGTGTCCCGGGCGCATTCGAGCAGGAAATGATCGCCGCGATCTATAAGGAAAAAATCGAACAGGATTTTCCCTTGCGGCGTGAGCAGTCCGGCATGAACCGCCTTGCCGTCCACTGATTTCGTCACGTCGTTGGTGACAATGTCCTGCAGAAACTTTTTCGCGTCACCGCCGCTGACTTTGATTACGCCGCGTGTGGTCAGTTCGGTAATGTTACATTGCGCCATGGGAGTCACTTTCCTTGCATCGGGTCTCAGGTGTATTTAAGCGGACGGCTGGCATCAAGCGCAGTGTCAAAGAAAAGGCGCCAATTAACTGGTGAGGTGAATGACAGAAACATTTGATCTGGTGATCAAGGGCGGAACGCTTGTCAATCACGATGGGACGGGCCAGGCCGACATTGGCGTGCGTGGCGGCAGGATTGCCGGGATAGGCACTATAGCACCGCAAGGCGCCGGCGAGGTGATCGATGCCGCGGGGTTGCACGTGCTCCCCGGCGTTATCGACAGCCAGGTGCATTTCCGCGAACCGGGAGCCGAGCATAAGGAAACCCTTGCCGATGGCAGCCGGGCCGCGGTTATGGGCGGTGTCACGGCCGTCTTCGAGATGCCGAATACGAGCCCGCTGACGACGAGCGCTGAAGCTTTGGCCGACAAGGTCACGCGCGGAAGAAATGACATGTTCTGCGACTTCGCCTTCTATGTGGGGGCGACGCGCGAGAATGTGGATGAGCTGGGCGCACTGGAACGTTTACCCGGTTCTGCCGGCATCAAGGTTTTTATGGGGTCCTCCACTGGCAATCTGCTGGTTGATGATGAGGAGAGCCTCTCGCGCGTGATTGCCGCCATATCGCGCCGCGCAGCCTTTCACTCGGAAGATGAAGCGCGGCTGATTGAACGCCAGGACATACGCCGCGAGGGCGACCCGTCGAGCCATACTGAGTGGCGCGACCCGCAAGCAGCGCTGATTTCGACGCGGCGGCTTGTGCGTTTGGCGCGCGAACATGGCAAGCGGGTGCATGTGCTGCACATCTCCACCGGTGAAGAGATGGAATTTCTTAGCAAGAACAAAGACGTGGCAAGCATTGAAGCGACGCCGCAGCATCTCACGCTCACCGCTCGGCAAGCCTATGAGGCGCTCGGTACCAAGGCGCAGATGAACCCGCCATTGCGGGACGCCGACCATCAGAAAACCCTCTGGTGGGGGCTCAACCAGGGCGTGGTGGACGTGCTGGGCTCAGACCATGCCCCGCACACGCTGGAGGAAAAAGCGCTAAGCTACCCCGCCTCGCCATCGGGCATGCCTGGCGTACAGACGCTTGTGCCCATCATGCTGGACCATGTGAATTCGGGGAGGCTTTCACTGGAGCGTTTCGTCGATCTCACCAGCCACGGGCCGCAGAGGATTTTTGGCATCGCCTGCAAAGGGCGCATCGCGGCGGGTTATGACGCCGATTTCACCATTGTCGATCTGGCGCACAAGCGAACAATCGAAGATGACTGGATTGCCAGCCGCTGCGGCTGGACGCCGTTTGCCGGCCGCAGAGTGACAGGCTGGCCCAAGGGCACCATCATCCGTGGCCAGCGCGTCATGTGGGAAGATGAAATCCTGGGCATGGCCAGGGGGGAGCCTGTGCGTTTCCTTGAAGCGCTGTCGGTCTAATCACCCGCCACGAAGAAATGCCAGGTGCCCTCTCGTCCGATGCCGAGCCGGTAATGGATATAGCCGCCGAACTCTTTCATGGTTTTCGCCTCATCCGGCGTCATAAGGCGGTAGAGATCGACTTGCTGTGAAGGCGTCAGCTTGTCTAGCGGCAACACAGCGAGATAGGGCCAGACATACATCTCGTTCGAGGTTCCGGCATCTGTGCGGGCATATGGCATCTGAAGAATTTCGATCATGATCGCCATGATCTCGCGTCCCTGGCCATCACCGGAGGTTTGCTTCCAGTATGCAACGGGGTCATTGGCGCCGCCGAAGGAGACGGTCGGTTTGAGTTCGTTCATTTCCACCACCGGGTGCAGTGCGGTAATGTCCCCGCTGCGTGCGGCTTCAAGGATCCTGTCGCGCATTTTCTTTACCGGCTCTGGGAGTGCCGACAGTTCTGTATGGATTTCGGGCGCCTCGCGCTCAGCGGCGGCCAGTTCAGGAGTTGAAGCAGCTCCGGCAAACAAAACAAACACGAAAGCGCAGGCAAGAGGCCGAATGGCAGCGCGGAGCATGTGTTTAAGCATCCCGTCTCACTTTCTGGTGTGCGCGGATGAGTTCCCGTTTACCGGGAAATATGGATGCAGGGAAGATGCCCTGGATGAAGGCGTAACCTTCAGTGCTTACTGCGTGGTGCGGTTGAGAGTGAATTCGCCATGATGGATGCGGCGTGACAGCCGATTGGCCATCTTGCTCACAGCATCTTCACCATACATCGAGACCAGATCGCTCAGAGCTGCAAACAAAGATGCATTGGCCAGCATCTCCGGCTCGATGCCGTCATGCAGTGCTTCATCCCACGCATCGATAATATAGCGAAGTGCGGCCTGTTTCTGGCTCTTTTCGTTTAATTCCCTGAATTCCATTTTGATCGTTTTTCCGTATTACGATCTGGTAGCCAGCCCCGGCTCCACCAGTGTTTCATCACCTGTTGTTGTTCAGATGTTCTAGCACTGGCTTGCATGGGTGGGGTGTGCGGGCTGTGTTAACGGTTAACTTTTTCCGTTAAGATTAGGGCTAAAAGTCACTGACTTTCCTGGCCGGGGTGTGTTTGGTGGTCCAGGTCCAGAGTTAGAATCCGGCATGTTTATGGACCTGCGATAGGCTGGCCCGCCCCTATAGCGTAGGCCAGCCTGGTTGGCGTTGGCAAGATGGCTTGCGGGGCCGGAGGACGATAGCCAAGTGAGCTATGCGGTCTCTGGGTATTGTAGAAGCATCGCCATTTCTCGATCAGCACCTGCGCTTCCTTCAGCGTGGTGAAGATTTCCATGTTCAGGCACTCATCCCTGAGCTTGCCGTTGAAGCTTTCATTGTAGCCATTCTCCCACGGGCTCCCCGGTGTGATGAATAGGGTTTTGACCTGAAGCCGGCCGAGCCAATGCCGCACGGCTTTGGCAACAAACTCCGGCCCGTTGTCAGAGCGTATGTGTTGCGGCGGTCCGTGCTGCAGGAACAGCTTCGACAGGACATACAGGACATCCTGGCTGTTCAGCTTCCGCCTCACGTGGATTGCCAGGCACTCACGGGTATATTCTTCGATGACAGTGAGCATACGGAATGCCTTGCCGTCATGGGTGCGGTCCTGGACGAAGTCATAGGACCAGACATGACTCTTGTGGGTTGGTCGTAGACGGATGCACGAACCGTCGTTGAGCCAAAGCCTTCCCCGCTTCGGTTGCTTCTGCGGAACCTTCAGCCCCTCGCGCCGCCAGATGCGCTTCACTCGGCTCAGACTGACATGCCAGCCGTCCTGTTCCAGCAGCCAGTGAATGCGTCGGTAGCCGTATCTGCCATACTGCGATGCCAAAGCGATAATGGCTCGGGTCAGCGCATCTTCATCAGCATGGCCCCGGGGCG
>CAXMMX010000102.1:0-7468 GCA_964194535.1 uncultured Alphaproteobacteria bacterium | reverse complement strand
TATTCACAACCGCCGAAGTAGGCAGGATTTAATCCACAAACTAGATGCTCGCATTGATCGGCCCACGACCCTTCCTCAAGCGACCTGCTGCACCTCGTCAAGATGCCCGCTGAGCAAAGTGCCACCGCCAGGCGCGGTGGTCCGCAAGCCCAGCGCCTTCAGCATCCGGTAGGTGGTGCAGACGGAGGCCGACACCGCCGGTAGTCCCGACATTTCCTCCACCATCGGGATCGAGGCAAGCGACGGCATTTGCACGCACGCCGATACCACGATCGCGTCCGCGCCTTTTACATTGAGCCGCTTGTAAAGGCTGGCCGGCTGGCGGGGGTCCTGCGCCGCCACCTCCAGATTGTCGGGGATCTCGAGCGCGATGGCATCGATCACCTCGATCGCTTCATGCTCGATATAGTCGACCACAAGCTTGGTCAGCGGCTTCATATAGGGGGTAATGATCGCGATCTTCTTCGCGCCGAGCGCGTTCAGCCCGTCGATCAATGCTCCGGCGGAACTGACCACCGGGCAGGGGCGGCCGTTCTCGCCGGCAACCTCCGACAGCCGCGCTTCCGATTCGCGGTGATAGCCCTTGCCCACGCTCATGATCGCTACCAGACAGGCGTAGCCCATCACGTCGACCGCGGCGTCCGAGAGCTGCAGCGCACAGCGGTCTGACTCCGCGTCCATCGCAGCCAGTTCCTCCTTGGTCACGTTCTTCATCCGCATCCGCGCTGAATGGAAGGTGAAGCGCTCCGGGTCTGTCTGCTCCCGCGCCCGAAGCAGAGCCGGAATCTCGGTCTCCATCGTGACGTTCGAACTCGGGACGATCTGCCCAATACGATAGGTTTTTTCAGTCATGCTTGCGGTCTCTCCCAGTTGTATGGGTTGCTGCGACTACAGTATTCGATGACTGAAATAACACAATCCAAAGCCCTACAGCGGAAGGTCAGTTCAGTTGCATGCGCTGCAAAGTCAATGACGATCAATGACAGCTTTGGGTCATTAGCGGACATTGGGCACAGCATGATCTGACTTCAGCTTTACCCCCCAAAGCGGACATAAATCCTGATGGGCTGGAATGTCCGCTTAGTGCCAATAGCGGACATTGCCAAAAAAGATTGGAGAATAATGGTTCGGCGTTGCCGTCATACTACTAATGGCAGACCAACAGGCGACGGTCAGCGTAGTTTGGCAGATCACGGCGCATGACCGTCTATTGCTCAAGCCAGCCAAAGTCGTCGCGATGCTTGTGCTCGAAGGCCTTTATGTCCTCATCGTGCCCGAGGGTCATGCCAATCTCGTCTAGACCATTGAGAAGCCGGTGCTTGTCGAACCTGTCGATCTCGAAACTGTAGACTTTCCCATCGGGGCCGGTCACCGTTTGCGCTTTGAGATCAAGGGCGATCTCCACGCCCGGCGTATCATGCAACTGCTGGCGAAGCGTGTCGCAACCGGCCTTCGGCAGGCGCACGGGTAAAATCCCGTGCTTCATGCAGTTATTGTAGTGGATATCGCCGAAACTAGGAGCGATGACGCTGCGGATGCCGTTCACCACCAGCGCATAGACGGCATTTTCGCGCGACGAACCGCAACCCCAATTGATTTCAGCGACGAGCACGCTTGCATCCCGATAGGCGGGATTATTGAAAATAAAGCCCACCTTCTCGGTGCCATCTTCCGCGAAACGCAGATCGTGAAACAGGAAGCGGTCATAGCCTTCATCGGTCGGGTCACAGCGCAGGAAGCGTGCCGGAATAATCTGGTCGGTGTCGCAATTTTGGATATCGATCGGGATACCTGCCCCCTTGAATGTGATGAAAGCTTTCATATCACGCACCTTCCTTCAACTTCCGCACGTCGGTGAAGGTTCCTGTAACGGCTGCTGCGGCCGCCATTGCTGGGCTGACGAGATGTGTGCGGCTGCCCGGCCCTTGCCGTCCACGGAAATTCCGGTTGCTGGTCGAGGCAGAGCGTTCACCTGGCTTGAGCGTATCGCCATTCATGCCGACACACATGGAGCAGCCAGAAAGCCGCCATTCGAAACCGGCGTCAGTGAAGATCCGGTCCAGACCTTCCGCCTCCGCCTGTTCCCGCACCAGACCGGAGCCGGGAACAACCATCGCCGGGATCACGGCCTTGCGGCCTTTCGCGACCGCAGCGGCTGACCGCAGATCCTCGATCCGGGCATTGGTGCAGGCACCTATGAAGACCCTGTCGGGACGGATGTCGGTCACGGCCATGCCGGGTTTCAGATCCATATAATCATAAGCCGCGATCATCGCTGCTTTGCGTTCGGGATCGGTTTCCTTGTCCGGGTCTGGCAGCCGCTCGGTCACCTGAATAGTATCCTGCGGGCTATTGCCCCAGGTCACCATTGGCGCAATCGCTTCACCGTCGAGCGAAACTTCGGCATCGAAGGCGGCATCGTCGTCGGATGGGAGGGTGCGCCAGAAGGCCAGGGCCTCATCCCACTTTTTGCCTTCCGGCGCGAAAGGGCGTCCCTCGATATAGTTGAAAGTCGTTTCATCCGGCGCCACAATACCGAAGCGACTCCCGGCCTCGATGGTCATGTTGCATATCGTCAGCCTACCTTCCATGGAAAGGTTGCGGATCGCGGAACCCGCATATTCGATTGCGTAACCGGTGCCGCCGAAGGCGCTGATTTGGCGGATGATGGCCAGAATCACATCCTTGGCGGTCACTCCAAATCCGAGATTGCCATCGATAATGATCCGCATGATCTTGGGCGTTTTCTGCCATAGTGTCTGGGTCTCCAGCACATGGCTGACTTCCGATGATCCGATCCCGAATGCGATGCACCCTAGCGCGCCATGGGTCGAGGTGTGGGAATCGCCGCACACCATGGTCAGTCCGGGAAGCGTGATGCCCTGTTCCGGCCCGACCACATGGACGATGCCCTGGCGCCGGTCACCCCAGGGAAAGGCTGTGGCGCCGAATTCCCTGGCGTTCGTTTCCACCGCGGTGGCGATCTCGCGCGCACGAGGATCTTCGAGATCGTCGAGCGAAGCGGTATGCGTCGGCGTGTAGTGGTCCGGCGTCATGAAGGTCTGGTTCGGGCGGCGCAACACCACCTCTCGCTGGCGCAGCCGTTTGAACGCGGCGAATGAGCCGTCATGGCAGAGATGGCGGTCGATATAGAGCAGGGTCTGCCCGTGCTGCTCGGTGACGACGTGCCGTTCCCAGATTTTTTCGAAGAGCGTTTTACCGGTCATTGAGATGCCTCAATCGTCACTCGGCAGCCTGCGGGCGGTGGCCGACGGAATCGTCGTATTTGGCAAGTTCTTCCTCAGGCATGAATTTGCGCTCCAGCTCCATGATCTCGTCGAACCCCGCGAAGGTGTGGAAGTCGCCCATCACGTGTTCATTGAAGTTTTCGTTGAAGCGTTTTTCGCCGTTCGGTCCCTCATCGCGCATCGCGACCGCCAGATCATACATCGCCACCATCGAAGCCCGGAATGTCGCGCCGGGCGAGATCGTGATGGCGATGCCCAATTCCTCCAGTTCCTGCTGGCTGAAGCGCGGAGAGACACCCGTCTGATTGTAGAAGATCGGTCCCTTGACCTCGGCGCAGATGCGTTTCACCTCGTCGACATCGGTTGGCCCTTCGACGAATGCCAGGTCCGCCCCGGCCTTTAGATAGGCATTCGCGCGCTCGATCGCGTCATCGAGACTGCCGCCATGCGCGCCGCGCGCGTCGGTTCGTGCGATCAGCACGAAATCTGGATCGATCTCCTTGCGGGCGTAGTCGGCTGCGCGGTATTTTCCGCACGCCTCCTCGATGGAGATGACGCGCCGCCCGGCGACATGCCCGCAGCGTTTGGGGATCCCCTGGTCTTCGATGTGGACGGCTGCAACGCCGGTTTGGATATATTCCTTCACTGTGCGAACGACGTTGACGGCATTGCCATAACCATTATCGGAATCCGCGATCACCGGCACCTTTACCGCGTTGGCGATATAGCGGGCATTCATATGCATCTCGGTCATAGTTGCCAGACCTGCATCCGGCATCCCGAGTAGAGAGATCGATGTGCCATAGCCGGTCATGTAGAGGGCCGGAAAACCGACCTGATCGAGAATCCTGGCGCTGAGTGCATTATAGCAGCCGGGCACATAGAGCGACCGGCCCTCACTCAACAGTTTCCGCAGAGCGGTTGTTCTTTTCATTCCGCTGATCCTCCTGGTGCCCTGCCCGGTCCAATAAAATCTATTCGGTTTGCGGGCTCAACCAAGACCACGCTCTCACACCAGTGCATAAACGCAGCCTTCGCCTTGCTAGACATACACGATTGCCTCTACAGCTCACGACCCTTTGTCAAAAACAATTTATCGCAAATGGTTGGGTGGAGTTTCAGATAACCACGACCCGGGGCATTTCTAGCAAGGCAAAGTGTAATCGCTTGAAATCCGGCAATCCAGTCCTTGTGCCTATTCTGGCGTCCTAAACCGCTGCCATCCCAGCGCAAGCTAATGGTCTTGGATGCCCGCTTCTCTAATCGGGCTTTGTTGTCAGCATTGCGTGGGTCACGCTTCTCTACATGGTCGGCTTTGCGGGGGGTGCCGGTCGCCACAAGCGTTGGCCGGATCGGGCTGGAGAGCCTCGCTTTGGGGTAGTTTGCTGATGTCCGCTTTGGGTCAAAAGCAGACATCAGTGACTAGTGCCTAGAATGTCCGCTTTACCCCCGAAAGCGGACATAAATTAGTATAGACTTCTGGTTATAGCCAACTGACAAAAATCTAGCTATTCGGAAGGCTGCGGCAAAATCATTATTCCAGCGGTAGTGCTGTGTGGGCACCGTCGCCGCGAATTTTAGGGTTATCTGGGGATGTCGGTTGAGTAGTGTACAAAGTCCATGACCCCGATTGAGATGTTTTTCCGTGCGGCCACAATCTGGCCTGAGGCGGTTGCCGTTGAGGGACAAGGGCAAACGCTTAAATACAGTCAGCTTCTGGCACGCGTAAATGCCGTGGCCAGTGCCCTGCAGCAAATTGACTCCATGCCAGGATCGCGTGTCGGCATTTGTTCCTTCAATAATCTGGAACATCTGATTGCGTTTCTCGCAACCTTCGCCGCGGGAAAAGTCTGGGTACCGCTTTATCCGCGTCTTGGCCAGGCTGAGCTCCCGACTATGGCGGATTTTACCGAGGCCAGCATTGTGATCACGGATGAAGGCTCGCTCGAGCTTTTTAAAAGCCTGGACACGCGTGTTGTAGCGCTTGGAGCTCAGGGCAAGGCAAGCTTTTCGGAGCTTGAGGCATCAGGTGAGGGCAAGCGGCCCGTGCAGCATGTCCTTGGACTAGATTCAGTCCACGCGATCAAATTTACCGGTGGCACAACCGGCTTTCCCAAGGGGGTGATGCAACCGGTTCGCGCCTGGAACACCAATATCGCAACACAGATTCATGTCTGGGGGATGCGTACCAGGGAGCGCACATTGCTGGCCGCGCCAATGACCCACGGTGCGGGCACCTATATTATGCCCACCTTGGCATCGGGCGGCACACTCGTCATCATGGACCGGCAAAAACCCGAGCAGCTATTAGAGGTTTTGGCGAAGCAAAACATCACGACAGTGTTCCTGCCGCCGACAGTTATCCAGCTCATGGCCGATATTCGTTGCGCTGCAGATTTGTCATTCCCCGGTTTGCGCAACCTAATTTATGGCGCAGGCCCCATGCAGCCCCAGTCGGTGGAGAAGGCACAAGGGATTTTCGGTGCGTGCATCGCCACAACCTATGGCCAGACGGAAGCCCCGCAAATCGCCACGGCCCTGAGCGCGGAAGACCTGGCAAAGCCGGAACTACGCTCAAGCGTTGGTCGCGAAACGCTCCTGACGCGCGTTGCGGTCATAGACGGTGACGGCGCGCTGCTCTCGCCCGGTGAAATCGGCGAGGTGGTCATCCGCGGCGATCTGGTGATGACGGGTTATTGGCGACAACCTGACAAAACGGCCGAAACGCTCATTGACGGTTGGCTGCATACGGGTGATCTCGGCACGTTCGACGAGACCGGCTGCCTGCTGCTCAAGGGCCGCAGCAAGGATGTCATCATCTCCGGGGGCTTCAATGTATATCCCGGCGATGTAGAGAATATACTCGCCTCACATGCGGATGTGTCTGATTGCGCGGTTTTCGGAGTGCCGGATGAAAAATGGGGCGAGGCTGTACATGCAGCGGTTGAGTTGCACCGGGAAGCAGACGCGGAAAGTCTGATAGAGCATGTTAAAGCGTCCCTCGGCTCGGTAAAAGCGCCGAAGCAAATTCACGTCTATGAGGCTCTGCCGCGCAACGCGTATGGAAAGCTGCAACGCCAGGAACTGGTTGATGCAGTGGCAAGAAGCGCTGAAGGCAATGGAGAAAGCTGATGTCTGAAAAGGAAACACCGACAACGGCGCTATGCCGCCATTCACTCACCTCTATCCATTATCGCGACAAAAATCTGGTAGAGGAATTGCTCGGTGGTGACGCTGATTTTACAAAGGTCATGTCGGAGCATATTCTGGACCGCGAACTTTCCAGCACTGAAGTGCGCATTGTCGACGCGATCCTCATCGCGATCATGGAGCATGGTCTGACCCCCAGCGCCATTGCCACGCGCGAAATTTATATGAGCGCGCCTGAAAATTTACAGGGAGCCGTAGCGGCAGGGCTGATGGGCGTCGGCAGTCAGTTTGTCGGCACAATCGAGAACAATGCATTTCTGCTTGCCCAACTTGTTGCGCTCCCTGACGAAGAAACGCGGCGCGAGAAGGCTCGCGAGATTATTGCTGACCATAAGGCCCGCAAAATATTGTTGCCAGGTTTCGGGCATCATCTGCACAAGCCCGAAGATCCGCGCGCCCAGCGCCTGATAGAGATGGGCCGGGAGGCAGAATTTGAGCGCGGGTTTCTTGATAGCCTTGAACTTCTGGGCGTGGAAATCGATGCGGTGTTCGCCAAGCATGTGCCCATCAACGCGACAGGCGCGACTGCGGCGCTAATGGGCGAGATGAATATTCCAGTAAAGCTGATGCGTGGTTTCGCGGTTATCTCACGAGCTGCCGGGCTTGTCGCTCATATCGCGGAAGAACAGCAGCGCCCCACAGGCCGATTCATCTGGGATCTGGTGGATAAGAGCGTTCTCTACAAGGAATAGCCAATTAACAGGCAAATTGGGCAGCTCTTTTAGTACATTTGCGGGGGAGCTTTTACCAGTCCAGTAATTGCGTTATTGCGGTCCTTCGTTTGTGGGATAGGGCTGTAGAGCCCTCCTTCATGGCAACTGTCTGACGTCCGCTTTACCCCCAATAGCGGACATAAATCCACATAGGCTGGAATGTCTGCTTTTAGCCAATAGCGGACATTCTACAATCACCTCGAATAGGGAATCAATCAAGGGCACACACAATCACTCGGGCAATCCCGCCTCGCGCAGGGCGTTGACGAAACGCTCCATGGCCTCTGGTCCCCCGAA
>CAXMMX010000101.1:0-7822 GCA_964194535.1 uncultured Alphaproteobacteria bacterium | reverse complement strand
ACCTACCTAGTAATGTGGTGTGTACGGTAACAGGGAAAGGTTAAATTCCCTCCCTAACCCATCGATGTGAGCACCATAACAGAAAGAGGCCAGCGCAATGCTGACCCCCCATATGCTATACTCAGCCCAAGTACCCGGTGTGGTGCTTCTCCTTTAGCAACGGATACCGGGCATGGCGCTCTCTAATACGCCCAATCGTAAGGAGGTCACTGCCATGAGGAAAATCATAGCAATAGGCTTGGGATTGGCGATAACCCTTGTGATGGCGCATGGAGACGCCAGAGCAAGAAAAACGGTTACGATGGAATGGTGTCTCCTCAGCGATGGTCATGCTGAAAATGGTGTGTGTTGCCTCCCAGAAAAGGGCGGCGTGATGGAGTGCTACGTCATAAGCGGCATGCTGAGCGGCACGACAATGCAGGGACAGAACACGACGCCATCCTCCCCACGCCCCAAGCCCAGGATGCAACAGACGCCGAAGAAACACCAGTGAGCGCCCGTACCCTTTCCCCAATAAAAAGGGCCAGCGCAATACTGACCCGTTCAATTCCTTGTGCCTGTGAGCCGTTTTGAAAGGCGCTGATAGGTGTGACAGAATTCCAACATTCTGCAATCACCTCGCTCTCGTCTGTGGACGTTCGTCCCCGATCTGTCAGAAAGAGGTAAGAATGCCCACTTTTGTCTTTTGGCTAATATAGTAGACCTCGCCGAAAACAAGAAAGAAGGACAACAGGCTGACCGCGATCGCACCATCCCAACCGCAATCCTGCAATGCCTGCATAAGCGCGTTTGTGGCTGGTTCGCTTGATATATCGGCGGCGATACCAAAAAGTTTCTTCTTCAACATGATTCTCTCCCCGAGTTTGCCTTCTTGGCTGTCAGGATCGCCGTACCAACAGACGGCTCCTGTCCTGTTAGTCGCGGCGAAGCAGAGAAAGGTTCAATCTGCCGCCAAAAAAAGAGGCCAGCGCGATGCCGGCCCCTGAGCGGTGCGATTTATTCTCAGCTATTTCTTCGGCTTTCACTCCCGCGCCAATCGTTGTGTCTCCAACGCGCGCGCGGGGCGGAAGCTACAATATGATTGGTATCAAACTGAGGGCCACCACGAAGCTCACCACGATGAGGCACAGGCCGATCATGCCGACCACTATTATTGCGGTCTCGTCATATTTTAACCCGGCGATGGTGGCGACGAGCGGCCAAAACACAAAGGCTCCGGCGGCCCACAGCCAAGGCAGCTTCCCGCCCCGTTTATTCACCACTCGGTAGATCCACGCCGCCATCGCGATGGAAATAATAAGCCCGATTATGCCGACCATCATAATTGCCTTCTTTCAATTTCGCCTATCGGCGCCAACTTGCATCAACATAAGGTCTTGATGCTGCGCTTCATTGCTTCTGCCTCCCTAATCCATCGATGTGAGCACCATAACAAAAAACAGGCCAGAGCGATGCCGACTGCCGTACCGCACAGCGACTTCTTACCTGTTTGACCCGGGTGAACACGAAATGGCCCATCAAGGCGTGGGAGAAACCGTAAAAGTGTGATGTGCGTCACTTCGGTTCAGACAAGGCATACCCATTTCCAGGTTGTTGCTATGGAACATCAAACGAAATGGACTTTGAACCCAGGAGACTAACCATGAAGAAGAAGACCGTAACTTTCGCCGCGCTCGGCAGTGCCTTTCTGTTTGTTGCCACGACCGCGCTCCCTGCCTCCGCAGCCATCAAATGCCAGGGTGGCAACCAGTGGAATTCGGCTGCAGGAGGATGGATTCCCTCGTCCTATTGTGAAGATAATCTGGTCGCCTCGGTAGCCCGCAGTCATGGAATGCGCTGGTCCAATGCAGCAGTGCGCCAGAACCCCGCCATCATGGCGGAAGCCTGCCGTTTTGCAGGTTCGGATATCCGCATTTCCGATATTTGTGCCGGCCATATGTACGAGAATGATGGCTCTCACAGGAAATAGCGAGCATCGGCGTTATCTACCGGTGAGCGCCCTTGTCCTTAAGCCGGCTGAAATGATCAGGGACCAGAGCGATGCCGACCCGTTCATAACTCGGTAAGCCGCGAGCGTGAGACTATGCCTGCATCAGGCTGGGTGCGGTACCGGCCACATCAACCGCCATGACCGGCCGGGACCGCATCTTCCCCTCAGTCCACCCAAATATGCTATGCTCAACCCAAGTGCCCAGTGGCGGACTTTCTCCGCTCGTGAAGAAACTGGGTATGAAGAAACCGGGTATGGCGGGCGCTCCCGAACGCTCAAGGCGAAAGCTTCCGGGTCGCGTATGGTGAGCGCCCGCATCCTTACACCGGCAGAAGAGAGGGAGTGAAGCCTGTGGGCGTGCCAAAACCGCCGGGGCCACCGCCGGAACAACCGCCAGCACCAGAACCGCCACCGATACAGGTGCCGCCGCCCATACCTGTGCCGCCGCCCATACCTGTGCCTCCGCCTAAACCGGAACCACCGCCGCCGCCGCCCGCTTAGAGGATTGGGGGCCGCAACAAGAAAAGAGGCCAGCGTAATGCCGGCCCCTGAGCGGCGCGATTTCTTATCAGCTATTTCTTCGGCTTCCACTTCCGCGCCAGTCGCTGCGCCTCGGCTATCTGGGTCGAATTATGACTTTCTGAAGCGATTGATAAGGAAGGCACCCAGAACCGCAATCAAGCGCCACATGGTTTAGAGTGCATCTTCCAACGCAGATATATGGCCGCATCTCATGACCAACGCCTTCAACACAGACAGTCCCCCCTCTTCACCGCGAAGCGCGCGCTGGCTCGGGCATCCGCGCGGGCTGGCAACGCTGTTTTTCACTGAAATGTGGGAGCGCTTTTCCTATTACGGCATGCGCGCGCTGCTCATTCTGTACATGACCGCAGCAGCCACGGGCGTGAATCCCGGCCTCGCGCTCGGCACGCGCGATGCGGCCGCCGTCTACGGCATCTACACGGCTTTTGTTTATCTGCTGGCCCTCCCCGGCGGCTGGGTTGCCGACCGGCTGTGGGGGGCGCGTAATACGGTGTTCGCCGGAGGGTGCATTATTGCCTGCGGGCATTTCTCCATGGCCGCGCCGCTCATCGGCCTGCCCGAGATACCGAGCTTCACTCTTGGGATCATCCTCATCGTCATCGGCACCGGCCTGTTGAAGCCTAACATTTCCGCCATGGTCGGCGAGCTGTATCCCGAAGGCGGCGCGCGGCGCGATGCGGGCTTTACGATATTTTATATGGGTATCAATTTGGGTGGCATGGCCGGACCGCTCCTGTGCGGCCTGCTGGCGGAAAATTACAACTGGCATTGGGGCTTCTCATTGGCCGGTTTCGGCATGGTGCTCGGCCTCATCCAATACAGGATGGGGGGGCGGCATCTGGGTAATGCGGGCCTGCGCGCGATTTCCCAAGAACCCACCGGGCGCAAACCCGCCCTGCTTCTACCGCTGGTGCTCGCAGGCCTTCTGGCCGTGACATTCGCCCTTGGTAGCGCGGCCGCAGGCGGCTTTGTCATCACGCTGGGACTGATAGCTGAATGGCTGGGCGCCGCTGTCATCGGCGTGGCGGGCCTTTATTTCGCTTGGCTGTTCCTCGGCGCGGGACTCACGCCGGATGAGAAAAAGCAGCTCGCCGTCATCGTCTGGCTGTTCGTGCTTGCGGCCTTGTTCTGGTCGGGCTTCGAACAGGCCGGGTCTTCGCTCAACCTGTTCGCCTACACGCTGACGGACCGCACTGTGCTGGGCTGGGAAATGCCGGCTAGCTGGCTCCAATCCATCAATCCGCTGTTCATCATCGCCCTGGCGCCAATATTCGGCACCCTGTGGACCTGGCTCGCGCGCCGCAACGCCGACCCGTCCATGGCGATGAAATTCGCCCTTGGGCTCATCGCCTTGGCTGCGGGGTTTTTTGTCATCGCCTGGGGCGCCGCCAACACCAGCCCTGAAAACCCGGCTTCCCCGGCCTGGCTCATCGTCACCTATTTCCTGCATACCTGCGGTGAGTTGTGCCTCAGCCCCGTAGGGCTCTCAGCCATGACCAGGCTCGCGCCGCGCGGGCGCGTGGGGCAGATGATGGGGGTGTGGTTCATCGCCGCCGCGCTGGGCAATCTTATCGCCGGGCTGGCGGCGGGATCTCTTGAGAATCTCTCACCCGATGCGCTGTTCTGGAAGGTGGCCATGTTCACCGGCGCGGCAGGCCTGATCGCGCTGCTAATAAGCCCGCTGGTCAGGCGGCTGGCTGGTCACTCCCGCTCTGTCCACCACACCCAAGCGTAGCCAAGCAGCATATAGATGACTATGACACCCAGCGCCGCCATGATCCACTCATAGTACATCATTTCTTCTGCTTCCACTCCCCGGCCAGGAGATAACGGCAACCGTAGCCGATAACCCAGATACCTGCGGCGTCAATGGTAAGTACAGTGATGTTCAAAAGGCTGGAATAGCCTGAATTCAATAAAGTGTACGTTCCACCCGCCACCCAAAGGCCGGCTATCAAACAGCCCGCCCAATAAAGAACTCGCCCCAGTTGTGCCGTCATTGGTCTGCCCATGTGTTGAACAAATGAGCCTATCCGACAATCAGGCGCCATAACAAGAAAAGGGTCAGCGCAATACCGCCCCCTTTATGCAGCGCAATTTCGCATCAGCTATTTCTTCAGCTTCCACTCCCGCGCCCGTCGCTGTGCCTCGGCTATCTGGGCGGGGGTCATTTTCCGGGTAACGTCTTTCCGGAATTGCGTTGCCATCCGCACTCCTTGAGCCGCAGCAAGGCTAAACCACATATGTGCTTCTACACAGTCCTGCGGCACGCGCTTGTCCTCACTGTATATCAAGCCGAGGTCGTATTGGGCATTGGCGTGGCCTTGTTCCGCGGCCTTGCGGTACCACGCCAAAGCCTTCGCGGAGTCCTGCGGCACGCCTTGGCCCAAGAGGTACATCGCGCCGAGTTGGAGCTGAATATTGGCATCGCCCTGTTCCGCCGCCTTCACCAGCCCGTCTATGAACGGCCCTGCCAAACCCGGAGCGGTAAGGCTGAGGAATACGACAAGGGCGGCGAGGATTGTCTTGATGCTGCGCTTCACACCTTCTCCCTCCCTAACCCATCGATGTGGGCATCTTAGCAGGAAAAGGCCAGCGCTTCGTTTTGTTACGGGATCACCACGCCCGCACCCACACCGTAAGGTCGGCCAAAAAATACAGGGACGATACGCCGAAGGCAAAGGCCCCAAATGCCATAATGGGTGTCGCGATGATAAGGTCTACAGCTTCGCGCCTATCGGTATTTCGCCAATCCCAAGCGAACCGAATAAGTTTGGCAGTGTAGGCCACAGCGGTAATGCTCAGCACAATAAACAGGACTAGGGTCACGAACTGGACGCCAAGTATGAGCGCAACTCCAAGCCATGTCTCTAGCAAGTATTCGATCGCCTCAAGTATCATTGATCACCTTTCGTGTGCTTTCTCATCTTGCTTGGCGCGATCCCAAGTGCCCATCGATGGATGCACCATAACAGAAAGGGCCAGCGCAATGCTGACCCCCTCGATTCCATTGTTCCAGTGGGGGGAGTTGAAACACCTTATCGCATAACACCGTTGCCAACGCCGGGTATTCTCTTGGTAAATTCTATCCAAGTGCCTGGCATTGCATTGGCCTCACCCGCTTTATGCTGGGCATGAGCGGGCGCTCCTGTCTCACTTCACGGATCATCGGGAACAGTGAGTCGCCTGCATCATTTCCCCCATAAAAAGAGGCCAGCGCGATGCTGACCCCTGTATGCGGTGCCTGTGAACAAAATGGGGCGGTGGTTGTCCCTGCCACAGCGGCCTGTTATTTTTGGCCACTGAAGTTCCCCCAAAAGAGCTTCATGAGTTAGTTCTACAGGGCGGCCAGACTGCACAGATGGCCGCCCTGACAACTTCTGCTACCGCTTCTTCGGCCTTCACGCCCGCGCCCGTCTCTGTGCCTCGGCTATCTGGGCGGGGGTCATTTTCCAGGTAACGTCTTTCCGGAATTGCGATGCCATCAACCCGCGCCGGACAAGCGCGGCGGTTGGCTGCCGGCTCTGCTGTGTCACCACCCTATCGCCTTGGGAAGCCAGGTGGCGATGTCCGGGAACTGGAACAGCAACACCACTGCAACCACTTGCAGCAGCACGTATGGCATCACCCCCACATAGATGTCCCGGCTGGAGACTTCGGGCGGCGCGACGCCTTTCAAGAAGAACAGCGACCAGCCGACGGGTGGCGTGAGGAACGAGGTCTGCAGCACAAGGCAGACCAGTATGGCGATCCACACCATATCGGCCCCGGTGGCGTTCAGGATGGGGAGAAACAGCGGCAGGACGATGTAGGAAATCTCGATCCATTCCATAAAGAAACCCAGGATGAACAGCAGGAACAGCATGAAGATGATGTCTGCAGTGGGGCCGCCCGGTACCAGTTCAAACAATTGCAGAACCAGTTGATCGCCGTCGAGGCCGCGGAAAGCGAGCGAGAAGGCCTGGGCGCAGATCAGAATAAAGAACACCATGGCGCTGATCCGTAGCGTATTTCGCACCGTTTCCGTCAACACCTGCCAAGTGAGTCTGCGCGCAAAGAAGGCGACCAGAATGCTGCCAAGCGCGCCAATCGATGCGGCTTCCGTCGGTGCGGCGATACCGCCAATGATGGAACCGAGCACGGCAACAATCAGCCCGATCGGCGGCACGACGACTTTTATGAGTTTGACAAGCAGCTGGAGTTTGGAGATTTGCGCGCGTTCCTCAACCGGAATTGACGGCGCCATGTCTGGCCACAGCAAGCCCACCATGAGCAAATACATGACATAAATGGCAGCGAGCAGCAGGCCCGGAATCATGGCCGCGGCGAACAGCGTGCCGAGCCCCTGGCCAAGAATATCCGACAGCAGAATGAGCACCAGGCTCGGCGGAATGATCTGGCCGAGCGTGCCCGAGGCGCAAATGGTTCCGCAGGCCAGCGATTTGGAATAGCCGCGCCGCAAAAACACCGGCAGGGTCAACAGCCCCAGCGTCACCACGGTGGCGCCGACAATGCCGGTGGAAGCGCCCATCAGCACGCCAACCAGAATGATGGCCAGTCCCATGCCGCCGCGCAGCCCCCCCATTGCATGGCCGATGATGTCCAGCATGTCATTGGCGACCTTCGATCGCTCCAGCATCACGCCGATGAACACGAATAACGGGATCGCCATCAGCGTATAGTTTTCCATCAACCCGAAAATGCGCTGCGGCAACAAATTGAACAGCGTCATGCCGAAGCCGAGATAGCCAAAGAACAACCCTGTCGAGGCCAGCGCGATGGCGACGGGTATGCCGATGAAGAGCAGCCCGAAAAAGCTCAAGCCCATCAGGATGGCGAGGGTTTCATTTTCCATTTCAGGCGTCGCCTCTCAGAAACAGCGCCGAGCGGATGACGTTGGCCGCCGCCTGCAGCGCCAGAAGAACAAATCCGAGCGGTATGAAGGAGCGCAACAAGAAGCGGTATGGCAGACCGCCGGGATCCGGTGAGCCCTCGCCGATGGAATAGGCCTGGTAGACGAAATTGAGAGAGAGCTTAATAACAATCAGCGAGACGATAACCATCATAATTGCCGCTGCAAGATCGACAATCGCCTGCAGCTTCGGGCTGAACCCGTCGAACAAAATATCGACCCGCACATGATCACCATGGCGCAGGGCATAGGACATGCCGATCAGCGCGATCGGCGACATCAGGTGCCATTCAAGCTCCTGGAGAGACATCGGGCCGATGCGGAAAAAATAGCGCAAGAGGACATTGAAGGCGACGATCAGGACGATCCCCAGGCAA
>CAXMMX010000100.1:0-8603 GCA_964194535.1 uncultured Alphaproteobacteria bacterium | reverse complement strand
GCCGGGCTGGCGTCGCAAGGCTACAAGCCTTTTGCTGCAATCTATTCCACCTTCCTGCAGCGCGCTTACGACCAGGTAGTTCATGACGTGGCGGTTCAGAAACTTCCCGTCCGCTTCGCTATTGATCGTGCCGGGCTGGTCGGGGCCGACGGGCCGACCCATGCAGGCTCCTTTGACGTGGCATATCTTTGCTGCCTGCCGGGTTTTGTCGTGATGGCGGCGTCAGACGAGGCGGAACTTGTGCGCATGGTCGCAACCGCGGCTTCGATTGATGATCGCCCCAGCGCGTTCCGCTTTCCGCGCGGTGAGGGCGTTGGCGTGGAGATGCCGGAAAAACCTGAGCCGTTTGAGATCGGCAAGGGACGGATTGTACGCGAAGGCTCGAGCATCGCACTGCTCTCATTTGGTGCGCGGCTTTCCGAATGCCTGAATGCGGCCGATCAACTCGCAGCTCAAGGTCTGCCGGCAACAGTTGCCGATGCCCGGTTTGCCAAGCCGCTCGATCATGACCTCATCTCACGGCTGGCAGTGGATCACCAAGTGCTCATCACCATAGAAGAGGGGGCCGTCGGCGGCTTCGGATCGCATGTGCTGAAATTCCTGTCCGATGAAGGTCTGCTCGAAGGCCGCTTGAAAGTGCGCACCATGGTCCTGCCGGATATATTCATCGATCAAAACAAGCCGGACGAAATGTACGCCCAAGCCGGCCTCGATGCCGATGGCATTGTGAAAACCGTATTTGCCGCGCTCGGCCGTGAACAAACGGTTGAAACCGGCGAGCGGGCCTGACGCCAGGCGCCTTGGCTGATCCGGTAAAAAGACAACGTCTCGATACTCTGCTCACCACCCGTGGCCTCGCCGTGACGCGCGCGCGCGCGCGCGATCTCATCAAGCGCGGGCTTGTGAGCGTTGATGATGAACCGGCAGGCAAACCGGCTCAATTGATTTCGCAAACAGCCACCCTTGAGGTGAGCGGAGACGCGAACCGCTATGTCTCGCGCGGGGCTACCAAGCTGATCACGGCGCTGGACGCCTTCAGCTTTAATCCCGATGGATGCCGTGCGCTCGATATCGGGGCCTCCACGGGCGGGTTTACACAAGTCTTGCTTGAGCGTGGTGCGGCTCATGTCTGGAGCGTTGATGTGGGGCGGGATCAACTCAGTGCAGAACTTAAAGATGACCCGCGCGTGAGCCTTCTGGAGGGAACGGATGCGCGCACCCTCTCGCCTGAGCTGATCGCGGAACCGGTCAGCGCCATTGTCGCCGATGTCAGCTTCATCTCGCTTGCCAAGGCCTTGCCTGCCGCGCTCAAACTGGCCGCCGACGGCTGCTGGCTCGTGGCGCTGGTGAAACCGCAATTCGAAGCTGGCCCCGATGCCGTGGGCAAGGGCGGTGTTGTCCGCGACGAGGCGGCAAGGCAACGGGCGCTGGAAACTATTCGTGATTGGATTGATTTTCAGCCGGGCTGGAAGGTGACAGGAATTGTTCCGTCTCCAATCGAGGGCAGGGACGGCAATATCGAAATCCTGATCGGTGCTCTTTATGGCGCATGAGATGACGCGCGAGTTTGTCATTGAGACCCTTGGCAGCCGTGGTGACGGCGTTGCCCGGTGCGATGAGGGTCCGGTCTATATTCCTTTCACGCTTCCTGGAGAGCGGGTGCGCGTAAGCCTGCAAGGCGAGCGCGGCGAAGTATTGGAGATTCTTGAGGAGAGCGAAGAGCGGTGCGAACCCCTGTGCCGCCATTACGGGACATGTGGCGGATGTTCTCTTCAGCATCTTAAAAGCCCCGCATATCTTGAATGGAAGCGTGATCAGGTCAGACAGGCATTTCTCTCGCGTGGCCTTGATGTTCCGGTGGAGCCTGTCAGTCCGGCGCAAACCGGCACGCGGCGCCGTGCGGTTCTTGCCGCACGCAGGACGCGCAAGGATGTTTTACTCGGCTTTTCCAAACGGCTCACCCATCAGATTGTAGATATGCAGGAATGTCCGGTTTTGCGAGATCGAATAGTGGAGGCGCTGCCGGACTTGGCGGAGATGCTCGGTGCGCTTTTGACCCGCAAAGGAGAAGCGCGCGTTACAATTCTCGATACCGGGAACGGGCTGGATGTCTGCATTGAGGGCGTGCGGGAGGTGAGCGATCCCGATCATCTCATGCAAATGGCAGAGCTTTGCGAGCGCCTTGATCTGGCGCGACTGACGATTGAAGGCGAGGTTCTGGTTACCCGCCGTTCGCCGGTCCTGAAATTTGGCGGTGTCTACACTGTGCCGTCACCCGGTGCGTTCGTTCAGGCGAGCTACGAGGCTGAAGAATTTCTGGTTGGCAATGTGCTGGCTTTCTGTAAGGACGCTTCGCATGTTGCCGATCTCTTCGCAGGTTCAGGGACTTTTGCTCTGCCGCTGGCTTTGCAGAGTGAAGTGCTGGCGGTCGAGATGGATGAGGAAGCCCTTGGCGCGATTGAAAATGCGGTGCGCCAAGCGCAAGGATTGAAACCCGTCAAAACGCTGTGCCGGGATCTGTTTCGCGAGCCCCTGGGGGCAAAGGAGCTGGAGGGTTTCGGCGCGGTTGTTTTCGACCCGCCCAGGGCAGGAGCGCGCGCTCAGGCTATGGAACTCGCCAACTCCACCGTGCCACGCATCATTGCCGTCTCCTGTAATCCGGCGACTCTAGCGCGTGATATCCGTATCCTGATAGACGGCGGTTACCGGCTGTCACATGTCAAACCGGTGGACCAGTTTCTGTTCTCTGAACATATCGAGGTGGTGGCGGTGCTGGAGCGTTAAAGCAACCCGTCCACAAACACCGGCACGACTTCCGTAGCCGGGCCATGGATGGCCTTCGCAAACAGGGTTGCGCCTTCTGAGGGCTCCAGATTGAGCTCTACCGTGTGCGCGCCGGCATTGCGTGCTTCCATGACAAATCCGGCTGCCGGGTAGACCGTGCCGCTGGTGCCGATGGAGATGAAGAGATCGCAAGCGCCAAGCGCTTTATAAATCTCTTCCATCCGGTAGGGCATCTCGCCAAACCAGACGACATCCGGGCGCATGCCGCCTGCCTTCTTGCAGACCTGACAAACAAGGTCTGTGGAGAGATCGTCCTCCCACGGTTCCTTTGCCCCACAATGAGCGCAGAGTTTTTTCAAAATTTCACCATGCATGTGAATCAGGCTGCGCGTACCGGCCATTTCATGCAACGGGTCGATATTCTGGGTGACTGTGAGCACCTCGCCGGGATGCTCTTCCTCCAGCTTTGCAAGCGCCTCATGGGCGGCGTTCGGTTTCACGCCCGCAGCTCCCTTGCGCCGGGTGTTGTAAAACTCCAGCACCCGTTCCGGGTCACGGGAGAACGCTTCAGGTGTCGCGACATCCTCGATGCGGTGTTTGGCCCAGATGCCGTCCTTGTCACGGAAGGTGCTGAGGCCTGACTCAGCGGACAACCCTGCGCCGGTCAGAATGACAATGCGTTCATGGGCAGGCATCAGCGCGTACCCTCAATACCCAAGCGCGTCGGCAACGCCGGTCATGGAATCGGTAATGATATCCCAGTCGCTTTCCGCGTTCAGGTCCTTGGCCTGTTTGGGACCATATTCGGTGGGCCGGCAGATAAAGGCGGTACGGAAGCCTAGGGTGCGCGCGGCCGCCAGGTCGTAATTATGGGCGGCGACCATCATGATCTGTTGCGGCTCCAGGGATAGCAAATTTGCGTTGCCAAGATAGGACTGGGGAAGGGGCTTGTAGGCGCGCAAGGGTTCGACACCCAGCACCACGTCCCAAGGTAGATTGGCGCGGCGCGCCATGTCGACGAGCAGCGAAACATTGCCGTTGGACATGGTGTTGAGAATGAATTTCTTTTTCAGCCGTACGAGGCCTTCGACAGAGTCGGGCCAGGGGTCAAGCCGGTGCCATGCCTTGTTCAGATGGTCGATTTCTTCTTCGTGCAGGCCGGTAATGTTATGGCGTGAAATCAGCGTGATCAGGCTTTCGCGGTGCAGCGTGTCGAGATTGCGCCATTCCCGGTCACCCTTGCGTATCCCATCCATGGAAGGCTCGTAGAGTTCGCGCCAGTCGTCGGCGAATTGGGTCCAGTCGACTTCAAAGCCCTTCTTTTGTCCAAATTCTTCCAACTGTGTGATCACACAGGAGCGCCAGTCTACGACCGTGCCGAACACATCGAAAAACAGCGCTTTGACCTGTCCCAGTGGCATGAGACCTAGCCCTTACCCGTCTGAGCCCGGTGTCGCAGATAATGATCGGCAAGCACCAGCGCGACCATCGCTTCGCCAATGGGAACAGCGCGAATCCCGACGCAGGGGTCATGGCGGCCCTTGGTGGAGATTTCCGTTTCATTCCCCTTTGCGTCGATGGTCTTGCGCGGCGTCAGGATCGAGGAGGTGGGTTTTACCGCAAAGCGCGCCACCACCGGCTGGCCGGAGGATATGCCGCCCAGAATACCGCCCGCATTGTTCGAGAGGAATTCAGGCTTGCCGTCCTTGCCGATACGGATTTCATCGGCGTTTTCCTCGCCGGTGAGAGCAGCGGCCCCCATGCCAGCGCCAATCTCGACACCTTTGACCGCGTTGATGCTCATCAGCGCCGATGCGATATCCTGGTCGAGCTTGCCATAGATGGGCGCGCCGAGGCCCGTGGGCACGCCGGTCGCAACAACCTCTATGATGGCGCCACAGGATGAGCCCTTCTTGCGGATATCGTCGAGATAGGAGGCCCAGCCCTGAACGCTCTCATGGTCAGGCGAGAAAAATGGGTTCTGGTCAACCTGGTCCCAGTCCCAGTTTTCGCGATTGATAGTCTGCGGCCCCATCTGCACCAGCGCGGCGCGTATGTTAAGTCCCGGCACCACTTTGCGGGCGATGGCGCCGGCGGCAACACGCATGGCGGTTTCGCGCGCCGATGAGCGTCCGCCGCCGCGATAATCACGGATGCCGTATTTCCCGGCATAGGTGAAATCCGCGTGACCGGGCCGGAAGGTGTCCTTGATTTCGGAATAGTCTTTCGAGCGCTGGTCCACATTCTCGATCACCAGAGAAATCGGCGCGCCGGTGGTGACCTGCTTGCCGGATTTTTCGTCCTCGAATACCCCGGACATGATTTTTACCGCATCGGGTTCTTTGCGCTGGGTGGTGTAGCGCGATTGTCCCGGACGGCGCTTGTCGAGAAAGACCTGAATCTCGGCTGCGGTGATTTCAATGCCCGGAGGGCAGCCGTCGACCACGCAGCCGATGGCTTCCCCGTGGCTTTCGCCCCAGGTGGTCAGGCGGAACAGATGACCAAACGTGTTGTGTGACATTGCGGTAAGTTAATCTCAAAATGTGCTGGGTTCAAATGTTGAGCAGTAAACCATCAAAGGCTGGCACTATGCCTTAATACCAATCAATCTGACCTTGCCGGATCGAAAAAAAACTGTTCTGGGGAACATCCAGATCTAATATTTCATTTTGCTCAAGCCTTAGGATGTGACCACGCACGCAGCGACTGAATGCACCATGCGAGACGATGACTGAATCACGGTCGACTGACTGGAGCCACTTGAGTGCCCGGTCCGAGAGCATTGAATAGCTTTCTCCGTCATGCGCATTTGAATTCCACTTGTCCGCAGACCGGGCCTCAACGGCGTCCGGCGCCTTGGCGCTCAACTCATTTATGGTAAAGCCTTCCCAAGTGCCATAATTCATCTCCTTGAGAATTGGATCGGTGCGAAAACCTTGCGGTGGCAGGCGCATTTCTTGGCGTAGGATTTCCATCGTCTCGCGGGTCCTGCTTAAGGGGCTCGCGACAAAATCATAGTGGTCCGGCTGTGTAATTGTCTCGCTTAGTTTGCGTCCATTGCGAGCAGCCTGCGCCCGGCCAGTCTCGTTGATGGGGATGTCACGTTGCCCCTGAAGCCTGAGTTCGGCGTTCCAGTCAGTCTGGCCGTGTCGAATGAAATAGAGTGAGACGTCAGGTCGGAGCATGGGTCAAACGACAGAAATGTCGGGTGCGTCTTCATTCTTCATGCCAACCACATGATAGCCGGCATCCACATGATGCACTTCTCCGGTGACGCCGCGGGCCAGGTCCGAGAGCAGATACATGGCCGCGCCGCCCACATCGTCGGTTGAAACCGTACGGCGAAGCGGTGAGTTATACTCATTCCACTTCAGGATATAGCGGAAATCGGAAATGCCGGACGCCGCCAACGTCTTGATGGGCCCGGCGGAGATCGCGTTCACCCGGATGCCATCCTTGCCAAGGTCTGCCGCCAGATAGCGCACGCTTGCCTCAAGAGCCGCCTTGGCCACGCCCATCACGTTGTAATGGGGCATAACTTTTTCCGCGCCATAATAGGTGAGCGTCAGCAGTGACCCGCCTTCCTCCATCAGCTTTTCCGCGCGCTGGGCGACAGCGGTGAAGGAGTAGCAGGAGATTGCCAGTGTTTTTTCGAAATTATCGGCCGTGGTGTCCACATAACGCCCGTCGAGTTCATCCTTGTCGGAAAAGGCGATGGCATGGACAACGAAATCAATACCGCCCCATGCCTTCTTGATGTCGTCAAACACCGCATCGAGACTGGCTGTGTCAGTGACATCGCAAGGGAGGGTCAGCGTGGAGCCGAGTTCTGCGGCCAGCGGCACGACGCGCTTCTTCAGGAGATCGCCCTGATAGGTGAGGGCGATCTCGGCGCCCTGTTCATGGCATGCCTTGCAGATGCCCCAGGCGATAGAACGATTGTTCGCGACCCCCATAATGAGGCCGCGCTTTCCCGCCATCAATTTCCCTGGTTCGCCCATAAGTCTCAATTGCTCCAAAGCGCCGGAATTTTCGCGACGCATCGTACAGTAATGCAAATGAAGGTCTAGGATGTACGGTCACCCTCATGTGACGCCCATACACGTTTTATGTCTTTTTGTTTCCTTGAACTCAAGGAGCTGTTTTTGAGACCGGATTGTGTGTCTCGCCTCAGAGCTGCCAGCGTCCATCTTCCTGACGGCAGGCAATGCCTTCTATCTGCTTGGTATAGCGGCCAAGCACCAGCGCGTAAATGATATGGCGACAGATGTGTCCGTCTGAGTTGCGGAAGGCCTTGCTCGGTCTGATCATGCCCTTGAGCGACCGGCTTTTCTTCCGCCAGACAAAGGTTCCGCCGTCCGGCACCTGATCGAGGGCAAGATGCAATGCGCGCAAGGCGACCATTTGGTCCGTGCGGTCCAGTTTTGAACGCAATTCGGCCAGCCTGCGGGACGGATTTTGTTCCAGGGCGGGCGGTGTGGCTGTTGCCATCAAACCGGTTTGCTCGGGTGTTTCGCTGGCTGGCTCCGCAATTGCGAATGGACTCAAAGACCCAAATGCAATTGCCATGAAAACCAGTGTTGCCATGGGCAGCGCCCTGGCGCGGTGGAACATACGCATTACTAACTTGTCCCCGTTTACTCTTACTTGGTGACAATGCACGGGCACTATCAAACGACTTAGTCTTACGGTATCAGGGTGAGTAAAGTGTAAATGCGTGTGCCGCACTGAATTTGCGCGGCCAGCTGGCGCGAAGCCCAATCCCATGAGCAACGAACAAGAGACAGATTTTTACAACGCGCCCCAGGCCGGGGAGTTCGGCGATGCCGAGGACCCGATCGCCCTGTTTGGCGACTGGATGGCGGAAGCCGAAGCCCATGAACCAAACGACCCCAACGCCATGGCGCTCGCTTCCGTCGATGCGTCCGGCCTGCCCAATGTGCGTATGGTTCTGCTGAAGGGCATCCATGACGGCAGTTTTGTTTTTTATACCAATCTGGAAAGCGCCAAGGGGCATGAGCTGGATGCAAACCCGAAAGCAGCACTGTGTTTTCACTGGAAGAGCCTGCGCCGGCAAATTCGCATTCGCGGTTTGATTTCACTGGTCGGCGATGAAGACGCCGATGCCTATTTCGCGAGCCGGTCCAAGGGCAGCAGGATAGGCGCGTGGGCCTCACAGCAGTCACGGCCCCTGGAGAGCCGTTTTGCACTGGAGAAGGCGGTGGCAAAATTCACCGCCAAATATGGCGTAGGGGAAGTGCCCCGACCGCCGTATTGGTCGGGCTTTAGCCTTAACCCGAATGAAATTGAGTTTTGGCATGACAGGGCGTTCCGCCTGCATGAAAGAGTTGTGTTTCGCCGGGCTAGCGGAAATGAGTCATGGTCCAAATCCAAGCTTTATCCATAATATATCGGCCTAGTGTGGCATACACGGGCATGAACACGATTCGATCGGATTAGGGTCCGGACTCACTAGTGGCATACAATTGTGTTTGGTCCGGAGGGTTCGAATGCTTGTAAACAAGCGCAAGATCAGGCTTGTTGCCTTTTCGAGCATTGTTTGCCAGCAGGCGGGCCCTCCTGAACAAACCCTGCGGGCGAGGTGGGTTTTGCCCCTGAGTGCGTTAGAAAGGCTTGAAAACCGTACAAGGTTATCTGCGCCTATCTGCCTTCTCAGCGGCAAAATCCATCACGCACAATGGATGCCATTAATGAGTCCGGACCCTAATGATGACAAACATCGCGAATGAAGACCGCAAGACGCTCATCCTGACAGGCGCGAGCCGCGGGATTGGCCATGCCACGGTCAAACGCTTCTC
>CAXMMX010000099.1:0-2908 GCA_964194535.1 uncultured Alphaproteobacteria bacterium | reverse complement strand
GCAGGTCGAATTCAACCCGCTCAAGGTCGCTGAATACCGGCTGATCGGATATGAGACGCGGATGCTGAAGCGGCAAGACTTCAACAATGACAAAGTCGACGCGGGCGATATCGGCGCCGGCCACAGGGTCACCGCGCTCTATGAGATTACACCGGTTGGCAGCAAGTCCACGTCAATCGACATGCTTCGCTACGGGAGCCCGACTAAAAAGCAGGCGACGAAAGTGACAAATGAATATGGCTTCCTGAAAATCCGCTACAAGCTACCCAAGGAAGATACCAGCAAACTCATCACGGCACCGGTTGGCTCCGGGTCCGACTTTACTTCGATCAAGGCGGCGCCAAATGAAGCCCGCTTTGCCACCGCTGTCGCCGCTTTCGGGCAAATCCTCAAGGGCGGGCAGCACACCGGCACTTACAGCTATGACGATGTGATTGCTCTGGCCCAGAGCGCCAAAGGCAAGGATGAATTCGGCTACCGTTCCGAGTTCATCAACCTCGTCCGGCTGGCCAAGTCAGCCCCCGCGCTGGGGACATTGAAGCCCCGCTGATCGTCGGGATTCTGAGTAACTAGTGGTAGGGAGGCTAAGCTCATTAGGCGCAGCCTCCCTTTTCGATTCAGGCTGCTTTCAACTCAAAGCCGAACTGTTCGGTGAGTTCGGCAATTCCGGCCTTTGCCTCACCCGCATCAAGCGGCAGGAAGGGCGCACGGAGCCTGGCCCAACCTGGATCATTGCGGTGATGCGCAACGATTGCCTTGAGCATCGGGATCATCGGCCGCGCCTGGATGGTTGTCCGCAGGCTGGTGATTTCCGCCTGCAATGTGTCCGCCTGATCGCTTTCCCAATTGTCGTAGACATTGCGGATCATGCGCGCATTCACATTGCCCGTCGCGGTGATGCACCCGGCCGAGCCGTTACGAAGTCCCTCCAGCAGGAAAATTTCCGAACCGGGGAAAATCGTGAAGCCCGGATAGGCATCAAGCAACGCCTTGGTGTTATCCCAGTCACCAGATGAATCCTTCAAACCCACCACCGTATCGGGATAGGCCTTGATGAGACGCCCGACCAGATCAACCGACAGGCCAACCTGCGCCACGGGCGGGATGTGATAGAGATAGATTTTCAGGCGATCATCGCCAATCTGCTCAATCACTTCAGAATAATATGCAAACAGCCCATCGTCGTTGACCGCCTTGTAATAGAAGGGCGGCAGCATCATGACGCCGCCACAGTCCCTCTCAACCGCATGACGGCTAACCGTCACCGTATCGGACAGCGCGCACAGACCGGTACCCGGCATCAGGAGTTTTGGGTCAATACCTCCATCAATGAGCGCATCGAGCAAACCCATCCGCTCCTCAACTCCGAGCGAGTTTGCCTCTCCGGTGGTGCCGAAAGGCGCAAGCCCTGTGCAGCCATCCGCCAGGAGCCATTTGGAGTGGGCCAGGAAACGCGCCGTATCAGGTGTTCCATCATCGCCAAAGGGTGTCAGGACCGGTGAAATAACGCCGTAAAAATCGTGGGTTCCAGTCATGGGATTAACCTCTCTAAGTAAACGCGATTAAGGAAGCGGAATGCCATCGGGCTGGGGAACCGGAACATGATAGCCCTTTTCGACCGCCGGACGAGCTGCAATGGCCTTGTACCAGCGCACCACATTGGGAAATTCGTTCATATCAACCTGGTGCCATTGGAAACGGGAAATCCATGGCCAAGTCGCAATGTCGGCAATCGTATAATCGGCGCCAGCCATATATTCATATTTCTCAAGAAGCCCGTCGAGCACACCGTAGAGCCGTTCGGCCTCCTCATGATAGCGCCGTTCGGAATATTCACTCACGCCCTTGTTGTTCTTAATGAAATGGTGCGCCTGCCCGATCATCGGACCGACACCGCCCATCTGCCACATCAGCCATTCAGCCGTACGCCACCTGGGTTCAAAATCCTGCGGCCAGAATTTGCCGGTCTTCTCCGCCAGATACATCAGGATGGCGCCGGACTCGAACAGTGAAAACCCCTTGTCACTATCGACGATTGCCGGAATTTTATTGTTCGGGCCAATCGTGAGAAAGTCGGGGTGATACTGTTCGTCCATACCAATATTTATGGAATGCACATTGTACTCCAGCCCGCACTCCTCCAGCATGATCGAGACCTTGCGTCCGTTCGGAGTCGACCATGTGTATAAATCTATCATTTTAAAAAATCTCCTGCCCTTAAGAATTTGGCGCACACCATAGTGAGCCGGACCTATCGGCACAACGCAAGATCTCTGCGAAAGAATTGCGCCCAAGAAGAGATAAATGAACGCCAGGTGATATTGTCACACGAGCCGCACCTGCCATATCCAGGCTGTTAGCGTCAACAAGCCGGCTATCATGGAAACGGGCACAAGCGCCCCTGCAAGGCTAAAAGCGCCCGGAAATGCGCCCAAAACCTCACCTCCCGCCAAGATATTTCCCCGACAATGACAAAGTTTCGACACAGGACGCAGCGCATAAGGCGCTCTGGGGTGATGACGAATCGGAACGGGTAACCCATGCCGGATTATGCAGACCTTCTGGACTTCCTGGCGAACAATCCTCCACAGATGGAAAGCGAACGCCAGCTCCATGCATCTCTGCTGGAGCTGATGGCGCAGTGCCTGCGGAGCGAGGCCACCGCTTGTGAGCAAACTGTGAATAACAACTCAGAACCTCTTGCCGAGAGGATCGCAGAGAGCCACGTTCGCTGGGTGCACTTTAGCTAGACCTGCCGGACAGGTTTTCCGGCAAGAATTCACCGGAATTTTCGCCTGCGACAGCGGGTCAATTGCACTCTGTTTCGCGCTGATGCTACACAACGCTCTCGCAACCGCTAGAATGGAGCGAGGAGAGTTCTCATGACAAGTTCCGCGGATGACGTCGT
>CAXMMX010000098.1:0-11825 GCA_964194535.1 uncultured Alphaproteobacteria bacterium | reverse complement strand
ATGGAAATTTTATCCTCAATTTAGTTATACGGTCGTCGAAAGTCTCGTTTCCCTGTTGTTCGCGGCTGCTATTTCAAGAAATCAGTGGTATTTCAGCAACACAACGTGAATACAAAAACCGGAAACCCGGTCAACTGGTTTTGATCCTCCCCCATTGAATTGGTCCTCCCGTTTCCAATATATCAGGGTGGACCAATTCAATGGGGGAGGATCACCATCCCAACCCTTGCGACCTAGGCTAATCCCTTGGCTTCGGACTCAACGTGGGATGTCTGACATCAGCACTCATGGAACAGATTGAGGTTATTGTCTAAAGGAGTGTTTTTGGCTCATCGTCACCAATCAGGAGTGAACGATGAGACAGAAATCAGTACGGCATCAGCATGCCGCGGAACGCACGATGACCCAATCCCGGATCGACTGTTTGCTCACGATCCAGTGGCCACTGGGGAGCATGCCAGCGGGAAAACCATGATCATCAATCCAGCGTCGGATGGTGCGCTCATGCCGCCCCATGAACCGCGCAATGGCCCGTAGGCCAATCAACCATTCGGCGTCGGCATCTGTGGGTGGGAGCGGCATAACGGTATCATTATACCACATATGCCTAGCTGCATGGGAACCGTATTCTGGATCTCAACGTTATGTCCGCTTTCGGGGGTAAAGCGGACATTAAATAGTTTCAGTTCCGCTTAAAGTGCGGATCGTGGCCGCGAGCCTTGCGGTCACAGGCAATGATCCTGCGCGAGGTTGCAGCCGATCTTGCAAGCATTGCCCAACCTGTGTGTTAGCTCTTGCTCCATATCCCAGAAGCCGATTTGTTCGCATGCCAGCCGACAGGCAAGCCGGTCATAGAGAGCTCGCTGCGAACGGGCCGGCAGGAGCATGGGTAAGGCGGGTGGTATATGGCCTAGGTCACGATGAGCAGTCGAGCTGAACGGTTTCGCCGGGTGCGTTAGCGTGCGTCCGGCGTGCGGGAGAAGAAAGGAAAACGCCAGACACACGAGAAGGACAGTTCCAATATGTTGTTTGGGATCTATCATCTCATACCTCATTGCCAAAACAGCGTTTGATCTGGTGGCGGCTATTCTCGGCCAAAAGCATGGTTCTCATCAACGTCACTGGTTTGAACGTCAAAATGTCCGCTTCTGGCTAAAAGCAGACATTCCAGCCTACCCCGATTTATGTCTGCTTTCGGGGGTAAAGCGGACATTGTGAGGGTGCGTGATTTATGTCTGCTTTTGACCCAAAGCGGACATTACCCACAGTCAAATTGCGATCCAACAGGAACGGTGCAGCTAGACTTCCGCCTCAATTGCCAAACGAACGGGCGATCGCGTCCATCCCGACCCATCCCAAGACTATGTTGTCTTTGTCGGCGCTTATCGGAAGTGAGGAGTATTTCACCATAACGACCCGTGTCTTCGGATTGATCCAGATGTGTTGACCGTTGACGCCGACAGCAAAGAACGACCCATGATCATCCTTCGTGACGTACCACTGGTTGCGATAAAACCCATCTGGCCAGATCTTGGAATAGCTTGTTGGCTTCCAGGCCGAGTTCTTGCCGTTGAAGCGGATGTCGTCGATCCAGCCGGACGGCACGATTTGCCGGTCGTTATAGCGGCCGTCGTCTAGCACCATCTGCGAGAAGCGAGCCAGGTCGCGGAGAGTGATTACAAATCCGCCATTTGCGACAGCCGAGCCTTTGTAATCGACACTTATCTGCGCGTCGTGTTCCGCGCCAAGTCTGGACCAAATGGTGTCGCGCATAATTTCGATAAACCGCTGCTTTGAGGCTCTCTCGATCAACCATCCCAGCACGTCGGTGTTAATCGACGCGTAGTGGAACTTCTCGCCATGCGCGCGCTTGTCCTTTTTGATGGTCTGAGAGAAGGCATAAAGGCCTTCTTGAGCCAGCTTCGATTTTGGTCCACGCCAAGCGGTCGCTACCTCGTGCGAGACGACCTCGGCTTTGGGGTCGGCGTAATCCTCACTGAAGACGATCGAGGTTGTCATATCGAGAACCTCGCGCACTGTCGCCTCGGCGAAGCCCGGGCTGTTCTTCAGTTCGGGAATGTAGTCGATAACCTTGGCGGTGGGGTTCAGCCTGCCATCATTGACAAGGATACCCGCCAACGTGCCGGTGACCGATTTCGATACCGACATGAGCAGATGCCGCGTCTGTGGGGTCATCCCGTTATAGTACTTCTCGAACACGACCCGGCCCTCGTGCAACACGATGAAGCCGTCGGTGTAGGTCGTCTCCAGCATCTTGCGGACCGTCATCTGTTTGCCGTCCGGGGTCTTGAAGCCAAGTCCCGAAAGATCCTGCGGCGCGTGTTCGAGCCGCGCCACCGGCCCGGAACCGCGGCTGATATTGCCGGTCGGGATGATCTCGCTGATATGCTGAAAAGCCCAACGGTTGTCCGGTCCTTTGTCCCACTTGGACATGTCGATCAGTCGCTTTGGTGGAGAGCCTTGCATAATGCCCATTTCGGCGGCGGTCTGTGGGCGGTCTTCGGCAATGGCAATGGAATTTGCCAAGGTGAGCGAAATCGCGACAACACCAAATCTCATCAGCGACATAGATCAATCTCCTTTGTTGCGGCCAACCTGAGGGACCATTGGCATTGACCAGCTCCTACCGCCAAGATGAGCCAACGCGCTGGCGAGATCAGATTATGCAGACAAGGGGGGGGTGTATATGGGAAGTTCTACCCATGCTGGCCCCAATGTCCGCTATTGGCTATTAGCGGACATAAAAGCCCATGTGGATTTATGTCTGCTTTCGGGGGTAAAGCGGACATAAAATGCGACTCCTCAGAATGTCTGCTTTTGACCCAAAGCGGCCAGTACACATTAAATCCCTTTGACCATGACCTCTTCTTTAAGTCAGGATCTTCACACTCCCTTGGAATGCAGATAAGCATCGCAAAGTTCGATCAGGCGTTCGCGATCGAAACTTGGATCATGGCCACCATGGACCACGGTCACTGGAAGGTCCCGTAAACGACGCATGGTTTCGATATAGAGTTCAATGTCACAGTCGTCGAATTTATCCAGCAACGGACCGTCGTAGATAGCGTCGCCGGAAAACAAAGTGCCGGTTCTTTCTTCCCACAACCCCATGCTGCCCGGAGAATGTCCAGGAAGATGCATTATTTCAAACTGGCGATTCCCCAGATCTATCACATCCCCCTCTTCCACGATCCTTGTGGGGGCGGCGGCCCGGATCTCAAAGTCTGCTTCACAATAGCTCGAACACGGGTGTTTGGTCAGCATACGCGACCCAATATCATAGCCCGTACCTTCCATTTCTACCCGCCAGTGTTTCGCATCTAGAGTACATGGGTTCGGCGCCGCCATAATTTCCGCTTCCATGGCATGCACCACTCTATTTTTAAATTCATAATGACTGCCTATATGATCCGAATGACAATGTGTTGCTACCGCATCCACAGGCTTATCAATCATATGGCGAGTTGCATCATAGAGGCTGGCAACCCCCATCCCCGTATCCACCAGCATATCACGGTCCCGGCCGCGAACATGCCAGATATTACATCGCAACACTGGATCTACATAGGGCTCCCACAGATGAGTGATATCCGCATCTACTTTGCGAATTTCAAACCATCTATCAGCAATTTCAACTGACATTTCCCATATACCTTCAAACAGTGGCCAATCCGTAAAACCTCTATTCGCCTTGTAAATCTAACTTCCGTTCATGGCATTACACATCGAATAAATCCTCAAAGGTAACGCACTAGGTTACACCAGAGGCGGAAATCCAAGGTCAATCCTACGTAAAGAGAAAGCATTCCGACATCGATAAACCGAGACTCAATGACGCTGAGACGTACAAATGCCAGCCCCTAAACACATCTAGGAATCAGTTTAACGACTTAGCGAGTTAACTACCCCCTTTGGGCACCAAAGCCTTGGTTAGGCTCTGCGATCTCGCTGCATGTCCGCTTTCGGGGGTAAAGCGGACATGGGGTTCGCCGCTCAGAATGTCTGCTTATGACCCAAAGCGGACATACCGACCTACAGGGTCAACGCTCCAATTCAACGCATCCTGGTCAGCGCGGTTCTGCGGTCGAGCGTTACCTATCAGCCCTTCTTCTGCACGGATTTTTCCGCCGGCGTGTACCAGATGGGGGTGGCTGGAAACAGCTACTCGGCATTTTTTTCCTTAACTCGTATGGATTAAATGCGGCGATGGTTAGGGATCGTTTGTTCTCCAAATTCAGTAGGTTTACCAATTTGTTCCAAGCGATATGCTGTTGAGCGAAATGTCAGTGATCCACCTGCTCTGTCATTCAAATGGATGGTCCACGAAAACTCTTGATATTTGTCACCGCGCATTTTCACTGGGCCAAGGTTACGATCAATCCTGTCAATAGGAAGCGGGTTCAGTGAGAATTCGGGAAAAGAAAAAGACACACGCAAATCAGAGACGTTTTCAAAGCATAAATTAGCTTGCACGAGCAGGAATCGAAAGTGTCCGTCGTCTCCCTTGATCCACTCCAGAATGTGGTCAATGTCCAGTATCAGTTCACTACGCCAGTCGTCCCGGTCGGGCTCAGGCGAGATCAGCCGGAATCCATAAATGGAATCATCATGAAACGATAGGTCGGCCGGTTCGTGGCGTAAGTCATCGTTCGTCATGGTTCACGCCTTAGCATTAATCCAGTAATTGACGAGCGCGCGCTCGGCGAATTCACCAAGATAAGGATGTTCTGAAACAACCCACAAAAACTTCTTCACGGCCGTAATCTGCGCCTTGTCGAACAGCGCAAACTTGGACCTGCGGAACTCATGCAGCATTTCCTTGTCAGTTGCCGGATCAAGAGCCAATAGAATGCTTTCGCTGGCATATTCGGGGCTGTCCTGATTGTGCAGCGTCCATTTCAGATAGGCAGGCAGATAATAGCGAAACGCCTCGGGGCTGAATGAGGTCGGCGCAGCGTAGCTGTATACGACCATGGCATCGGTTAAGTCTTCGCTCCTGACACATCCGTAAAATTCCAGCACATCGACATCGTCCATGCAGTCGGGATGTAGCAGTGTGTCATCGCCGGGCGGTTCCATGCCGGCAAATGCCTGATCGATCTCGGCGATGACAGATTGGATGGTGGAAGCGTCCAGCGACACAGCACAGCCCTATTTCAATAATGCTCCCCAAATACCAATACAGACAACCGCAAGGCCCAGTAGCACCAGCGCAACCACGATGCAGGCAAAAAGGCGCGGCTGCGCGCTATAGCTGATGAGCGTATGTTGCAGCCTCAGCCGGCCTTGACGCCACCCATCCGCCGCCAGCGACAGGGCAAATGCGCCAAGTGACATGGTTGCAAGGCCGCCAAGTGCATCACGCCAGACCATATCAGTTACGGCAAACAAAGGCAGGCCAAACAGCAAAAAAAGCCATACACACAACCATGTTAGCCAGCTTGTGTTCATATGATAGAACCGTTGGAAGGCATTTTTTCAGGGATGAGAGAATCTGACGACAGTAAATAAGTCAACTACTACATTGTCACTTAGAGAAGTCACTTGCATGCCTGAAATTTGTAAGTGCGTTGACCAACTTATGAGAATTCGACAAATCACCTAGGTCGTTATGAGGATGAAGTCTCCTTCTGGCACTCAGCTGCCGTTCTGTGAAGGATTGCCAAATGTCCGCTTATGGCTAAAAGCAGACATTTGATGCAGTGCGGAATAATGTCCGCTTTCGGGGGTAAAGCGGACTCTATTTGAGGCGGTGCGTTACGGCTGCTTTTGACCCAACCCGGACTAAGTGCGGTGCAGCATCGCCAGCGAGGCTGAAGACCGACCTTGCAAATAAGCGGACATTACAGGTCGCTTCTCAGGACACGCTGTCAATTCCGATTTGGGCAATTCTGGAAGTCATTAAGACCGACGCGCGAAGGGCACGGCGCCGATATGTGCCCGCTCTGAGCACTGGCGGGTGCCCTATCGCTGGGCCGAGCACTGTCCCGCGATCAGCCGCTCGATGTCGAACCGCGCGCCGATCTTTTGTGGGGGCGTGCAGGCTCATGCCAGCACTGCATTGAAGCTCACCGAGATGCGATCCTCGCTGGCCATATTGACCGGCACCTCGTGGCGCAGCCAGCTCTCCCACAAGAGCACCGCGCCGGGGGAGGGCTGCAAATAAATGAACTGCCGGTTGTGCAGCGCGGCACAAGCTTTGCGCGGCGGTGTGGCCATCATCATGGCGAGCCGCGGATCCTCGAACCGGATTGCGCTCGTCCCTTCGGGAACATCGACATAAACCGTACCGGAAATGACACTGTTGGTGTGGATGTGGCCGGTGTGGGTGCCTCCGTGCTCCAGCACATTGATCCAGATTGAATCGACCTCCGGCTCAAGACCGCGCATGTCGAAATCGACGGCGGCGGCGAAGTCGGCGAGCTGCGGCTTCAGGCGCTCGCACAGATCGGCGAAGGTCGGGTTGCGCGTAGGCAGATCGTCGAGCGAGGCGTAAGAGGTGTAGCCCTTGTAGCCGGCCTCATTGGACCAGTTCTGGCCAGCGCAATCCTCCTGGGCGATCGAACGGCACGCCATGCGCAGTTCGTCGAGAAACGCTTTCGGGCGCAGCCCACCGAGTTTGGCACGGTAGATGGAGGTCGCGAAAACCCGCTCAATGCTTGTCATATGCTCAAGTTACCGCCGTGGCAATGAAGGGCTGTCAGCGATGGTGGTGTGTTGCAGTCCATTATCGGTCCGTGGCAATTTGCACCAGCTGCGATCAACCTGCGAGGCGTACGACAGGTCTCGCCTCTCGCGTTATGCGACCGCGACGTTGCATTGTCTGATAGTAGAAGTCCACCCGCCGCGTGATGCCCTCGGAACCGGACGACCGCGCCCTGAGGAACGGAAGCAGACTGGGCCACTTGCGGATTTGCCGGACCAAGCACCATGAATGTCCGCTATGTTACCACTGCGGCTGAATGCGCTGCAGTGAAGTGACTTGAGCCGCATGGCAGCAACTGGCACAAAGCAGACGTTCTCGCCTATGTGGATTTATGTCCGCTTTCGGGGGTAAAGCAGACATTCTGGGCACCTGTCTCTGATGTCCGCTTTTGACCCAAAGCGGACATTACAGATTGGTTCGGGGGGAATGCTTTAGAAACGAAATCTGACACCGGTCTTTCCTGAGGCCTTGCGGCCGCCGCCTGGATCAAAGCTGATGGTCTGCGCCAGTAGCGTGCCCGAGACATCCTCCTTCCCCACCTGGGCCCAGCACTGCACAGGTCGACGCGCAGGGATGGTTTGTGTGGTAGTGTCGCGTTCTGATCTACTCGCACGATCTATCCACTGCGATCCCCCATGCACTCTTATTCAGGACTGACCAAGATTGTCGATACGCTCCGCTCCCCCAACTACGGGAGTTACGTTGTCGGTAACGGCACATCGCTGGTTGGCACTTGGATGCAACGGATCGCTATTGGCTGGCTTACATGGGAATTGACGGGCTCGCCATTCTGGCTCGGCATCATCGCCTTCGCCGATCTATTCCCCGCGGTCATCATCAGTCCTTTCGGCGGTGCTATCGCCGACCGGCACAGCAGGCTCCGGCTGGTGCAAATCAGCCAGTTTCTCTCCTGCGTGCAGGCGGTAACCCTGTTCGGTCTGTCTGTTGCCGGCCAAGTCAATGTTTTTAGTCTGGCGCTGCTTTCTCTTTTTCTGGGCACCGTCACCGCACTCAATCAACCCGCCCGGCTAGCCCTCATTCCAAGCCTTGTTCAACCGCGCCATCTGAACTCGGCCATCGGCATCAATTCAGTGATCTTCAACCTTGCCCGCTTCATCGGCCCAGCGATTTCCGGGGTCATCATCGCAGGCGGCCATGTCTCATGGGTGTTTGCATTGAATGCGCTCTCGTTTGCCTTTTTTCTGGTTATCCTTTTACGCCTGCAACTCACCGTGCCCGCGACACCTCTGCGCAAGCGTAAACGCTTTCGGGCTGACCTCACCGATGGCATCATCTATGCGGCGCGTGACCCGCGCATCTCCGTCCTGCTTTTTCTGCTTATCACCATCGGCATCGGCGCACGGCCACTCGTTGAACTACTACCCGGCCTCGCCGCGGCTGTGTTCGGTGGCGGGCCGCAGACACTTGCCCTGCTCACCTCGACCTTCGGGGGTGGTGCGATCGTCGGCGGTTTGTGGCTTGCGGGGCGCGACACCAGCGGCAATCTTGCTGTAATTGTGAATGCAGCAACCTTCGTGCTTGCCGGCGCCTTGCTGCTTTTCGTTTCGTCGCCGTCGTTGTGGATCGCCCTTCCGGCCGTGGCGATCCTCGGGCTCACCATGGTCATTACCGGTGCCGGTATCCAGACCCTGTTGCAGCTTGGCGTTGATACGGACATGCGCGGGCGTGTGCTCAGCCTCTACGGTCTAATCATGCGCGGCGGACCGGCTATCGGTGCGCTCGGGATGGGCTGGCTGGCGGAATTTTTCGGACTGCGGTGGCCAATTGCGGGCGGCGCGGTGCTAGTTGCGCTTGTCGCATTCTGGCTCACGGCCCGCATGAGAGGCTGGGAATGAGTCTCAAGCAGCTCCGCCGACCATCGGTAAGAGAAATCCAGAAGGCTCGCCGAGCAGCGTGGAAACTATCATTATCAGCGATGTCCGCTTATGGCTAAAAGCAGACATTCCAGCCCATGTGGATTTATGTCTGCTATTGGGGGTAAAGCGGACATTGTGAGGGTGCGTGATTTATGTCTGCTTTTGACCCAAAGCGGACATGGGCACGAAGGTGGCCGCAAGAATTTTACGGTTTGCTCTTCGGGCGATCTCGGGCCAAACTCAACTGGTTGGGAGGGTTCCAAGTGGGGAACCCCAGGGCGTTGTCACGTTAACCGGATTTACTAAGAATTTGCGGCAACACGCCGGTGGTTGCCCTGCGCATTTTCTATGGCTTAGCGAACTCGGGGGAGCGCCGAAATCGGCCTATACTTGATTAACGTGACGATGCCGATCATGCGCCGGACAACCCCGGAAGAATTCAAAGTTGCATACCCCTAGGTCATTCCAATGCGCTTTCCTCCGGTTACCTTCTACGACGTCTGCGCCGACGCCCACGTCCACGTCCACGTCTACGCCTGCGCCTGCGCCTAAACCTGATTGACCGGCGGCGTCTGCGACGATGCCTGTGATGATGCCTGCGACGACGCCTGCGACGACGCTTGTGAGCTTGTGCCGCCGAAGTCATTCCGGATAATATTCCGAAACTCATCATTCCGACGACAGCTACAACTGCCAAACCGCGAGCCAAAAATGTGCGACGAGCAGGGTTTGGTTCAATGCCAGAAAGACGTAATTTCTGGCGGATCTTGTAACTCAGTCTTAGCCAAGTTCGTTTGAACCTAGTGAAAGTAAATTGCTCCAACACACCTCCTCACTTAATCAAGACCCTGGCATCTCCTAGGCTATACAAGCTATTAAAATTTGGCAAACACATAGCCCCACTTCCACGTAATCTCGATACACCTTCTATCCACCGTCATACTGTCCGGAAAACCGGGACCACTTCAGCTACAGTGATCCGTGTGATTGACATCTATCGTTTTTCGACAACCATACGAAATCATCAAAAAAGTCCTAAGCCTTGGCCCCACCACATATCCAGGTAAAAACTAATGTCAAATAAACACACCTATGTCCTAGGGATAAATGCCTACGACCATGATGTGAGTGCCTGTCTGCTTCGCGATGGCGAAATTGCCTTTGCGATTTCCAAGGAGCGGATCACGGGTGAAAAGCACGATACTGGTTTTTACGAGAAAGTCGTCGACTATTGCTTGGAGGCCGAGGGTATTTCGATGGACGATTTAGATGTGGTGGTGCGCAACTGCTACATCCTGCCGGTCGAGGATATGGAAAAAAGACTGTTGTACGATGACTATCCGGAACTCCTAGACGAAAACGAGCGGATTCAAGCAAAAAAAAATCCTTTGTTTTGTTCAAAATCCGACAAGGTACTGACGATTTCACATCACCTAGCACACGCTTACAGCGCTTTCGCGGTCAGCCCTTTTGATGAAGGGGTGGTGATGGTGGTGGACGGCGTTGGGAGCTATTGCTCGGATGTGATGGAAAAATACACTGAGACTGAGAAATCCGAGCCATTGGCTCGAGAGTCGGAGAGTTACTACATATTCAACGGTTCTGAAATTGAAACACTGAAGAAAATCTGGTTGAAGCCGACGCGCGGATTTCTCAGTGACGAGTTTTATATTATGCCGGGTCTCGGCGCGTTATATAGCCGCGTTTCGAATTACATATTCGCAGACTGGAACACGTGCGGTGAAGTGATGGGATTGGCGCCCTATGGCCGCTCCGGTCAGTTCAGGCCGCTACTCGAGATTAAAGATGGCGTGTTGGAAATTCCAGACTGGACAGACGAACTGAACAAACCCTGGGTGCCGGAAACCGACCAAGACTGGGAAGACAGTCCGTCGAAGCAGCATTGGGAGGACATGGCCTGGCAAGTCCAGCATGACACGGAGGATGTACTTCTTCACCGTGCGAAATGGTTACGCGAGACGACAGGTGCCAAGAATTTGTGCATTGCAGGTGGCGTCGGCCTCAATTGTGTAGCCAATGGGCGGATCTTGCGAGAGGCTGGTTTCGACAATGTTTGGATCCAACCCGCAGCAGGTGATGACGGCATCGCTATTGGTTGTGCATACTATGGTCACCTGGCAGTGCTGAAAGGCCAGCGTTCATTCGTTATGAAGCATGCCAACCTTGGTAGAAAATACACTGATGACCACGCACTTAAGTTCCTTGATAAGGGGCTCATTCGTCTTGAAACAAAAAAGACGCCCAGCAGCAACATTTGCCGCGATACAGCGGAGTTGATTTCCGAAGGCCATGTATTCGGCTGGTTTCAAGGTGGCTCTGAATTCGGGCCTCGAGCTCTCGGCAATCGCAGTATTTTGGCAGATCCACGTGAAGCTAAAATGAAAGATATTATAAATGAACAGGTCAAACATCGGCAGCCCTTCCGACCATTTGCGCCGATCGTTCTAGCGGAGCGGGCAGAAGAAATATTTGAAGATTGCGTTGAATCTCCATTCATGTTGCTGGCCATGAAAGTTCGCCCCGAATGGAGAGACAAAATACCTGCGGTCGTTCACGTCGATAGCACCGCACGTGTGCAGACGGTTTGTCAGGATAATAATGAACGACTCTATAAACTGCTTAAGGAATTTGATGCGATTACGGGCGTTCCGGTATTGCTGAACACATCATTTAACGTGAAAGGAGAACCCATCGTCGAGGAGCCGCAAGATGCCGTTGAATGTTTTCTTTCTACAGGCATCGACTATCTGGCGTTGCAAGACGTGCTGATCGAAAAAACTCTGTTCCACAAGATTTTTTCTCCAGTCATTGGCATCTTTGCCGAGGTTAAAGAAAGAGTCCGTGATCAAGAATACGCTTAGATTGAGGACTCATTCAGACCCGAAATGCGATGCTGTCCTCACCGCGCAGCCCGTCAAGGACAATACGTTCTCGCCGCCATTGAGCATCACGGGGATATGACTGGCACATGGTAAAGAGGCCAGCGCAATGCTGACCCCCTCAATTCCTGTGTGAGGCGTTTTATAAGGCGCTGAGAGGCGGTTGGTGTCACTGATCGAATGTCCGCTTTTGATGCTGTGGACGGCTCCTCCACCGGCATCTGAGTGCCAAACTGTGGTTGCTGTTGAAGCGATCACAAAAAAGAGGAGCCATCCATGCAAGAGATTACAACAATTGGTTTGGATATCGCCAAGTCAGTT
>CAXMMX010000097.1:0-11090 GCA_964194535.1 uncultured Alphaproteobacteria bacterium | reverse complement strand
CGTTATTTTGGTCGGTGCGCTAGCGGAAATCCTCACATTCACACAGCAAAAAAACAAAGCCGCCTCCAATGGAAACGGCCGTAGGGTCTTAATGGTTGCGGGGGTAGGATTTGAACCTACGACCTTCAGGTTATGAGCCTGACGAGCTACCGGACTGCTCCACCCCGCGTCAATCGTGACACGCCGGGAAATGCCCGGCAGCGGTGATTTTTTTCGACCGCGTATCAGTGCAGGGCGTACTCCTAGGCCATGCGCCGCGGCGCGTCAATGACCCCCGGGGCATCTTGCACAGCGCACATTGAATTGCCGCGCTACTTCGCCCCCAACCGGCGATGATACGAGATGCCAACCGGCACCTGATGCGTCCACATATCGGTGTCGAGCGTACCGCCGCCGTTCAGTTTTGCATTGTTCGAAGAGTGGGTGAGCTTGTATTCGGCAAACGCCGAAACGCGGCCCGTGTTCCCCAATCGCCACTCGATACCGCCAAGCGCCTGGAAAGCGAGCCCGGTGATCTGGTGTCCATATGTGCGGCTCTCGATCGGGGCGCCCGCGCGGCGCGTGTCCACATGGGGGACCGACAACCCGATGCCGATGCCAGTATAAGGCGCGAAGCGCGCGTGCAGCCCCCGCGCCTTGTACAGTGCGTTGAGCGTGAAAAAGTTCAACCCGTGGGTGAACTCAACCTTGCGGAAGGTCTTGTTGAAAGGCTCCGTTGGAGGAACGTCAACGCCATCGCGTTTGCCCGTCTGATTGAGTTTCTGCGTCTTCAGGGCCGTCACCTTGGCGTGGGAATAATCGAACATAAAGCCCAGACCGCGCAGCTTCGGGTTCCAGTATGTCGCGCGCAACCCCCAATAGGGCTCGGGCCTGAAGGATTCACCGATCCACTTCACGTCGGTGAAAGTGAGATCCGTTCCGCCCGGCTGAACCATATGCACCTTGCTGGCCATGGTGCGGTTGTACCCGCCATAGAAGCCGAGCTGGATTTCATGCCCGGCAGTAGCGGCTTGCCCTGCATGGGAAGATGATGCCGCGCCCCCGCCAGGCCCTGCGGCCTGGGCAAAGGGAAGGACAGCGGCAAGGCCTGCAATCCCGGTTAACCTGGCGACAGCTTCCACCCCCGCAATGACCTGCGCCAGAGGCCAAAGAGCGCCCATGAGCGCGCCGTAGGCCACCATGGCCAGCGTGCCGCTCGCAAGCAGACCGTGGATTGCCGCAAACGGCCCCATGAGATCAGGCGAGAGGCCGGGATGGGTGAAGATAAAAGTGACGGCAAGAGCCCCCAGGGAACTAAGCAAAATTGCCGCATTCATCCACCCCGCGCAACGTATGCGCTCGCCAATGGGGTGCGTTCGAATGTATGTGTGGCTCATGAGACTTTCCTCGCCTTTTTTTGAGGTTTGTAAAACTCGAATGCCGCTATTTCGCTAACCGCCCGGCACCCTGACGCCAGGGCGTATAGTAACCGCCAACATTGAACTGGTGTATCAGTATATTGGTCTTCAACCCGCGACCGTTCCTCAGTTTCACATCATGGGTGGTATAAGTCAGCTTGTATTCGGTGAAGACCGATCGCCGGTCCGATTTGAACACCCGCCATTCAATGCCGCCCAGGACCTGGTAGGCAATACCGGTCATTTGAGCTTCGAGAACCTGTTCACTTTTTGGTTGACCGTGAAGCCGCGCATGCACATACGGGATCGAGAAGCCGATGCCGATACCCGCATAGGGGATGATCCGCCGATGCAGGCCAGCTGCCCGATAGACCCCATTAATGGTCAGGAAATTCAGCCCATGGGTGAATTCCAGCTTGCGGAAGGTGGCCTCGAACGGCTCATCCGGCGGCACATCCTTGCCGCTGCGCTTACCCGATTGTGAAACAGTTTGGGTGCGATCGGCGGTGGCCTTGGCGTGGGTGTAATCCACCATGGCCCCCAATGCGGGCACGCGCGCATTCCAGTCGATGGCCCGCCCGCCATAATAGGGCGAGGGCCTGAAGGAATCGGATTTCCATTTCAGATTTTTCAGCGTGATGTCGGTATCGTCAGGCGCCTTCATTGTAACGTCCGAGCGCGGCGTGATGCTTTGACCCATATAAAAACCGACTTGCATTTCCGAACGCGCAGCGATCACAGCGTCTCCTGAACCGGGATTGCCCGCCGGCGTGCCTGAAACCTGCGCGAATGGGAGGACGCCCAGAAGCGCACCGCCAAATGCAACCCTAGGCAACCAGTCACAGAGCGCCAGGATGCCGGCGGCCACTCCTGAAAAGAAAGACAGTCCTGAATAGAGAAGGAACGACACAAGTACCGCGCCAAAAAAGGCGTGAATGGAGCCAAACCGGTGCACCAACGCCGAGGCCGCTGCCGTATCGCCGGCGATGGCCCAGATAAGCCCAGCTGTGAGCCCTGCGCCCAGAACAAGACCCCCTGCCCGTAAAGCGAGGCCGCAGTTGGCGCATGTGCGCGAACCATGGCGCACTTGTGCACGGTGCATGGAGGCACGGTGCATGGGGGCACGCCATCTTAATTTCTGAAACGCGGTAAAATTCATAAATCGACAGCCCGCGAAACCACGCGCCCCCTCACTCCTGGACATCGGAAGCGAGCTATAACACGCAGCATAAGAGTTTGAATACCGCCAGGCGCGGATGACCTGTGAAGCTTATTGTCGCGGTTCTTTGTCCGGTTTTACCCACTCGATCAGATCTGTGCCAAGTGCCTCGAATCTGGATGTCAGGCTACGCGTTGCGGAGCGAAGCATCACCCCGCCACGAAGCCTGATGGACCCGTCCTCATGCTTCCTGAACAGCCAATCTCTGAGTGCAAGGCGGTCCCGAAGAAAGTAAGCCGATGCTACGCCTATGGCGCAGCCTGCGACAACGTCACTGAAATAATGGGCGCCGATAAGAAACCTGGTCGATGCAATCCATGCCCCGGCAATAAACAGGGGAACCCGGGCCCGCGGCCAGACAATGGCCAGTACGCCCGCCAATGCACCTGCGGTAGTGGCGTGGCCTGAGGGAAAAGAAGCAAAGTCGTAATCGAAGGTGAATGGCTGAAACTCGACAGGCCCCAGCTTCTCGAAGAACTTTGGCCGTGCGCGCCCCAGAACATTCTTTAGCAGCGAGACGCCCAGACCCGACAGTGCAACAGTGGAAAACAGAAACAGCAGCAACTGCTGGGCAAGCCTGTAAGCGGCATTGTTCCGGGGTCTGGCCTGCTTCGCCCCCAACCATGTAAAAAGCAGAATCAGGGCGCCTGAAAGAATGAGGATCCAGTTGGACTTGCCAAGATAGGTAAGTGCGCGAAAAAAGTTGCGTGTCCCGGTATCGAATTCACGAACCACGCCAAGCACCAGCGGATCGATGATGAGGAAAGCGCAAGCCAGGACAGACAGCGCAAGAGCAGCTTTTTCATATGCGGCCAGACGCGATATTTTTTCAGGAATTCCATGGCCGGCCATCGTATTTTTCTCATGAAAGCTATTTAACTGATATCGCGACTCTATTCAGCCTTGATGGCCGCATTGGTAAGCTTGTCGAGAGCGCCGGTCATCTTTTTGAAAACCTCATCGCGCCCGCTGACGCCATGACGCTCCTTCAGCGCAGCGGGGGCCGTGTAGCCAAGCCACACCTTGCCGCTATCGTCCTGCCAGGCAAGCGCCTTGAGCGGCAGATCGACGCCGATTTCCGGTTTTACCAGCATGAGCGGCGTACCAAGTTTCGGGTTGCCGAAGATCAGCAGCTCGGTCGGCTTCATGTCCTCTCCAACCCTTTTCGCGCCTGCGGCGTGGTCTACCCGCGCGAAAATGGTGATGCCCTTCTTTTGCATCACAGCCGTCAGCCGGTCGAGCGTCTTGGAAACCGAATGGGAACTTTGTTTCACCACCAAGAGTTTTTCCGCTTGCGCGGCCGGGGTAAAAATCAGCAGTGAGAGGGCAAGTATGAGAATTGAACGCATGGGACACCCTTCCAGCAATCGGGCCATTATCGGACAAGGCAATTTCAAAACCTTATGAAGTATATATCTCTCACAACATCAAATTTGTGGCCAAATAACGCAAGTGCCCCTCCAATCACAAATCTGCAAAAACATGCTGCTGGAAGGATTGGGCTTGGTAAGCGTGCCCCACTGCATTAGGGTCAGGATCCATTAATGGCATCCATTGTGCGCGGTGGATTTTGCCGCTGAGCAGACAGAAAGGCGCAGGCAACCGCTTGGTTTTCAAGCCTTTCTAACGCACTCAGGGGCAAGATCTACCTAGCCCGCGGGGTTTGGTCAGAAGGGCCCGCCTGCTGGCAAACAATGCTCGAAAAGGCGAGAAGCCTGTTCTTGCGCTTGTTTCCCAACATTCGAACCCTCCTGAACAAACACAATTGAATGCCATTAATGAGTCCTGACCCTAAATGTCGGATGTCCCAATTGCTTCGGCCATACGATCATCGTGAAAACACGTATCCTGATAGATAATGCCCGCGAACGTCCTGGCCGCGCGAGCCTGTTTGAAGACGCGCGCGAAATCATTCGCGCCGAAAGGCACGAACAGGTCGCTCGGGCAATCGATGACATGGAAGCAGCGCTGGCGTCCGGTGCGCATCTGGCGGGCTTTTTCTCCTACGAGCTGGGATATGCGCTGGAGGCGCGTATTGAAGGGCTGATGCCACCAGATCAGAAGGTGCCGCTCTTGTGGTTCGGTGTTTTCGATGAGGTGCGCTCGCTGGAAGGGCTGGAGATTGAGGATTTTCTCCATTCATCCATCACCGGCGATTATTCCCTGTCACAGCCTGAACTTACCTTGGATGCGCAGGATTATCTGACACGCTTCGAGAAGGTCAAGGAGTACATCGCCGCGGGAGACATCTATCAGCTCAATCTCACGCTGAAAGGGCGCTCGAACTTTTCCGGGGAGGCGGCCGCGCTCTACCGGGATTTGCGGCGCAAGCAGCCGGTATCCTACGCCGCGCTCATTGAAACCGACGACTTCACAATTGTTTCCGCATCGCCCGAACTGTTCCTGCAAATCGACCGGGGACATGCACTCGCCCGTCCAATGAAAGGCACCGCGGCGCGCGGCCTCACCCTGGAGACGGATGAGGGCGTCAGGCGCTGGCTCGCCGCCGATCTCAAGTCACGCGCCGAAAACCTGATGATCGTGGATTTGATGCGCAATGATCTGGGGCGCGTTGCAAAAACGGGCTCCGTGCGGGTCTCCGATCTCTTCAGCGTCGAGACCTATGAAACGCTGCACCAGATGACATCCGGCGTCGAAGCGCAGCTGAAAGAGAATACCGGCATTAAAGAGCTGCTCTTCAGCCTGTTTCCACCCGGTTCAATTACGGGCGCTCCCAAGGTCCGGGCCATGGAAATCATATCCGAACTGGAAAGCGAACCGCGCGGCGTTTACACCGGCGCAATCGGTTCAATTTCACCGCAGCGAAATGCCTGCTTCAACGTGGCAATCCGCACCGTCACTATTTTTCCGCAAGGCCAGGCAGAGGTCGGTATCGGCTCCGGCGTCGTGCATGATTCACAATCCAGAGCGGAATATGACGAATGCCTCCTGAAGATGCGCTTCTTGACCGACCCCGTTCGCGACTTTCAGCTCATCGAGACCATGTTGCACACACCGCAAGAGGGCTACGCCCTGCTCGCGCGGCACATAGACCGGCTGGAAGCATCGGCAAAATATTTCCAGTTTCCTTTCGAAAGAAACTCCGCGCTCGACAGTCTCCAGAATCACGCTTCCCGCCTTGGAGACGACGCCTATCGCGTTCGGCTGCTGCTATTCAAAGACGGCAGCACCACCATCGCTGAAACCCTGCTGCCCGAGGGCAGCGAACTGAGCGAGATGATCTACACGGTGTCACACCACGCCACCTGCAACGACGATGTGTTTCTCTATCACAAGACCACGAACAGGGAGCTGTATGACGATGAGTGGGCGGCTTGCCATGACGCGCTGGGTTCAGATGAAGTGATTTTCCTCAATCAACGCGGCGAAGTCACCGAAGGCAGCCGGACGAATATCTTCGCGCGTATCGATGGCAAACTCCTCACCCCGTCCCTGACATGCGGCCTGCTTCCCGGCACATTCCGCGCCGACATGCTTGCAGCCAAAAAGGCGGAGGAAGCAGTGTTGACGCTGGATGACCTGGCCCGGGCCGAGACGCTCTATCTCGGCAATTCCGTACGCAGGTTATTGCCAGCGCGTGAATTGCGCGAACCCACCGCACGCAGTGCAGTCTCGTAAATTTAAGGCCCGGACTCCAGGGTTTGACCCTAGTTCAGTTTGGCGATGCCCAGCGGCACGGCAAACTTGCGGCACCAGACGTAAAATTCATTATATTTGGACGCGTCGATCTTGCCCGCGATTTTGTATACCTGCGGACCGGTATTTGACTTCAGAATAGCGACCTCGCCCGCGGAATCATATTTTCCGCTGTTGCCAAATCCAAGCCAGGGATCGGGTGCGCCATCCAGCTTGAAATTGGAACCAAGCCGCACTTCAATACCCGTATCCGTCTTGACGATGGACACCGAACCTGAAGTCCTGTGGCCGGACTTGCCGGTGAAATTTCCCTGACCCAAAACTTCTTCGGCCGTGGCCGTCAACGGGCTCATGGCACAAATAGCAGCCGCGATCACAGGGACAATCAGGCTTCTTCTGTTCAACATACCGTTCTCCAATGCTTATGGTCAGCACCTTGAGACACCATATATAATGATGTTTGCAAATCTCGACATGTTAGCTGGTTCATTACTCATTCCTGATACGCATATGAGACATGGGCGGATGCAGGGGGTACAGACGAAAAAGCCCAAGACATGACAGAAATAAGCTCATCAACCGTCAAGCTGACATCTCGCCAGAGCGCGGGGGCGGATGACAATTACAATTCCGCCAAGCCCGGGATGACATCGCTCGATGACTCCGCCTGCTGTCCATCGAAGCGCAAGACAGACTGGCTGCTGATGATTTGCGGGTTGATCGTGGCACTGGGTTACGCCGCGCATCTGACAATTTCTCAAAGCGTTTTGCCGGACAAGATCTGGCATTTCTCGCAAGCCATATTCGAGTTTCTCAACATCATGTGGTGGGGCCTAATACTTGGCATCATCTTTGTCGGAATTTTGAACCGCGTGCCCCGCGAGCTCGTGATGGGTGTGCTCGGCCGAAAGGATGGCCTTGGCGGTATCGCGCGTGCAACTGGCGCGGGATTGCTGCTCGATTTGTGCTCTCACGGCATACTACTTGTCGGCATGAAACTCTATGAGCGTGACGCCAGCCTGGGCCAGACAATGGCCTTCCTGATTGCCAGTCCCTGGAATTCAATTTCCCTCACTATCATCCTGGTAGCGCTGGTGGGCATTAAATGGACCCTCACTTTCATTGCGCTGTCGGGCGTTATCGCCATCGCGTCCGGCATGATCTTCGAAAAGCTCGTGGCCGGGGGAACGCTCCCCGGCAACCCCCACCGCGTCCAGATGGGTAAGCCGGTGGAATTCTGGAAAGAGCTGAAGGCGCAGGTGAGCGGGATTCAATGGTCGCCTTCCCTCTTGTGGAATATTCTTGTCGAGGGCTTTGCCGAGTCCCGCATGATCCTGCGCTGGGTATTTCTCGGCATCGTGCTAGCCGGCCTGATCCGCGTTTCAATGTCGAGCGATACTTTTACCGCCTATTTCGGACCAACCCTGTTCGGCCTCGCCATGACGCTGATCGCCACCACCATCATCGAAGTCTGCTCGGAAGGCTCCAGCCCCATTGCCGCCGATCTGTTGACGCGCGCTGCAGCGCCTGGCAATGCCTTTACCTTTTTGATGGCGGGCGCGGCGACAGATTATACCGAGATCATGGGCCTGAAAGAGCGCACCGGCAGCTGGAAGATTGCCCTCTTCCTGCCGCTCGTCACTGTGCCGCAGGTGCTGCTGCTGGGCTATATCCTGAATTTGATGGGGTGAAGCCTTACGGTGTGATGGCCCCGACGCCTGCAACCGGAGCCTGATTGGCTTCCGCCACCTGGATGCCCTTGCCGTCGCGGTCGTAGATGTCAGGGCGAAAATGCACGATGTCATTGCCCGTCGACCATGCCGTGACATAGACGAAGTGTACCGGCACCGCTTTTTTCAGCTTTACGGTCTGGCTCTTGCCGAGCGCTACGGTCACGTTTACCCGCATCGTTGACCATTTCTTTTTGTCCTTGACCAGCCAGCTGGCCAGGTCGAGCACCCTCTCAACGCGCACGCAGCCTGAAGAGAAAGCGCGCGAGTTCTGATTGAACAACTGCTTGAGCGGCGTATCGTGCATATAGACGATGTGCTTGTTCGGCATGTTGATGCGCACCACGCCGAGCGCGTTGTTGGTTCCGGGGTCCTGGCGGAACTTGCGTTTATAAACATCCGGCGACATCCAGTCGATCTGCTCAGGGGGAATCGGCTTGGCGCCCCATGAGAGTAGCAAACTGAAATTCTCCTTGGTAAAATAGCCCGGGTTCTTTCGTATCTGCGGGATGAGATCCTTATGAGCAATTGAGTCCGGCACACGCCAGTATGGGAAGAAATTGAGTTCACTGATCCTGGCTGAAACAGATGGCGTTTCCCGGCTCGACTTGCCGACAATCACCTTGCTCTGCAAACCGATATTCCCGCCCTCTACAGCCTGTAATGTATAAGACGGCACATTGACCAGAACGTAACGTCTGGCCTTGTTGATCCTGCGCAGATCCCGTAACCGGACAAGATTGGTTTCAATCTGACTTAACCGCTCCTGCGCCGAGACGTTGAGCGCACGCCGGGTTCGCGAATCGACGAAACCTGTGATCCTCAAGCCGTGACGCAGCTGGAAACGGGCGACGGCCTCCTGCAACGCAGCATCGAACATGCGGGCGCGGCGGGACTGGGTGCGCAAATCTCCGGTGAGCGCAAGATGTCGGCGCAGTTCGGCAACATGATTGCCGCGATCATTGGGCTGAATTGTCATGTTTCTTGGAAATTTTCTCCAGCCACCGCTGGCGATTATTTTTCGATAACGCGCGATAGCCTGGCCCAGCCCATCGATGGCCGGCTGGCTGACATAGGGAATATTGGTCTGATATTCAGGCCCCAGTCTTGCGGTGAAGGCGTCGCTGAATTGCTGACGGCGTGCGCGACGCTCCTGCAATGTGAGCTCACGTTTATTGCTGAACCAGCTATCATCTGGATCAGCATGGGTCTCGTCAGGCAATATGGCCGTTGAAAGCCCCAGGCTCACGCCCGTTACAATGGTGAGACGCAAGATCCTGCGGTAATTCAAAAGCACGGTCTTTAAAAAAATTCCGCTCATTGTACCGTCATGCATGTCGCTCATTTTTCGCCTGATCATATGTTAGAGCACATCTGCGCCCTACATACCCACCAGCATGTTTGTTGATGGTAATCGATGACATGGTTTGATGTCATAAAAATGGTCCCAATAACAAGCCGGTGCCGGATCAAACAATTAAACGAATTCGCGAGCGCGAAGTGAACCCTTCGGTGAGTTGGCCGCGCACGCGGCCATGCGGTTATATCAGTATATGTAATATGTGTTCTTTAAACCCCAGAACTAGACTTGAGCAGAGCGCACCCTACAGCCGGCGGAAGACCACGCCGACAAACAGCAGCCCATATGCAACGAGCAGCACCTCGAACATGCTCTTTTTGACGATCTGCGTGAGTCCGGGAACGTGAACCCCAAAATATTTTGTGGCGATGACCAGTGCAACCATGATGACGGAAATTAGAAAACCGGAAAGGACGGCGGTGTGAGCTTCATGTGAATGACCCGCTTTTTGTCTAAGGATCAGCGTTTGTCGCGCGTATTGCCCCTCGTTTCAAGGGGCTGAGGCAACAGTTTTCCAAGGTCACACCCCCAATAAATCAGCCAAATTTTCAGTTTGTGGGAATTTTGGTTTTGGCTACGTGTGACCAGCATAAAAAAAGCCACCGGGCTTTCGCGCGGTGGCTTCGGGATCTTTGTTTGCGCTATCGGCTATCGCCTACTTGAGCGCATGTCTGGTATCTGAATGTCAAAAAGAGGGGATCTTGCGATCTCGATTGGCTTTTTTAATTGGCCTACCGCCTTAAGGCGGTAGCGCAAACAAAAACCTTTGACCTTTGCATGCCTGGCGATGACCTACTCTCCCACATCTTAAGATGCAGTACCATCGGCGCTGGAGCTTTTCACGGCCGAGTTCGGAATGGGATCGGGTGTAGGCACTCCGCCATAACCACCAGGCAAGCGAAGATCAAAAAGGTTTTGTTGGTTTGGTTTATTTCGCTCACGGCTGTTCCGCGCTGACACGCGGTCCTCCGCGAGGGCGACCTGACGGCCGGCGCGCGGTTGCGCTTGCCTCGCTGTGCTCGGAACCGGAGTAATCCGGCTGCGAAACGATGAGCATATCTGGTCTTATTCTCTTGGCCGCTTACGGCTGAACCGCGCTGATGCGCGGGCCTCCGCGACGGCGGCCTGACGGGGCCGGCGCGCGATTGCACCTGCCTCGCTGTGCTCGGAACCGGAGTGATCCGGCGACGAAGCGTTGAGCGTATCTGGTCTTATTCTCAGGATTAATTGCGCTACCGGCTTACGCCTACTTGAGCGCGTTATTGTTAGCGCTACCGGCTTACGCCTACTTTAGCGCTTGATCGGGAACAAATCCCGGCCTCAAGTAGCCGATAGGCGGTAGGCCATATTCAAAAGTGAGCATTGATTAATGAGAACAATCAAGCCAATCGAGCGATTAGTATCGGTAAGCTTCACACATTGCTGCGCTTCCACACCCGACCCATCAACGTGGTGGTCTTCCACGGCTCTCAAGGGAGAACTAGTTTCGAGGGAGGCTTCCCGCTTAGATGCTTTCAGCGGTTATCCCGTCCACACGTAGCTACCCTGCTATGCTGCTGGCGCAACAACAGGTCCACCAGAGGTGTGTCCATCCCGGTCCTCTCGTACTAGGGACAGCTCCTCTCAATTCTCCAACACCCACGGCAGATAGGGACCGAACTGTCTCACGACGTTCTAAACCCAGCTCACGTACCGCTTTAATTGGCGAACAGCCAAACCCTTGGGAC
>CAXMMX010000096.1:0-4975 GCA_964194535.1 uncultured Alphaproteobacteria bacterium | reverse complement strand
CCGGGGGGGCTCCACCACGGGAATACCCGAAATCTTATGGTTGGTCATGAGTTCAAGTGCATCCGCCAGGCTCGATGTCGGCGCAATCGTCACCGGATTGATCACCATGCCGGACTCGAACTTCTTCACCTGCGCCACCTGAGCGGCCTGTTCATCCGGCGTCAGGTTTCGGTGAATGACGCCAATGCCGCCCGCTTGCGCCATGGCGATAGCAAGGAGCGCCTCCGTCACCGTGTCCATGGCGGAAGATATAATCGGGATGTTCAATGACAAGCTTTTGGTCAGTCTGGCCGTGGTGTTCACTTCGTTGGGCAAGACTTCCGAGGGACCCGGACGCAACAAGACATCGTCGAATGTCAGCGCGGCCATGGTGCCGAATTTCTCTGAATTTATGGACATGCGCCAACCTCCTGGATCGGGCGGTGCGTTGATCACGAGAATCGCTGCGCACTTCTCCCGGTTGGCGCCCCTCTTTATCACCGCTCAACCCACTTGGGAAGCGGCAGCACCACGACAGGTTTAACGTATCAACAGTCTTTGCCGCCCAAGAGCGTGCTAATTGCCACTGACTTCAGCATGAACCTCATCAAGCGACTTGCGGAGCCGGACACCAATTTCGCCGATTTCATCCTCCGAGATGATGTATGCCGGTGCGAAAGCAATGCGATTGCCTGCATAGCGGTGCAGCAATTGGTGACGCTGCGATGTTTCTGAGACCGTTGAGCCCATATTCATGTTCACGGGGAACGCCTCGCCGCTGTCCTTGTCTTTCATCAGCTCGATGCCCGCCATCAGACCCGTCAGATCAATATTACCAACCAATGGATGGTCGCTGATCCCATGAAGCATATCGGCGAAACAGGAACCCAACCGTCCAATATGAGCGAGTAAATCCATCTCCTCGTAAATCTCGAGGGTTTCAAGCGCGACCGCAGCACACACAGGGTGGCCGGCATATGTGTGGCCATGTGCAAAATTGCCAAGCTTGGCGCTCTGCGAAACCATGGCGTCGTAGATCGTACCGCTCATCATAATTGCGGATATGGGTAATGCGCCTGCTGAAAGCGCCTTGGCGCAAGTCATGATATCCGGTTCTATCCGGTAAGTTTCCGAGCCCCACATGCTTCCAGTCCGGCCGAACCCCGTGATCACCTCGTCGACAACCAGCAACACATCATGCTTTTTCAGAACGGATTGAATTTTCTCAAAATATGAGCGGGGTGGTGGAATCGCTCCGCTCGCTCCAAGCACGGGTTCAGCAAAAAACGCCGCAATCGTCTCCGGCCCTTCCTTTTCAATGAGATCGTCCAGGTTGCCAGCCAGCCGCGTTGCATAGGCCTCTTCACTCTCGCCTTCCCCAGCGTCGCGAAAATAATACGGACAATCCGCATGCAGAAACCCTTCAAGAGGGAGATTAAAATCGACATGCATGTCCGGCTTACCTGTGAGACTCACCGCGGCGACGGACGAACCATGATAGGCTCCGAGCCGCGATATGATCTTGCGCTTCTCAGGCTTACCAATGGCATTCTGGTAGTACCAGACAAGCTTGACCGCGACATCATTCGCCTCGGACCCCGAATTCTGGAAATGCACCTTGGACATGCTCTGCGGTGCGATAGAGAGTAATTTTTCCGCTAGCGATATAACTGGCTCGTGTGAGTTGTGACGGTAGAGATGTCCGTAGGTCATCCTTCGCATCTGTTCATAGGCAGCCTCTGCCAGCCGTTTGGGTGCAAACCCGAGCGATGCGCACCACAGGCCGCTCATGGCATCGAGCAATTGATCGCCATCATCGTCAAACGTCCACACTCCACAGCCCCGATCGAGGACAACAGGACCGACTTCGCAATGACGTTTCAGATTTGTCTGAGGGTGCACAATATGCGCGATGTCACGTGCCGCCAGAGAGTTTGCCCCAAAGCTCATTTCTTATTCCTCTCAGATTCAATTCCGTGACAACCCTGCGCCAGGACATACAGCTCTGCAGAATCTGACCGGCTGGCCTCCGGCTTGACGTGACGTACGCTTTCAAAGCCGCGCTTGAGCTTGTCAAGTAACGACTTTTCTGTGCCGCCTTGCAACACCTTGGCGAGGAATGTTCCGCCTGGCGTCAGCACATCTTCGGCAAATTCAAGTGCAGCCTCACAAAGAGAAATGATGCGTATGTGATCGGTTTGTTTATGGCCTGTTGCAGCCGCGGCCATATCAGAAAGCACCACATCGGCTTTACGCCCGCCCAGAATGCCATCAATGAGCGCCAGCGTCTCGTCTTCCATGAAATCCGCTTGCAGGAGTGTGACATCGGGTAATGCGTCGATCTCGAGCAGGTCCAGGCCAAGCACGAAACCTGGAGCCTTACCCGTGCAAACGCGTGCCGCCGCGACCTGGCTCCACCCGCCCGGTGCAGCGCCCAGATCGATGACAACCCTGCCCGGTGTCAGAAACCCGTATTTGTCATCAATCTCCAAAAGCTTGTAGGCCGCCCGCGAGCGATATCCCTCACGCTTGGCGGCCTGCACGTATGGATCGTTGAGCTGGCGCTCCAACCAACGTTTTGATGACGTCTTGCGGCCCTTGGCCGTTTTCACCCGAACACCGAGGGAGCGCCCGCCGCCGCTCCGGCCTGCGCCGCTTACTGATTTTCGCTGTGGAGGTCTGCTCATGGAGAAACTGCAATCACTCGCCTGAGGAGGGGTTTTGCCTGGATGGGCGCCTGCGCCGGCGGTTACGTTGCATGTCTCGAAAGCCGTCTTCCGCCATCATCGTGGCAAGCATGCCTTCCCGCAAGCCCCGGTCCGCCACGCGCAGTCGCTCACAGGGCCACAAACGCATGAGCGCCTCCAAGATTGCGCAACCAGCGAGCACCAGGTCGGCACGGTCCGCCCCCACACAGGGCTGGGCAATCCGGTCTTCAAAAGACATATCGACAAGCGCCCCGGACACGTCGCGCACTTCACTGGCCTTTAGCCAGCAGCCATCCACCCTTTTGCGGTCATAGGCAGGAAGGTTCAGATTGATCCCGGCGATGGTTGTCACCGTGCCGGAGGTGCCGAGCAAATGGGTATTGCCGTTCATCACCTTTTCACGCAGGCCGTTGGCCTTCTCGAATGGTTCAAGCTGAGCTGACACGTAGGCAACCATCGCTTCAAAAATATCGTGCGTTACATGGCGCCCGCCATATTTCTCCGCCAATGTCACGACGCCCAGGGGCAGCGATATCCAGGCCCCGATACAGTTTTGCGCTTCGAGCCTGTCAAAGACCGAAGAGCGCCAATTGTGCGAGCGCTCCGAAAGGTCGAGCCAGATGAGTTCCGACGACCCGCCGCCGATATCGAAAATGAGGGCGCCATCGCAAGCAGGGTCCAGGAGTGAGGCACACCCCGAAACCGCGAGGCGGGCCTCGGTTTCCTGGTTGATGATTTCAAGTTCAAGTCCGGTCTGGTCAAGTACCCGGGCGATAAATTCATCGCTGTTTTCAGCAGCACGGCAAGCTTCGGTTGAAATCAGCCGAGACCGCTTAACGCCGCGCCGGTGCATCTTGTCCCGGCACACCTTGAGGGCGCGGATGGTCCGCTCCATGGCAAGATCTGAAAGCCTTCCGGTATGGCTCACACCCTCGCCAAGGCGAATAATCCTGGAGAATGCATCGATGACGACAAACCCGCGCCGCGAGGGGCGCGCCACAAGCAACCGGCAGTTGTTGGTGCCAAGATCAAGCGCGCCATAAGCAGGAAGTTTGCCCCGCCGGCGACGCCTCGCCGTGGCATTATTTCCTCCGGCTGCCTTTCCACCACCCGCGCGCGCTCCACGCACTGGTTCGGAAGAAACCGCCTTGGTCCGATCGCCGGCTTTGTACCGGTCCTCAGCACCGTCGCGCAAATCCTCAGATCCGCACGGCTCCCTGGCAGCCGTGCGCGCTTCGTCGCTCGGCCCAGTCACAACTCTTGCCCCTCAGCTCGCTTTTATGATCGCCAGATGTCGAATGTGACTCAGCGCTCGCAAGCGTGTTGCCGGAAGTTAAGTTGTCATGAGTGTATCAGTCCAAGCTCAACCACGGAAGACAGATAAGGCCTGGAGGGTCCGATTACTTACACGCAGATGAGGAATATTCATTCCCGCGCATATTTTATCGACCGATCGAAGTGTACTCGAAGCCCGCATCACGCGCTGACTCAGCGCTGTAGACGTTTCTTAAATCGATAAGAACGTCACCCTTCATGCTGTTCTTCAACGCTTTCAGATCGAGACCGCGAAACTCGTTCCACTCCGTAAGGACAATGGCTGCATCTGCCCCCTTGCCGGCTTCGAGTGCGCCGTCACACCAGTCCACACCCTCAAGAAGCTCTTGTGCATTTTCCTGTCCCTGGGGGTCAAATGCCCGCACGTTTGCGCCGCGCGCCAGCAACATGGGGATCAGAACCAGGCTTGGCGCGTCGCGCATATCATCGGTATTGGGTTTGAAGGTCAACCCGAACACGGCAATCGTTTTGCCATTCAAATCGCCGCCAACGGCATCTTCCACCCGCTTGGCCATGGCGATCTTGCGTTCATTATTCACCTTCTCGACCTGCTCGATCAGCGAAAGCGGCGCTTTCGCCTCGCGTGCCGTGCGAATCAGTGCCGCGATATCCTTGGGGAAACAGGAGCCGCCATAACCTGGCCCGGGATGCAGAAATTTACCGCCGATACGCCCGTCCGATCCTATGGCGTTGGCCACTTCCTGGACATCCGCTCCCACATGCTCGCACAAATCGGCAATTTCATTGATGTAACTGATCTTCATGGCGAGGAAGGCGTTGGCGGCATATTTGGCCAGCTCCGCGGACTCCCGGCTGGTGAACATCAGCGGGGCGTTGCGCAGTGTAAGCGGCTCATAGACACGCTCCATGACCGCGCGCGCGCGCTCATCATCGCACCCCACCAGAACACGGTCCGGGTGGGTGAAATCCTGAATGGCAGACCCTTCGCGCAG
>CAXMMX010000095.1:0-9333 GCA_964194535.1 uncultured Alphaproteobacteria bacterium | reverse complement strand
GTGGCCTTTATCATGTTCGGAACGCTCGCACTGCTTCTTTTGCTGCTCCTGCCTGGTTGGGGAAAGGCCGGCCCGGCCAGTCACCGCCATCAGCGAGTCGCCCAGCGCCGCATTCGCTGACAGACACATCACGGTCCCGGGGCTCCCGCCCGGGCCTAGGGTTCTCCCGTGAGCGATCAAGCCGCCAAAGCGGCCAGCTTCCTCGAGTTGCACCACGGTGATTCCCCGCTACTGCTCCCCAATCCGTGGGATGCGGGTTCTGCACGGGTACTGGCCGGGCTGGGTTTCCAAGCGCTGGCCACCACAAGCTCAGGATTTGCCTTCACTCTGGGCCGGGCCGACGGGGCCGTGTCGCGCGATGAAGTGCTGGCGCATATCCGCGATCTGGTTGACGCCACGCCGCTGCCCGTCTCCGCCGATCTGGAAAATTGCTTTTCAGATGATCCGGCTGAGGCCGCGCAAACCATCCGCCTTGCAAGCGAAGCGGGCGCGTCCGGCGGGTCAACTGAAGACTATTCCGGCCCGCCCGATGGGCACATTTACGATTTCAACCATGCGGTTGAGCGTGTCGTGGCCGCCGTCGTGGTGGCGCACGCATTGCCTGTTCCCTTCGTCCTCACGGCGCGGGCGGAAAATCTCATCCGCGGGCGCGATGATCTCGACGACACGATTTTGCGGCTTCAGGCTTACGAGAAAGCGGGCGCAGATGTGCTCTATGCGCCGGGCCTGAAGACAGCTGACGAGGTGGAGCAGGTTTGTAGGGCGCTCTCAAAGCCGGTTAACGTGCTGGCCACACCCGTGCTCACGGTCGCGGAAATCGCAGCAGCCGGAGGTAAGCGCATCAGCGTGGGTGGCGCGCTGGCGCGCACAAGCATTGGCGGATTTCTCTATGCGGCGCGCGAGATGTCGGAGACGGGGGGTTTTGCTGCCCTTGGCGATGCGCCGGGCTTTGGCGAGATCAACAAGCTGATGGACGAGGGCTAGGCTCTCTACTGCCCGGCAATCAGATCAGGCTGTTTGCCATTGCCGCCCGGTTTCGCGGCGGCCTTCCTCTTTTTACGCGCGCTGGCCGGTATTTTGGGCCGGGCGGCAGCCTCGGCGGCGCGCGCTTCCTCGTCGAAATCGAGGGTTTCGATCTTGCGGCCGCGTGAGGTGATTTTCTCCGAGGACGTCAGCACCTGTTCGATATCTTTGTTCGCCTGGCCAAAATGCTGCTGCAGCTTGAGAACGCGATCGCGCAGGCGGTGCACATCATCCATGAGATATGTGACTTCCTTCTGGATCAGCCCGGCCTGCTCGCGCATCTTCACGTCCTTCATGATCGCCTGTATGGTCTGCACCGCGAGCATCAGCATGTTGGGCGAGACGATGACGATGCGGGCGCGGGCCGCTTTCTGAATGATGTCGGGAAAGCTCTCATGCATGTCCGCATAAAGAGATTCAGAGGGTACGAACATGAGCGCAGTGTCCTGGGTCTCGCCGGGGATCAGGTAGCGCTCGGCAATGGCCGTGATGTGGGCGCCCACATCCTGGCGCAAGCGCGCCATCGCCTGCTTTTTTGCCGTGTCGGAGCGCGCCTCGCGCAATTCTTCAAAACTCTCGAGTGGAAATTTGGCGTCAATCACAAGATCAGACGCGTTGGGCAGGTGGATGATGCAGTCGGGGCGCATATTGTTCGACAAGGTTGCCTGGAAAGTGAAGGCTCCCTTGGGCAGCCCGTCCTCGATGATCGCCTCCATGCGCCCTTGGCCGAAGGCGCCGCGCTGCTGCTTGTTGGCGAGGATTTCCTGCAGGCCAACGATGTTCGAGGACAGCTCGGTGATGTTCTTCTGTGCCGTGTCGATGACGGCGAGGCGCTCATTAAGCCTGGACAGGCTTTCGGTGGTCTTGTGCGCGCTCTCATTCAGATTCTGCCCCAGCCGGTGCGTAACATTGTCGAGGCGCTGATTTATGGACCGGGTGAGTTCCGATTGCCGCGAGACGGAAATTTCCGCGACAGTCGCAAGCCGCCCCTTGAGCTCGGCCAGCTCCGCGTCGAGTTGCGTGGCTTGCGCGTTACGTTCAACCCGTTCCTCGCCGCGTTTCGAGATATTGACGATGACGACAATAAGCAACGCCAGCATCATGAAGGCGGCAAAGCCCGCGAGCGCAATCAGAACGAGCGCCGGGTCGAGCGTGATGTCCCCCAAACGGATGGTATTTTCATTCATGGGCAAAGCTATAACGCGATTCGCGCAGTATTTGGATCAAAACAGGAACATTTGTGACCGGGTTCTGTCACTATGGATTCCTGCTTGCGCAGGAAAATCAATTGTTTTTTCCTAAATCCGAAACCCCTGCGCAGGCAGGGGTCCATGAAAGCAGCGTTGACCCGGCAACTCTCACGTCCTATCTCACATCCAATATGACGAAACGCGATATCATCATCTTGCCCGATCCGCTGCTGCGCCGCCCCAGCGCGCCTGTTGAGCGCGTGGACGATGAATTGCGCACGCTGATCGACGACATACTGGAGACCATGTATGACGCGCCGGGTATCGGGCTGGCGGCAGTGCAGGTCGCGGTGCCGCGCCGTCTCATTGTCATGGATGTGAAATACCGCCAGCCGGAGGAAGAAGGCGGCGAGGTGGCAAAAGAACCCATTGCCATGGTCAATCCGGAAATCATCTCACGTGGCGATGAAATGCGCCTCCACGAAGAAGGCTGCCTGTCAATCCCGGAATATTACGCCGAGCTCGAGCGGCCCTCGAAAGTGACCGTGCGGTATATCGACCGGGACGGAAAGGAGCAGACGCGCGAGTGCGAGGATATTCTCGCGACCGTGGTCCAGCACGAGGTGGATCACCTGAACGGCAAGCTGTTTATCGACTATATATCGCGGCTGAAACGCGACCGCGTCATCAAGAAATTCGTCAAGCTGTCGAAGGGCGAAGTTATGGCTTAACCGCACATCCGGCCCCCCCTTAACCAATCCATGCATTTCGAATGACTCGCCAAACAAAAAAAGCGCTACTATATTCTTGTTAAGGGCTTCGGCCCTGACATTTACAGGGATGCCCGTTGGCTGTGGTGGCCTGAAACGCGTCTAACCATACGCGATGTTTTACCGGTGAAGCCGATCTAGACGGTTGAGGTAAGTGGGTAGTCCTGTTGGAGAGCCGTATCTTTAACCGGATACGGCTCTCCGCATTTCTGGCGTCTGCTTTCACTCGCGCGTACAACATGTCTGGTCTTGTCCTCTCACTCCACGGGTGCCGACACGCTTATGCCGCTTCGTATCGTCTTCATGGGAACACCTGATTTCGCGGTGCCCTGCCTGTCGACGCTGACAGGCGCAGGCCACGAGATTGCGTGTGTCTATACCCAGCCCCCGCGCGCGGCTGGGCGCGGGCAGAAAGAACGGCTCTCGCCCGTGCATGCTTTCGCGAACGAGGCCGGCCTGCCAGTTGTTACGTCGCCCAACCTGAAGGACCCCCACGAGCAGCGCGGTTTCGCGGCACTCGAAGCCGATGTGGCCGTCGTGGTGGCCTATGGGCTCATCCTGCCAAAAACCCTACTGGACGCGCCCGAGCTGGGCTGTCTCAACCTGCACGCCTCGCTTCTACCGCGCTGGCGCGGCGCTGCCCCCATCCAGCGGACCATCATGGCGGGTGACACCGAGACCGGCGTCATGGTGATGCGAATGGGAGAAGGGCTGGACACAGGGCCGGTGTGCCTGGCTGAGAGCATGAAAATAGGCGCCGATGAAACGGCGGGCGAGTTGCATGACGCCCTGGCGCGGGTCGGTGCGAACTTGATGGTCCGCGCGCTGGCGGCCCTTGAGCGCGGCTCTCTTGAGTGTACAGACCAGCTCGAAAAAGGCGTTACCTATGCCCCCAAGCTTGAGAAGAGCGAGACGCGCATAGACTGGAGCCGCCCCGCAAGCGATGTGCACAACCATATCCGCGGCCTCTCGCCTTTCCCCGGCTCCTGGTTCGAGCTGGAGGCACAGGGAAGGCCTGAGCGGGTAAAGGTACTTCGCTCCACCCTTAGCGCGGGTGATGGCGTGCCCGGTGAAGCGCTGGACGACGCGTTGTCCATTGCCTGCGGGTCAGGGGCGGTGCGCCTCACGCATCTCCAGCGCGCGGGAAAAAAGCCAATGAACGGGCAGGAGTTTCTGCGCGGACAGTCCATAGCCACGGGCGCCAGGCTCTTGTGATTAACGAGTACAAACCTTGGCAGGCGACAGGGCGAACCTGATCGGCTAGGTTAGGCAAATACGAGGAGGCGCACGAGTGGCAGGAGTGCGTCTTGAGAGTTACCAGTAATGCGTTCGGGCTTGGTCTGTTGCTGGCCGTGTCCTCAATCAGCTCATCACCGGCATGGGCCCAGAAAATCATTCACATCAAGCATGGCGCCGCAGGCGTCATCATAAATCCCGTACGGGTCCTTAAATTCGGACGCATAACCCGTGGGCGTTTCCTGCACAAAAGACGCGTCTCGGAGACGGGCATCCCCCATGTGCGCTTCTCCGCTTTCTCCTTGCCAGACCAGACACTGTTCCCGCCCTATTATGCTTGGCCGCGTCCCTACGCCGAGGGTCCGGACATGACCAGCCGGATCATGGGGGGCAAGACGGTTCTCCAGGGTTCAATCTGGCGCTCTCGCATCAGGGGCGGCAAGACGGTGCGGCAGGGCTCAATCTGGCGCTCTCATATCAGGGGCGGGCGCACAGTTGAGGGTGGCTCGCGCTGGTCCAGCCATATTGTTGCCGGCCGCACGGTCGAAGGTGGTTCGAAATGGCGCAGCACCATGTCCAACTGGCGCTTTTCAGGATATGCCGCGCCGATGCGTCCCCGAGGCATCCCCTATTACCGCGCCAGGCGCCCTGCACGCTCTCCCTGGGCCAGCCGGTTGCGCTGACGCGGTTTTCCATGAAACCTGAGCCACGCCGGGTCTTGCCAAGCGTTGGTGAACAGGGCACCAATCGGCTCCATGCCCCGCTACAAAATCATAATCGAATATGACGGCACGCCCTTTGTGGGGTGGCAGATTCAGGACAATGGCCCCTCCATCCAGTCGCGGCTGGGAGAGGCAATCGAGGCCTTTTGCGGGATACGGATTATCCCGGGTGGCGCAGGGCGGACGGATGCGGGTGTTCATGCACTGGGGCAGGTGGCGCATTTCGATCTTGAAAAAGACTGGCCCACCGATACCGTTCGCGACGCGCTTAATGCGCATCTTCGCCCCGACCCGGTTTCGGTGCTTGAATGCGTGCAGGTTGCGCCGGAATTCGACGCCCGCTTCTCGGCCAGGGCGCGCCAGTATCTCTACCGCATTTGCGACCGGCGTGCGCCGCTGACGTTCGACGCGCACAGGGCGTGGCTGGTGCATAAGAAACTCGATGCGGACGCCATGCATGCCGCCGCTCAAATCCTGGTTGGCGAGCATGATTTCACCACTTTCCGTTCGGCTCATTGCCAGGCCAAATTGCCGGTCAAGACGCTGGAGAAGTTCGATGTGTCACGGGTGGGGGCGGAAGTGCAGATTACCGCGAATGCGCGCTCATTCCTGCACAATCAGGTTCGCTCCATGGCCGGGGCGCTTAAACTGGTCGGCGAGGGAAAATGGCGCGCGCGGGAACTGGAACGCGCCCTCAAGGCGAAAAACCGTACAGCCTGCGCACCTGTCGCACCACCGCATGGTCTCTATCTGGTGAAAGTGGAGTATTAGAGGGGTTTTGGTGAAACCGGAGCCAAGCCACCCGCTCCCCCTTGCCCATCCACCCCAAGGATACCATTACGGGGTGGTCCGCCCAAGGGGGAGCGGGTGGCTTGGAATATTTCTGAAAACGCCCCAATTCCGGTCCAGTGCGCGATAACCTCTATTCCCGGGCGTATTTGGTAAAGCTATTGCCTTCTCAGGCTAAGGCGGCCCCTGCCCTTCTTGCTGCTCACCTGCATGATCTGGCTTGAACCATTGACAGACACGGTGACCTTGCCCGACACGGAGTATTGGTCAGAGTAAAGACTGCCAGCATAGCTGCTTGCAGAGCGCTTGCTGACTCGGCCGCTCTGTACGAATGTACCTGCTGTCGTCGCACAGGTTGCTTTCAGCACAAATGTCTTGCCCTTGTCGTCGCCCTTTTCATAGCTGATTCTGCAACTGACGGGTTCCACCTGGCCGGAGGTGAGGGTTACAGAGCCGCGTCCGCTCCACGAGCCTATAATATTGGCCGCCGCCGAAGCGCTTGTCGCGATTGGCATGCCTAGCGCCATTGCCAGCACTGCTGCAGGAATGATCCGCATTGACTGTTTCCTTATCCGTCCAATTCGCATGCGGCTGGTAAGCTCGCGCGAATTCCTAACTACCATTTGCGGCCATTTTCTAAAAGATGGCGCCTATCTGTTCATCAACCTATCAGGCGAATGTTACCGATTTGCGTACCCTTTTTCAGGCTTTTGCGAACACGCTGAAGTAGCGCTCGACAAAAGCCCGGTAAATCCGGGTCAGGACTTCCAGCTCACTCACCTCGACCCGTTCATCCACCTGATGAATGGTCTTGTTCACCAGACCAAATTCAATCACAGGGCAGTAATCTTTTACGAAACGCGCATCCGACGTTCCGCCCCCCGTAGACAATTGCGGCGTATGCCCAGTCTCGTTTTTCACCGTATCGGCCATAAGGTCAACCAATGGCCCAGGCTCGGTGATAAAGCAGGGGCTTGCCGGTAAGAAAGTTATTTGGTGTTTGAGGCCAGTGCCTTCAAGAGCCGCCATGGTCTTCTTGTCAAGAAATTTCATCAGACTTTCGGCCGTGTGATTGGCGTTAAAACGGATGTTGAAGCTGGCGGAAAGCTTCACCGGGATCACATTTGTCGCCGGATTACCCGTATCGATGGTGGAGATTTGCATGTCAGACGGCGAGAAATGGGGCGTTCCGTCGTCGAGCGGTTCGGCGAGAAACGCGTTGAGCACGCTGAGCATCCCTGGCACCGGATTGTTGGCCAGATCGGGGTAGGCGGTGTGTCCCTGTACGCCCGTGACCGTAATATGCCCGCTGAGAGAACCGCGCCGGCCAATACGGAGCGTATCTCCCACATATTCTGAGCAGCTGGGTTCGCCGACAAGGCAATGATCGGGTCCATGTCCGTTTTTCGCCATCCATTCCAGCACCTTTCGGGTTCCGTTGATGGATGGGCCTTCCTCATCGCCGGTGATGAGGAAGCTGATGGAACCAGCGAACTTGCTGTTCACATCGGCCAGGTACCCGAGCGCTGCTTCAACAAAACAGGCGATATCGCCCTTCATGTCGGCGGCCCCGCGCCCATGGAGCCAGCCATCTTCGATCCGGGCCGCGAATGGCGGGTGCGTCCACTCCGCTTCATCGCCCGGCGACACCACGTCGGTGTGGCCGGCGAAGCACAGATGCGGTGCATCTGACCCCAGACGCGCGAAAAGATTGTCGACGTCGGAAGTTCCTTTATCGGAGAAGGTCAGGCGGTGGCACGTAAATCCCGCCCCCTCCAGCATCTCCTGCAGATAGGAGAGCGCGCCGCCCTCGCTCGGCGTCACGGAGCGGCAACGGATCAGGGCTTGCGCAATGTCCAGGGCAGTCGCGGTCATGGCGCGTCTCTCAGGTTGGAATTCAGTCTCGCAGCAGATCGTTGAGCGAGGTTTTCGAGCGGGTCTGCTCATCCACTGTCTTGACGATGACGGCACAATAGAGCGAGGGGCCGGGCGAGCCGTCGGGCAGCGGCTTGCCGGGCAGGGAGCCGGACACAACCACCGAATAGGGCGGGACCTTGCCGATATGAATCTCGCCGGTCTGCCGGTCGATGATCTTGGTGGACTGGCTGATGAAGACGCCCATTGAGAGCACCGCGCCCTCGCCGACGACGACGCCCTCGACCACTTCGGAGCGCGCGCCGATGAAACAATTGTCCTCGATGATGACCGGGCCGGCCTGTAACGGCTCAAGCACGCCGCCGATACCGACGCCGCCGGACAGATGACAGTTCTTGCCGATCTGCGCGCAGGAGCCGACGGTCACCCAGGTGTCCACCATGGTGCCGCTGTCCACATAGGCGCCGAGATTGACGAAGCTGGGCATCAGGATGACATCCGGCGCGATATAGGCGGAGCGGCGGACAGTGCAGTTCGGGACCGCGCGGAAGCCCGCGGTCTCGAAGTCTCCCTTGGTCCAGCCGGTGAATTTCGACGGGATTTTGTCCCACCAGACCGCCTCGCCCGGCCCCCCCTTGATGACTTCCGTCTCGGTCAGGCGGAAGGACAGGAGCACGGCCTTTTTCAGCCACTGATTGACCTCCCAGCCGCCGCCCGACTTCTCGGCGACGCGCGCTTTTCCGCTATCGAGCAAATCAAGCGCGGCCTCGACCGCCTCGCGAACCTCGCCTTTGGTATCAGTGCCGATTTTATCGCGAGCTTCAAAGGCGTCTTCAATCGTCTTCTTCAAGTCGTCGTGTGACATGGATCATCCTGCTTGACGCAAATCTTGCATTGTTTCTCGCCGGACTTTCTGCGGCGAGAGGGCAGCCTTGTCAATGCGGGGTTTTGTTCGGTTTTGCGTCGAGCGCCACATTCACCTCACCCAGAAACCCCAGCAGATCATCCGTCATGTGATGCACATGCTCTGGTGGCGCCGTCCATTCCTTGATCTGGTGCTGGACCGGGTGGTCGTAATATTCCGAATGCACCAGCACCGTCACCATGCCGAGCTCGTGGGGGGCTTGCAGGTTGTGCGGCATGTCCTCGAACATCGCCGCCTCGTGCGCCGTCACATTGTGGGCCTTGAGGAATATCTCATATGTGGCCGGGTTGGGCTTGGGCACGAAGCCGGCGTCGCCGATATCGAACACGCCGTCGAATTTGTCGAGCACACCGAGTTGACCGGCGACGTTTTCAGCGTGGGCCTGCGAGCCATTGGTGAAGATATATTTCTCGCCAGGCAGGCGTTCGATGGCCTGGCCCAGTTCAGGAGAGGGCTGCAGCATCGAGACATCGATGTCGTGCACATAGTCGAGAAACTTTTCCGGTTTGAGCGCGTGCTCGATCATCAGCCCGGACAGCGTTGTGCCGTAACTCACATAATAGGATTTTTGCAGTATGCGGGCCTCATCAAAGGGCAAATCCAGATAGCCGGCGATGAACTCGCCCATGCGCTGGTCGATCTGCGCGAACAGATTGCTTGCCGCAGGGTAGAGGGTGTTGTCCAGATCGAAGATCCAGGCGCGGGTGTTGAGAAAACTGTCCATGCGCTCAGTCGCTGGCGCCATCGTCGGCGCGGCGCAGCAATGTGCCCGCGCCATGCTCGGTAAACAGCTCCAGCAGCAC
>CAXMMX010000094.1:0-13869 GCA_964194535.1 uncultured Alphaproteobacteria bacterium | reverse complement strand
TGGGGTTTGGGCCTGAAGGAATTCAGAGGCCTCGTCGTACCGCCAGGAATATCATAGCAATGTCCGCTTTTGGTCATGTATGGACCTTCTGAAGGTAGGTTTCTGATATCCGCTTTACCCCTATGTGTGGACGGCTCCGATTTAGTAAGACTGAATTTGACGTTCTGCACATTGGCCGGGTGCTGCCATGTGTCCGGCCTGTTTGCGCACTATTCATGACCGCCCGGCATCTTCAGGTGATGTACGCCATGTGATGACGCTTGTCCCGCACTCGCCTATAAGGGCTCTTATGGATACGCCCCAACCGCATTCGCCGGGCAAGCCGGCTTCGAAAACCGCCCCCAAAGTCGGCTTTGTTTCGCTAGGTTGCCCCAAGGCCCTTGTTGATTCCGAGCGCATCATCACGCGGCTGCGGGCGGAAGGCTATGAGCTGTCGCGCGACTATCAGGACGCGGATGTGGTGGTGGTCAACACATGCGGGTTTCTCGATTCAGCCAAGCAGGAGTCGCTGGACGCCATCGGCGAGGCGCTTGCTGAAAATGGAAAAGTGATCGTTACCGGGTGCCTGGGCGTGGAGGAAGACCGTATCCGGGCCGAGCATCCAGCTGTGCTTGCCGTTACGGGTCCCCACCAATATGAGCAGGTGGTGTCGGAGATTCACAATGTGGTGCCCCCGGCGCATGATCCCTTTCTCGATCTTATCCCGCCGCAAGGCATTCGCCTGACGCCGCGCCACTACGCCTATTTGAAGATTTCAGAGGGCTGCAACAACAAATGCGCTTTCTGCATTATTCCCTCCATGCGCGGGAAGCTCGCAAGCCGCCCGGCGGGTGACGTCATGCGCGAGGCGGAGCGGCTGGCCGAGGCGGGCGTGCGCGAGCTGCTGGTGATCAGCCAGGATACGTCTGCATATGGGCTTGATTTGAAATATGCGACCAGCGACTGGAACGGGACGCCGCTCAGTGCGCGCTTTTATGATCTCGCCAAGGCGCTTGGATCACTGGGTGCGTGGGTGCGGCTGCACTATGTCTATCCCTACCCCCATGTGGATGACGTGATACCGCTGATGGCGGAGGGAAATGTGCTCCCTTATCTCGATATTCCCTTCCAGCATGCGAGCCCCAATGTGCTCAAAGCCATGCGCCGGCCCGGGGCCCAGGAAAAGACGCTTGCGCGCATCGAGGGCTGGCGCGGCATCTGCCGCGACCTCGCTATCCGCTCGAGCTTCATTGTCGGCTTTCCCGGCGAGAGCGAACAGGACTTCGAATTTCTGTTGGACTGGCTGAGACAAGCCAAACTCACCCGCGTCGGCTGCTTCAAATATGAAGATGTGGCGGGAGCAAGCTCGAACGCTCTTGAGGGGCATGTGCCTCAAGATGTGAAAGACGAGCGCTTTGTCCGGCTCATGGAAACGCAAAAGCAGGTAAGCGCCGGGATTTTGACGGGCCGGGTGGGGCATGAAATCGAGGTGCTGGTCGATGAGGTGGATGAAGAAGGCGCCATTGCGCGCTCAAGCTGGGATGCGCCGGAGATAGATGGCTGTGTGTTTCTCAACGGCGAAAGCGAGCTTGAGCCCGGCGATATGCTGAAAGTCCGCGTGACCCATTCGGACGAATATGACCTGTGGGCTGTGCCGGTGGGAGCGCAAGAATGAACAAGCTCCAAACATGGCAAGCGGTACAGGACAAGCTTGAGACAATGCGTGCGGCGCTGAATCAGGAAATTGCGTCCTACCCGGCGCCAATCACCGGATGTGATGCCCAGTTCAATCACCTGCTGGAGCGCCGGTCTGGCCTCAACGTAGAATTGGGACGCCTGGGTGCGGCGCTGGAGGGTGCGGCGCTGGACGAGGGTACGGACGCCGCAGCGCTCACGCAATATATCGAGTCCTGCCCATACCTCGCAGACCATGCCGGAGAAGAACAACAATGAAAATCCTCGTATTGCCGGGCGACGGGATCGGCCCTGAAATCGTCGAGGCTGGCGTAGAAGTGCTCAAGGCGCTCAATGATGCCCGCAAACTTGGCGTTGAACTTGAATATGAGGATATCGGCCTTGTGAGCCTGGAAAAATACGGCACCACCCTGCGGCCCGACTTGCTGGAGAAGGTGCGGGATTTCGACGGGGTTATTCTCGGCCCCCAGTCCAATCTCGACTATCCGCCGGAAGATGAAGGCGGCGTGAACATTTCCGCCGTTTTCCGTATCCAGCTCGATCTCTATGCCAATGCGCGCCCGGCACGCACCCGCCCCGGTGTGGCGCAAGGCAAGGAAGGCCTCGACCTCGTCGTCATGCGTGAGCTGACCGAAGGGTTTTACGCCGACCGGAACCTGTTTCTGGGCAACGGAGAATTCATGCCGACGCCGGATCTCGCCATGTCACTGCGCAAGGTGACGGCGAAGGGGTGCGAGCGCATTGCCCGCGCAGCCTTTGAGCTGGCAATGAAACGGCGCAAGAAGGTCACCGCCGTGCACAAGGTGAATGTCCTCAAAGTTTGCGACGGGCTTTTTCTGAAGCAAGTCCGCAAGGTGGCGCAGGAGTTTCCGCAAGTGGAACTGGATGACGTGCTGATCGACGCCATGACCGCCTATCTGGTGCGCGATCCATCGCGCTTTGATGTGGTTCTGGCGACCAACATGTATGGCGATATCCTGTCTGATCTGGCGAGCGAGCTTTCCGGCAGCCTCGGCCTGGCCGGATCGACCATGGCAAATGAGAGCATGTGCTTCGCGCAGGCCCAGCACGGCTCCGCGCCCGATATCGCGGGGCAGGACAAGGCCAATCCGACATCGCTCATTCTTTCCATCGCAATGCTTTTGCAATGGCTGGGTGAAAAGAATGGGCGTGATAACCTGCACGAAGCGGCCGCGGCCATGGACAAGGCGGTCGATACGGTGCTTGCCGACCCGGCGACCCGTACGGCGGACCTTGGCGGGACGATGGGAACCAAGGCGTTCGGTGAGAGAGTGGCGAAGGCGATAGCTGGATAAAATGGCCAGGGCAGTGAGCAAATTGCTTTGTTTGCTAGCGCCAACGCTGGCTCTTGCATGCTCTGAAACACGCGCGCAGACGAACCCCTATCCCGGAGTCATAGGAAAAGACGACCGCAAAATCGTGGCCAGTACCGAACCGGCATTCAACGCCATCGGCCACATCAACGTCACGTCTTTCAGCAAGAAGCGGCGTTGTACCGGCACCCTTATCGCGCCGGACCGCGTCGTGACTGCGGCCCATTGCGTGGTCGAAAAAGTTTCAGGAAAGCCAAAACCCGCAAGTCAGATCCACTTCGTTGCCGGGGTGCATCGCGACGACTATCTCGGCCATTCGAAGGCGAAATGCGTATATCTGGCGCATGAACCCTTTGCCCGGCCGATGAAATTTTCGCCGGAGGTCATCAACGACGTGGCAGTCATCGTGCTTGCGAAGACACTTGATATACCGCCCATTCCGCTGGCGCGCGATGTGCAGCTCAAAAAGAATTTGCCACTGGTTCACCCGAGTTATCCGCGCGACAGCCGCTATGCGCTTTTTGCCGATTTCGGTTGCCGGCTTCAGGGGCGTAAATTCGGTCTCTGGTTGACCGATTGCGATACCAATTTTGCCAGCTCAGGCGGTCCCGTTCTGGTCAGGGTTGGAGCGAAGTTGCATCTTGGCGCGGTTATGTCGGGGTTTGTTCCCGGCAAGTTCACCGTTGCCGTGCCGGTGTCGCGATGGACAGGGCTGATACAGAAACAAACCTGCTCGAAAAACTAGCCGCACCAATATTTGATTGACCCTAACCCCCGCCTCTTTGAAACGCCCTGTCAAAGCGGGCAAGAAAGGCGTGTCTTTGCGCCTCATCCAGTTCGCCCAGATGCAGGCTCACCCGTGCGCGGGGCAATGCGAGCAGGCCGCCGAGGGTCGCGATCTCAAGCGGCTCATAGACAATCCGGATTTCCGCGCTCTCTACCGCGATGACGAAATCTCTTTGCCCGTCCTCAAACTGCACCCCGGGGGCAAGCGTTTTCAAGGAGCGGTGAAACTCACCCAGGCCGAGCGACATGAATTTCTCCACCCTTGCGGGCGTCGCGCTCATGGAGCTTTATCCCCCTGCAACCGGCGGCCAGACGGCTAGCGTGTCGCCCTCGGTGAGCTGCTTGCCGTCCGCGCTCGCGGGCGGGGCGAAAGTACCGTTCACCAGAATGAGGTGGCAGTTTTCACGTGGAACATTGTGCTGCGACAGCACCTCGCCGATGGTCGCGCCGTTCGCCACATCCAGGTCAATGGCGTTGCGTGCGGAGCCCCGGGGCAGGAATGTGCCAAGTGAGGCGTAGAGTTTAAGCGTGATATTCATTGGCTTTCAAACCGGCACTATGCCCTGGGCAGTGGCCACATAGGCTTCGGCCAGACGTTCAGGAGACTTCATCAATATATCCTTCCAGCGCCCGAGACGCAGGCCCGTCTGGACAAGCCCGCGGGTGATGCCGATATGATCTGTAAAGCCAACGGACTGGGCCCCGGCCAATCTGTCGCCGTCGAATTCGAGCCGCAGATAGCGGTACCCGCTCTCATCGCCCATGCGCGTGCTCATCCCGCCCTTCACGCCCTCCCACGCGCCGAAGGAGGAGGAGACAAGCCCGATTGTGTCGAGCACATTCATGTTCAGGCTGCCCTCATGAGGTGTCTCAAATCCTGCCATGTTCAGCGCCGCGATGCGGCCATGATCGGCAGCCACGGGCTGGATGGCAAGTACGGAAAATTCGCCCGTCGACAAGTCCTTGGCTTGCGCCACGTCTCCGGCTGCATAAACATCCTTCGCGCTTGTGCGCATAAACCCGTTAACGGTGACGCCCTGATTTGTGTTGATGTCACTTGTGGCAAGAAAGCCAATATTCGGGGCGACGCCAGCCGCGACCACCACAAGCTTGGCGTGGATAGACCTGCCCGTGGAAAGTCCTATATCGAGGCGATCGTTGGCGCGCGTGATATCCTTGATCTGTGTGCCGGTGAGGACGCGGACGCCTTTCTCCTCACACCAGCGCTTGAGCATCGCGCCTGCGACCTCGTCCATCATGCGCGGCACCATGCGGTCTCCCATTTCGACCACGATTAGATTTACGCCGCGTGAGACGAGCGCCTCGAGGATGATGGTGCCGATAAAACCCGCGCCCAACAGCACCACTTTATCTCCTTTGTGAGCGCGATCCAGAATTGCCCGGGCGTCCGCCAGCGTCCAGCAGGTGTGAACGCCAGGAAGGTTGAGCCCGTCAATAGGCGGCCGGATGGGGCTGGCGCCGGTTGCGAGCAGAAGCCGGTCATATTGAACCTCGCCGCCGTCTTCCAGCGTGATTGATTTGTTTTGCGCATCCACGGCACCCGCGCGAGCGCGGATCACATCGATGCCCTGGTTTTTATAGTGGTCCGGGTCCTGGCGCAGATAGGTCCCTTGCTCGTTGATTTGTTTAGACAGGAAATAGGGGATCGCCATGCGCGAATAGGGCGGCTCGTCCTCTTCGCCGACTAGAGTGATCTTCGCATTGGCGTCCTGCTTTCGCAGGGTATCGGCCGCCAGTACACCGGCGGGGCCGGTTCCGAGGATGACATGATGCATGCGGGCCTCCTCAGCGGTACTTACAACGCAAGCCGGTCGAGCGTCTCGTGAGTTGGTACGCCCTCCTTGGTCCAGCCGCGCAGCTCGTAATATTCGGGCAGCATTTTTTTCAGCCCGCTCACAAGCCCTTTGGCGGGGCCGGTCTTGGCGGCGTCCTTGAGCAGCCTCTTGGGCAACGTGTCGTCCTTTGCCGTGAAGCCGGCCTGTAGATTGAACTGGCGCTCCAGGTTCCAGATGCGCTCGCCGACCTCAAGCAGCTTGTCGACGCTCCATTTCCCCGGAAGAGCCGCATCGACTTGCGGTGCGATGTCCTCCAGGGTCCAGGCGAAGGTGGTGAAGATGCATAGCCCTGAGGAGTCGACCGCCGCCGTTGCGTCCTGAAACGCCTTGACCAATCCGGCCTTGCCATCGGTCGTGAGCGGGTCGGTTTTCTCAGGCACCCCGAGAATTTCCGACGATACCGTGTAGGAGCGCAAGTGACAGGCGCCGCGGTTGGAGGTGGCATAGGTCAGCCCCATGCCCTGAATGGCGCGCGGGTCGTAAGCAGGAAATTCCTGACCCTTCACGGTCATGGACAGCTCAGGTTTGCCATATTTGTCGCACAGCCTTTTAGAACCCATGCCCAGCTCCTTGCCGAAGCCTTCGGCCTTGCCGGTGAGTTCAACCGCCGTTGTGAGCGCCTTGGCCGACCCGAATTTGAGCTTCAGATTGCCGGTATTCTTGTCGGTGAGGACGCCGTCCTCATACATTTCCATCGCCGCGCTCAGGGTTGCGCCGAAGGAGATGGGGTCAATGCCCTGCTCGTTGCAGATGAAGTTGGCATAGGTCAGCGCGTCGAGATCATTGACGCCGGTGGCGGCGCCGAGCGCCCATGCCGCTTCATATTCCAGTCCGCCGGATGCGTGCCAGTATTCCGGCTTGTTCTGAACGGTGTAATGTTCCTCATTCACCTTCGAGATACGTCCGCAGGCAATGGTGCAGCTAAAGCAGGCCTGATTGGCGAGCAGGTTCGGTTTGCCGTCCTTGCCCGATGGCTCGGCCATGGCTTCAGCGGAAATGTCGTGTGCGCCATCGAACTGGACATCGCGGGTGTTGCGGGTGGGCAGGGCGCCGGCCTCGTTGATGACATTCATCAGAACCTGCGTGCCGTAAGTCGGCAGGCCCTCGCCAGTGACCGCATTTCCGGCCAGAACTTCCTTGGCCGCGCTTGTGGCTTTGAGGAAGGCAGGAAAGTCGTCCACCTTCACCCGGCCGGTGCCGCGCACGGCGATGGCCTTGAGATTTTTCGAGCCCATGACCGCGCCAACGCCCGAGCGCCCGGCGGCTCGGTGCAAATCATTGACGATGCAGGAATAGAGCACCTGGTTCTCGCCGGCGATGCCGATGGCGGAAACATGCATCATCGAGTCCTGGTGGCGCGACTTTATCCAGGCGTCGGTGTCCCAGACGGATGTGCCCCAGATTTCCGACGCATCGAGCAGTTCCGCCTTGTCGTCGGTGACGCAGAGATAAACCGGCTTTTCGGCCTTGCCTTCCAGGATGATCATATCCCATCCGGCGAATTTGAGTTCCGCGCCCCAATAGCCGCCCGAGTTGGAGCAGGCAATGGCGCCGGTGAGCGGCCCCTTGGTGATGACCGAATAGCGCCCGCCGGTGGAGGCGCATGTGCCCGTCAGCGGCCCGGTCGCGAAGATCATCTTGTTGTCCGGCGAGAGCGGGTCGGTCTTGGGGTCCATCTCTTCGGTGAGATATTTGCTCGCCAGTCCGCGCTGACCCAGATACTGGCCGGCCCATTCCATGTTGAGGTCTTCTGGTGTGCACGTGCCCTTGGCGAGGTCGACGCGCATGACTTTTCCGGTCCATCCCATGGTTCAACCTCCCTCAACTATCGTGCTGCCGCCGCCGGCAATTGAAGCTTGGGCCCAGTGCCGCATCTTGTCGAAGCCGGCTTGCTCCACATCCATATAGACGATGGCGTCCGTGGGGCAGGCCTTGACGCAGGCCGGGTCGCCGCCACACTCGTCGCATTTGATGACCTTGCCGGTGGAGGCGTTGTAATTGATCGTGCCGAACGGGCAGGCGATGGTGCACACCTTGCAGCCCACGCACAGCCCGTCATGGACTTCCTTCACGCCCCACTCATTGGTGGTGATGGCGTTCACCGGGCATGCCTGCTGGCACCAGGCCTCGGCGCACTGGGTGCAGGTGTAGGGGACGAATTTTGCGTTCTGGTGGAAATCAAACACGCGGATGCGCGATTTCGCCGGGTTGAACTCGCCTTCTTTTACGTAAGAGCAGGCCATCTCGCACTGTTTGCACCCGGTGCATTTCCCAGGGTCTATGACTAGAGCTTTCTGCATCACTGATTTCCTCCCCTGACATCCGCATTTCGCAACTATTCTTCAACAGAACGTAGCAGGGAATCGATGCGCGAGGAACCGGGCAGGCGCTCAAATAAACGACAATACGGGTCGTCCTCAATTCCGGCGATGGAAAGGAACAGCTTCGCTCAGGCGACCTTCGTCACGGCGACGCCGCCGCCTTCAAGCAGCATAACCTTGTTAAGCAGCTTGACGCAGGCATAGACCGCCTTGATCGACGGGGCGGGTTTGCCGACCATCTCGCCCATCTCGAGAATCGAGCCGATCAGCGCCTCGGTTTCCAGCGAGCGCCCCGCTTCCACATCCTGCAGCATCGACGTCTTGTGGGCGCCGACGCCTTCGGCGCCCGAGATGCGTTTCTCGATCGTATGGCGGAAGGTGATGCCGAGCGCTTCGGCGATGTCCTGCGCTTCGCGCATCATGTCGGCGGCCAGCTGGCGGGTTTCGGCGAACTGGCAGATGTCGACCAGCGTCGCGTGGGCGAGCGCGGATATCGGATTGAAGGTCAGATTGCCCCAGGCCTTGAGCCATATCTCGGCGCGGATGTCATCGAGGATGCGGGAGCGGAAACCCGCTTCGACCAGTAGATCGTGCAGTTTCCGCGCGCGCTCAGACTCCGAGCCGTCGAGCTCGCCCAGCGGGAAGCGGTCGCCTTCCACATGGCGGATGACGCCAGGTCCGGTCACTGCCGCCGCCGGGTAGACAACGCAGCCGATGATACGGTCCGCGTCGATATGCTTGGTCAGGACGCCGCTCGGGTCCAGCGATATCAGCCGCTTGCCGTCATGTTCGCCGCCATGCTTGTGGAAGTACCACCAGGGCAGGCCGTTCTGCACCGTCATGATGATCGTGCCGGGGCCCAGCAGGCTCTCCGACTGTTTCGCGACCTGGTCGAGGAAATGGGCCTTGACCGCGAGGATCACCAGATCGGCTTGCCCGGCCTCGGTGGCGCTGGGAACCGCCCTGATTGGGGCGACATGCTCGGAGCCGTCCTCCCAGATGAGTTTTAGTCCGTCCTTCAGGATTGCGGTCAGATGCGGGCCCTCGCCATGTGTGACAACCGTGACGTCATTGCCGGCCAATGCCAGCTTTACGGCCATAAGTCCGCCGATTGCGCCAGCGCCAATGACACATATTTTCATGCGGTCTCTCCTCTCGTTTTTTTATCGCCGGATTGCCCCGCGGCGAACCGGTCGCGCGGCGGGCTTCAATCTCCTTAGCCCGCCATGCTCCATGACCGTTATTGGTTGAATGTGTTGCTGAGCGTGCCAATCCCTTCGATGATAATTTGCACGCTGTTTTCCGGCTGTTTCATGGAGCCGACGCCAACGGATGTCCCGCAGGCTATCACATCGCCCGGCATCAGAGCTACATCATGGGAAATCAGGCTGGTCAGTTTGTGCGGCGGAAACGTCATGTCGTTGACGGGATAATTCTGCCGTTCATCTCCATTCAGGATTGTCTTGATTGTGAGCGTCATCGGATCGATGTCCGTCGCAATCGCCGGGCCAAAGACGCCGAAAGTGTCGTAGCTTTTTGAGCGCACCCACTGCGCAAAAGTCTTGTCCTTGGAGATAATTTTAACCGCCGTTACGTCATTGATGCAGGTGTAGCCGAAGATGTAATCGGCGATGCCGGCTTCGCCGGCTTCGCTGCATTGCTTGCCGATGACAATGCCAAGCTCTCCTTCATAGACGACCGGGCCGTCATAGGACTTTGGCCGGCGTATGATCTCGTTGGGTCCCAGATAGGAACTGGGAGCCTTCAGGAACCAAAGCGGTTCTTCGGGTATCTCACCTTCCATCTTGGCGGTGAGGGCGCGGAAGTTGTTCCACAGGCAGATCATCTTGCTTGGGTCGCATGGTGTTACGAGCCGTACATCCGCAAGGTTGACTGTCTCACCGGTATTTGTGGGTTTGGAGAACATGTCTCCGGAATGGATGGAAATTGCGCCATCGTGCAACGTTCCAAATTTTATCTGGCCATCATCTTCAAATCGCAGCCAATGCGCCATTGATACCTCCCAAGCGGACTATCCGCTTTAGCAAGGCATCTTATCACCTTCATCGCGGTGAAAAGGCACAGTAAAAAATGAAGAACAGAGTTTCCTGAACGGGCGAAGTTGAATATCCGGCGGTCAGCAGGGAGCACCATTCCACTCGACGGTTAGAGACCGGCGCGGACGAAGATAAAAGGTTTCAGTCATGTTGATGCCGCCAGTCATATAATGGCCGATGGGAGGTTGATAATCGTAAGAGACTTCCGCCACGATGACGCTGGAGAAAGGCTGTGTCAGACCCTCAGGCAAGGCGTAAGCCGATCCAGTTGAATGTGGGGCTCCATTGAGGGCGCAACTCCAGCCCACGGCGGTGTCATTATTCGAATCTGCCTCGACACTTGTCAGAACGATGGAAATCGGTGTCGCCGAATATGGCAACATGATCGACGTAGCCGCAGTGAAAATATCCTGGAGGGAGTTGGCGTCAACGTCTTCGATTTGAGCCACCAGGTCGGAGGCCGCACTGGCCACCGCGGTGACCCGCCGATCGACCGTGAGAGCGTGAGAAAACTCCACTGCGCCAATATACATAGTGATCATGATCGGCAAAATGAGAGCGAATTCAACAGCGCTTACACCATGCCTATCATGTGCAAGTGTCGCCAGCGCCTGCCGGGATTTCGAGATCATTTGTCCGACAAAGGATTTACGCATCACTGTATCTCCACCATCTCGATCTAGTCATCAAACGGTTCGTTGCGGAATGCCGCCGTGGCCACCAGCAACCGCCCGCCGCTCGGCATGTTGCCGAGACCGCCAGGGAAGTTGGCGATGAGGTCCCACTCATAGAAGGCGCGTACAACGACCACATTTCCGCCCGCACCGATATCAAAGTTAAAATTATTGAGCAGCTCACCATTACTATCCAGCGGATCAGGAAGGTTGATTCCGCCGAAGTCGTCGAACTTGCGAACGTCAAGTTTCAGACCGGCCATGCAGTCAGGTATGACCGAGACTTTATCGCAGACGGTCTGCTTGAACTGGGCCTCGCTGAAACCCTGCTCCTGCGCTTGGCCGGTTCGGATCATGCGGCTGGTCTGATCGACGGCATTTTCAAGTGTGAAAGTGCCGAAGAACACCAGCGACACCTCGATGAGCGCCAGCATGAGTGCGAAGAAAGGCGTAGCAACAATTCCGAATTCGATAGCGGTGGCGCCGGAGTTGTCGGCGCGTAGACGGCGCAATATGCCCTTCTTCACAGGAGATTGCTCGTTCGGCTGGGGTGATGGTGACTTGAACATGTCGGCCTCTTCGTGAAGGCCCGGTCAACCTTTTCGAGGCGTACAGGGCCACAGCCGCTACTGGCGGCATGACGTCTCACCTGCAATTGAACTATAGATGAATTAACGGACTGTTGAGATTTGGCAAAATCAGATACAGAGTAAACAGAATATTGATTTAACTTTTACGAAAATTATATTCAATTAATTCAAGTAATATTTGAGGTTTTTAGATCGCAAGTGAAAGACTATGCCCGGATTTATCAACTATTCCGACCATAGCCACGCCGCTATGGGCCGGACCGCGTTCAAGCTCTGGAGTGCGTCAGGACATGTGGCAGCGGATATCAAGTTTCCTAGGCAGATTTGCCGCCGAGCGCAGTGGCGCTGTGATGCTGGTATTCGGCATCGTTCTTGTTCCCATGCTGCTTGGTATCGGTCTGGCCATTGACTATTCACGGGCTCTCAAGACCAAGCAGAATCTCGCTCAGGCTCTTGATGCTGCCGCTCTTGCTGTGGGTTCATGGGCGGATTTGAACGAAGCCAAGATAAAGCAAAAGGCGCAGGCCTTTTTCGACGCGAATTATTCTTCCAGCAACCTGGGGACGCCGAGTTCGCTTAACGTAGTTGTCCAGGACGGGAAAATTACCATCAGCGATGTGGATACGACATTCATGAAAATGTCAGGTATCAACCAGATGAGCGTCGGTGTACTCACCGAGGTCACGCTGAATGAGAAGAAGATCGAGTTGATCATGGTGCTGGACAATACCGGTTCCATGGGCTGGAGCGGGAAACTGGACGCGCTAAAGGTGGCGGCCAACGCGCTGGTCGATGTCCTTATGGTCGCCGACCAGAACGCAGCAGTTGATGAAGACGTCAAGATCGGGCTCGCGCCCTTTGCTGCCGCGGTCAATATTGGCGCCGACAAACTGAACTCGGGCTGGGTTGATCTCCTGGGGCAATCAAGTATCGCCGATGAGGACTTCCAGCCGGGCACGAATGTGCTCGATCTCTATGGACAGATTCAGAATAGATCCTGGAACGGGTGCGTACGCGCACGCCCGGTACCATACGATACACAAGATACACCCGCAGGCGGCGGAGATACCCTGTGGGCGCCCTATTTTGCGCCCGATGAACCGGACTTCTATTCCTATTACAACCGCTACGCCTCCGATTCTGGTTATAGCGGCAGCACCTACGACTACGACGCTCGCCAGCGCTATACCGGGAAATACACCAATCTGACCATCCCAAACTCGTGGAGCGACGGTCCCGATTTCAACTGCCGGACTGCGCCGGTGACGCCGCTCACTCCTATCAGGGGAGACGTCGAAGCAGCCATTAATGAAATGGTGGCCACGGGCAATACCGTTATTCCTGCTGGACTGGCCTGGGGATGGCGGCTGATTTCACCGGGCGAGCCTTTCAGCGAAGGCGTTGCCTATGAAGATAATGACACGATCAAGGCTATCGTGCTGCTGACCGACGGGCAGAACATGGTGAGCGGCGGCATGGGAACCCACAACCGCTCGCAATATTCAGCTTACGGGTTTGCCCGCTCAGGCCACTTGGGCGCTACCAACGGATCGGATGCAGAAGATGTGCTCAACGGCAAGACGGCGGCGCTGTGCACCAATATCAAGGCGCAGGATATCCGTCTTTATACGATCACATTCAAAGTCTCGAGCTCCTCGACCCAGGATTTGATGCGCAACTGCGCCACGGATCCGGAGATGTATTACAACTCGCCGTCAAACGAAAAGCTCGATGCAATTTTTCAGGATATCGCCAAGGGTCTGGCGGACCTTCGAATCAGCAAATAAAACTGCCACCCTCTTCCGGCAGTCCAGCAGTGTGATGGCGGTAAAGCTTATTGCTGTACAGTGGTTCCTTCGGCCGCAGACTGGGCAAGCCCGATCTTGCTGATGATTGCCTTGGATGTCTGATCGAAGAAGGCAATGGAGTCACCTGGCGTGGGCGCCGGGCCGCATGCAGGTGAGCAACTGTAGGTTTCGCGTGCTGCGCCCTTGTGGACTGACACAAGGCGTTTGCTATCAACCGCAACGACGATGCTCTTTTCGTATATCTCTTTGCCGTTGCCATCCAGGACAATCATGTTGGTCAAACCGGTGCTCTTGCCCGTAATAACCAGAATGCGTCCGCTCTGAACCGAAACATCGGCAATCGAGGGATTGCCTATGATGACTTGCGCACCGGGCTTGTCCAGCCGAACCAGTTCAGCCTGATCGATTTTGATGTTGAGGTCTGCGGCGCTGGCCAATTTTGAATAAATTCCGACAAACAGGGCAGCCGTCAAAAATGAGGCCAAGGCGGCCAGTATCCGCTTGAATGGCGAGGAAGCATTTGAGCGCATAGGGCTAAGTCCTTCGATTGATGCTTTTCCCTATTAGGACCTTACAATGGTGAATGAAGTGCAAACGCCCGCTCCGATCCGGCACAGGCCGGGCGCCGCATCGCCGGCTAAGCGGCCTGTAAAAGATATGGCTCTTTAGCGGAGTGGGCAGTGGATATAGCGGCATCTATGGATACTGGCGTTCTCTCAAGTGTTATAGTTAATAAAGTATGTATTATATAAGCATTCAAATGAATATA
>CAXMMX010000093.1:0-10546 GCA_964194535.1 uncultured Alphaproteobacteria bacterium | reverse complement strand
GCGCGGCGCAGCGCGCGGGAAATCGCCGAGGAAATCGAAACTGTCGGCGGTGATCTCAACGCGGCGACCAGCCTGGAAACCACGGCCTATTACGCGCGCGTGCTCAAGGCCGATATCCCGCTCGCCGTCGATATCATTGCCGATATTGTCCGCGACCCTAAATTCGATGCCGGTGAACTGGTCCGCGAGCAGGACGTTATCATGCAGGAAATCGCAGCCGCCGAGGACAGCCCCGACGATGTAGCCTATGACCTGGCGCAAGCGGCTGCCTTTCCGGACCAGCCTGTCGGACGGCCAATTCTCGGCACATGTGAAAGCGTTCGTTCATTTACGCCAGATGATCTCACCGCCTATATGAAATCCCACTATGCGCCGGGCTCAATGGTGCTTGCGGCGGCTGGCGCCGTCGATCATGCACAACTGGTTCAGCTGGCAGAAGCCAGGTTCGGTGAAATGGAAGTGTGCGAGCCCCATATCACCGATCCGGCACAATATGCCGGTGGTTTCGCCCGTTCCAGCCGCCCCTTCGAGCAGTCACACATCGTAGTTTCATTTCAGGGCCCTTCCTACTGCAATGAGGCCATCTATACCGGCCAGATCCTCTCCAGTATGCTTGGTGGAGGCATGTCATCCCGGCTGTTCCAGGAAGCGCGCGAGGCTCGCGGGCTTTGCTATTCGATTTATTCCTTTTGCTGGGGCCTGTCCGATACGGGGCTGTTCGGCATTCATGCGGCAACCGGCTCGGAGCAGATGCTGGAGTTGGCGGGGGTTATTCTGGGCGAGCTTGAGAAGCTGGCGGGCGAACCCGTGAGCGATAAGGAACTCGCGCGTGCCAAGGCGCAACTCAAATCAGGGTTGCTGATGAGCCTTGAGAGTTCCGGCTCGCGCGTTGAACAGGTGGCCCGCCAGACACTTGCATTCGGTGCTCCGCGAGACATCGACGAGCTTGTCGAAAAGGTTGAAGCGGTTGGCAAACAGGCGGTGCGTGACCTTGCAGGCGAGATTATACTCTCGGCGGCTCCAAGCGTTTCCGCCGTCGGTCCTTTGCAGGACGAAGGCGCTCTGGAAGCGCTCATTCACAGTCACTATTCACGCCCCGTCAGGGCCGCGGAATAGGGAGGGAAGTGGTCGCAGATGGCATTCTTAAGGCCTGTCGCACCGCCTGAGACCAGCCCCGTCGTGCATGGGGGCGAAGTCTATTTGCGCGTGCCGCAAATGAACGACTATCCCGCATGGGCGGAGCTGAGGGCGCAAAGTCGCGAGTTTCTGATACCCTGGGAGCCTGTATGGACCAGCTCTGAGTTGACCCGTACCTCCTTTCGCCGCCGTCTCAAATATTACGCGCGCGATTTGAAAGAGGATCTGGGCTACGCTTTTTTCCTGTTCGAGACAGATGGCGATACGCTTCTTGGAGGCTTGACACTCTCCAATGTGCGCAGGGGTGTGACCCAGGCCTGCACGCTCGGTTACTGGATAGGCACACCGCATGCCGCACAAGGCTTTATGACTGCCGGGGTGAGTGCCGTCATACCTTTTGTATTTGATTCGCTGAGTCTTCACCGTCTTGAGGCGGCCTGCTTGCCTCACAATGAAGCTTCCATGAAATTGCTGGAGCGGACCGGGTTCACCCGCGAGGGAATGGCGCGCCGATATTTGAAGATCAACGGCGTCTGGCAAGACCATATGACCTTCGCGCTGCTGGAAGATGACCTCCACCAGTAGCTTTGGTGGTGACGTAGTGGAAACGAGATAAGGACAATCCTGAAGGTGCGTTTTGAGACTCTCATGGGCTGGATACCGGCATCCTTACACGACAGCGCGGGCGCGTGGCGTGCACGCTGCGCCAGCCTTTGGGCCGTTCTTGTGCTGCTCATTACCCTGGCGCCGGCCCATGCGCTGGAACCCATCCTTATCGATCCCGAAAAGGATCGCATCGATGTAACGGCACTTGGTGAACTTTACGAGGGCCGCGGCGATAAGTTGCAGATTGAAACTGTGGCGGGAGCTGATGGTATTGTCGGGCGCATGGCCGTGGAGGCATCTACCACGGGCACCAATCCGAACTGGATTGTATTCGCACTCAAGAACGGCACTGACAAGCCGATCGTGCGCTGGCTAACCGCGCAACGCTACACACTGGTGGGTTCCTCGGTGTTCTGGCCGGACCTCGATTCAGGTCGCGTGGCCGCCGTCACGCCGTCACTCGGTTTTCGCCCCGAACGCATCCCCGATGACCGGGCGGACATCTTCCGTCTGACCATCGAATCTGGCGCAATCATAACCTTTATCGCGGAAATGAGTTCACTCCAGGTTCCAATGCTCAATCTGTGGAAGGCTGAAGCCTATGAGCGGCAACTGAAAGACCGGATGCTTTTCAACGGGATTCTGCTTGGTATCATCGGTCTGACCGCGATTTTCCTTACCGCCGTTTTCGCCGCCAACCACAAATCGATTTTCCCTGCCGCCGCTCTCGTAGCCTGGACCGCGTTGGCGCTGTTCTGTGTTGACTTTGGTTTCTGGCACAAGCTCTTCAAGTTGAGCGCTGAGGATAATGCCCTCTACCGCGCCGCATCTGAAGCTGCTTTTGCGGCGAGCCTCGTAGTGTTCCTCTACACCTTCCTGCGGGTGAGGCTGTGGCATAACTGGATCAGGCTGGCTTTCGCGGCCTGGATATTGGCGCAGGTGGCGCTTATCGGCCTGACGGTTATTGACCCGAGACTGGCGTCCGGACTGGCGCGTGCGTCGCTGGCTGGCATCGGTGTGGTGGGGGCCCTGTTTATCACCTATCTGGCGCTGCGCGGCCAGGAGCGCGCCATGTCGCTGATTCCCACCTGGATACTGGTTCTGGTATGGATTTTCGGCGGCGGGCTGGTCATTCTGGGCCAGCTTACCGGAGAGGTTATCGTTTCAGGCCTGCTTGCCGGTCTTGTGCTGCTCATCGTGCTGCTGGGTTTCACGGTCACCCAATATGCGTTTCGTGGCGGCTCGCCTTTCCATGGCGGACCGCCGGGGCAGATGCAGCTCAGTTCACTGGCGCTGGAAGGGTCGGATACCGCGATCTGGCAATGGAATATGCGCCGTGGGGAAATTACCGTTGGGGCGGAAGTCGAGGAGGCGCTCGGATTGCCTGATGGCATGCTTGAGGGCTCTCTGGAGGAATGGCTCCGCCATATCCACCCGGCCGATCGGGACCACTTTCGACTGCTGCTCTGGTCTCTCCAGGAGAAGGGCGGGGGCAATCTCAACACCGACATTCGCATGCAGTGCAGCGATGGCTCCTATCTGTGGTTCGAGTTGCGCGCCCATTCGGTGGAAAGCGCCATGTCGGATACAGCCCAACGGTGTGTCGGTCTCATGCGTGATATTTCCGGGCCGAAACGGACTCATGAAAGGTTGCTGCATGATGCTGTGCATGACAGCCTGACAGGGCTGCCTAACCGCGAGCTGTTTCTTGACAGGTTAGACGGCGCTGTCATGAGGGCGGCAGAAGGTCATGGCAACCGGCCGACGGTTCTGTTTATCGACATTGACCGCTTCAAAAATGTGAACAAGAGCCTTGGACTTGTGGTCGGCGACAGCATGCTTCTCACCATAGCGCGCCGACTTAACCGGCATCTGAATCAGCAGGACACCATGGCCCGGGTTGGCGGTGATCAGTTTGCCGTGCTGATTGTGTCGGAATCCGAACCCCAGCATATCGCACTTCTGTCGGAGCGCATTCGCCGGTCGCTGCGCAGCCCAATGCGGATATCGGGTAAGGAAATCATCCTCACCGGCTCGATTGGCATCGCGGTCTATGACGGCCTGCAGGAGACACATCAGGACCTGCTCAAGGAAGCGGAGATCGCCATGTTCCGGGCCAAGCGAGCGGGCGCGGACAGGATCGATATTTTCAAGGCCAGTATGCGCGGGTCGGAGCAGGGGCGGTTGCCGCTGGAGAGCGAGTTGCGCCGCGCAATTGAACGCAAGCAGATCAAAGTGCTCTATCAACCAATCACAAATCTGGAGGCCAACACACTGTCGGGTTTCGAGGCGCTGGTACGCTGGGACCATCCCAAGCAAGGGCGTCTCAACCCTGACGACTTCGTTCCGATTGCCGAAGAGACCGGCCTCATCAGCGAGCTAGGCGGCTATGTGCTGGAACAGGCAGTGAAACAGGTGGTGCGGTGGCAGAAGGCCCTGCCAAGGCCACAGGCGCCGCTTTTTGTCTCGGTGAACGTATCTAGCAGTCAGCTTTTCCGTCAGGATTTGTTGCAGCAAATCCGCTCGATCCTGTCGCGAGACGCGGTGCCAAAGAAAACCCTGTGGCTCGAAGTCACCGAATCTATGGTGATGGAGAATCCAGAGCAAGCTATTGAAATTATGAAACTTTTAAAGGATCTGGGTGCCGGGCTCTCGCTCGATGATTTTGGCACCGGATTTTCTTCACTCAATTATTTGCACCGCTTTCCGGTCGACACTATCAAGATCGACAAGTCGTTTATCCGAGACGCGGCACGCGATGGCTCAACGCCGGTTATTCTGAGGTCCATTGTTGCGATGTCGCACGAGCTGGGCAAAAAGGTCGTTGCCGAAGGTGTCGAGTCGTCTGGAGACGCGGACTATCTGCGCGCCATCGGTTGCGAATTCGCGCAAGGCTTCTATTTCGGTGAACCTATGAGTGAGAAGGGTGCGATGAGCCTGGTCTCGGCCCTTGCCAAGGCTCAAAAGAAGCAGAATTCAAAACGGGCGCGGATGGCGCGCAAAGCTCCAAAACCACCTCCTGCACCGGCAAAGCAGGCAGCGCGGGATCCGGTAGTGAAAGAAAGAGCAGGGAGCAGGCCTGCCGATCCGGCGGCGCCACTGCCCGCGGGCAGGATCACCTCACCGCGTCAGGCGTGACCTGAGTCGTTTACCAGACGCGCCGGGTCGATACCGATAATCTCCAGCGCCCGCTGATATTTCATATTGATGGCACTGTCGAACAAGACATCCTGATTGGCCGGACAATGCAGCCAGCCATTGGACTTAAATTCATTTTCCAACTGCCCGGGCGCCCATCCGGCATAGCCAAGGGCGAGGAGGGCCTTGTCGGGCCCGTCGCCGGCGGCAATAGCCCGCAGGATGTCGAGTGTTGCCGTCAGGTTCACACCATCATTGATGGGAAGGGTGCTGTCCTCGAGATAGTAGTCGGTGGAATGCAGCACGAAGCCGCGGCCTGTCTCGACAGGACCGCCGACATGAACCTCTATGGCTTGCAGTGAGGGCGGCATATGGATCGCGTCTTCATCGGAGGTGATGTTGAGTTGGTTAAGCAGTTCAATAAAATTAATGTTGGAAGCATGCTGGTTGATGATGATGCCCATGGCGCCGTCATCCGAATGCGCGCATAGATAAATCACCGAGCGCGAAAAGCGCGGATCGGCCATGCCCGGCATCGCGATCAGCATTTGACCGTCGAGGAACCGTTCGCCCGATCCAATAGTGTCTTCAGTGTTGCTGCGTGCCATGTGGACAGACTAACCATTTGGTGTGGGCTTTGTGAAGCCTTGACAGGCACGTTGCGAGCCGCCGTGTAATCCGGTTACACACAAGAGTGATGATTTGTCATATTTGCACGCTCGAAAAAGCGGGTCACAGAATGTAAACTGTACATCCGGTATCATTGATGGGCAGTACTTAAAAACGAAACGTAATTTACCGGGTGTGATGAGCAGGCAAATGTTTTCTTTCAGGGCTTTCCAAACAGCTGTTGGTGTCATGGCGCTCATGGCGCCTGTCATGATGGTGACTGACCTGGTGTCGCCGGCACAAGCCGGATCGGCGACATCGTGGACATCGCAAATCCATTCGTCCACGCGGCTTATCACTGACACTGCCCCTTGGCAGGACCAGCAAAAAGCGCTTGTCGCAGGCATCCACATCAAGCTTGATAAGGGATGGAAAACCTATTGGCGCTATCCCGGGGATTCCGGTCTCCCGCCGCGTTTCGATTGGTCTGGATCGGGTAATCTCAAATCAGTGCAGCTGTTGTGGCCCGCTCCCATGCGGCTTCCTGACAGTGCCGGAATATCCATCGGTTACAAGAACGAAGTGGTGTTTCCGGTTCTCATTGAGCCGATTACGGCCGGTCAGCCTATTGATCTGAAACTGAAAATGGAGTTTGCCGTCTGCGCCGACATTTGCATTCCAGCCGAGGCTGATTTGCATCTGAAAGTGGGTAAGGACGGTTTCTTCTCCAGCTCATATGCGCCGTTATTGTCGCGTTATCTCAAACGCGTTCCTGGAAAACAGCTGCTTGGATCGCGCACGGGCCTGAGTGTCGCTCGCACTCAATCTCAGCTTACCGGTGCTGCCCCCTATCTGACCGTCGATGCCCGATTCCCGGGGGGTACCCAGGGCGCTGATTTGTTCATCGAAGGTCCCGAAGGCTTTTATCTTGCACCAGCAGAGCATGTCGGCAAGCGCAGTGACGGCACACTTCGCTTCAAGGTCGATTTGACCAAGGGCGACGATCCTAAGGATCTGAAGGGAAAGACCGTAACCCTGACTCTCGTTTCAAATGCCGCGCAGGCCGAAACCATCTGGCATATCGAATAATCACCGCTCCTGCCCGTTCGCCGGCCAATCACAAGAAACATCTGTTACTGACAAGTCACTTGGCCATGACCGGGTGCGCGGATATGGTGCCGGAAAAATACAGCCCCTATTGGAGGAAGAAATATGACAGTCAGTATTGGTGATCGTTTGCCGGACGTCACGTTCAAGGTCATGACGGATGACGGTCTTTCGGATATGACAACCGGTGATGTGTTCGCGGGAAAGAAGGTTGTTATTTTTGCTGTGCCGGGGGCCTTTACACCAACCTGTCAGGCGATGCACGTTCCCAACTTTCTGGGGAGCCTAGATGCGTTCACGCAGAAGGGGGTCGATACGGTTGCCTGTATCGCGGTAAATGACGCTTTCGTATTGCAAGAGTGGGCGAAGAAAACGGCCGCGGATGGAAAAATCCTGTTTCTCTCCGATGGAAATGCGGAATTCACGGTTGCAGCCGGATTGGATTTCGATGCGTCCGGGAACGGACTGGGTACGCGCTCGAAACGTTACGCCATGCTGGTGGAAGACGGCGTTGTGAAAGCGCTCAACATCGAGGAAACACCCAAGACGGTTGATGCCAGTTCCGCTGAGAAAATTCTCGAAGTTCTCTAGAGCACCCGATAGGGGGCCATGCCTTCCCGGGCGAGTTCGTCGGCGAGCTCGTTTTCCGGGTGGCCTGCATGGCCCTTGACCCAGTGCCAGATAACGTCATGGCGCTGGTGGGCGGTCTCTAGGGCTTGCCACAATTCCACATTTTTAACCGGCTTCCTGTTGGCGGTGCGCCAGCCATTTTTCTTCCACTTGGCAATCCAGCCGGTGATGCCGTCGCGCAGATAATTTGAGTCCGTGTGCAGTTCGACCTTGCAGGGCTGTTTCAGGGCGTTCAGCGCCTCGATTGCCGCCGTCATCTCCATGCGGTTGTTTGTGGTTTCCACGTCTCCGCCCTTGAGCGACTTGCGGTGGTCCCCGAAAATCAGGACCGCGCCCCAGCCGCCAGGTCCCGGGTTCCCGGAGCATGCTCCGTCAGTGTAAATCTCAACCTGCTGCATGGACAGTGTTCCTATTGATTCTCGAGGCAGTTAATGGGTCCTGACTCTAGCCAAGCCCATATTCACGTGCCGACTCCACATTGCGGTGGAAACGCAGCTTGCGGACATACTCCATCGGGTCTTTGGGCTTTACCAGCGCATCGGCTGAAATGTTCAACCAGTCATAGATACGGGTCAGCAGGAAACGCAGCGCCGCGCCGCGCGCCAGGATGGGAAGCGCCTCGAATTCTTTATCCGTGAAGGGGCGCAAATGGGCATAGGCGCGCAACAGGGCGCGGGCCTTGGTGATGTTGAACGCATTATCAGCTTCGAAACACCAGGCGTTCAGGCAGATGGCGATGTCATAAGCGAGTGCATCATTGCACGCGAAATAATAATCAATGACCCCGGATACCTTGTTGCCAAGGAAGAAAACATTGTCGGGGAACAGATCAGCATGAATGATGCCTTCAGGAAGATCATGCGGCCATAATTCTTCAAGTGTGCCGAGTTCCTCGCCGACTTCGGCGTCGAGACCCGGCACGATCGTGTCCGCCCCGCCCGAGGAGGCCTCGTGAAGCGGGCGCCATCCCGGCACCGACAGCGCATTTTTTCGCTTCATGTCAAAAGTCTGCCCCGCTAGATGTAATTTCGCGAGCGTTTCGCCAAGCGCGGCGCAATGCTCAGCCGTCGGCCAGCGGACCCACAGTCCTTCCAGAAATGTGATGATGGCTGCCGGGCGCCCAGCCAACTCGCGCAGCATTTCGCCATTCTGGTCGCGGACCGGTACAGGGCAGGCTAAGCCGGCGCCGGCGAGATGCTCCATCAGGCCGAGAAAGAAGGGGAGATCCTCGACCGCGACCCGTTTCTCATACAAGGTGAGAATATGCGGACCGGCATCGGTGTGGAGGAGGTAGTTGGTGTTCTCCACGCCCTCGGCGATGCCCTTGAAAGACAGGGCTTTCCCAAGGTCATATCCTGCGATGAACTGGGTCAGATCATCGTCGGTAACTTCCGTGTAGACCGCCATTCTAGCTGGACCCGCGCAGTTCAGGCGGGAGCTTGAAGGAAACATCCTCATCCGCAGTTGAAACGGCTTCAACAGTGGTTTCAAAGCGTTCGCTGAATGCTGCAATAATCTCATCGACCAGCACTTCAGGAGCAGATGCGCCCGCTGTTACGCCGATGGTGCGGATGTCCTGATAGTTGCTCCAGTCAATTTCATCAGCTCTTTGCAACAGTGCTGCCTTTTTGCAGCCGGCCCGCTGGGCGACTTCGACCAAACGCTTGGAGTTGGAGCTGTTGGGCGCGCCGACCACTATCAGCTGATCGCAGCGCGGGGCAATGCTCTTCACCGCCAGCTGCCGGTTGGTTGTGGCGTAACAGATGTCTTCCTTGTGAGGACCTAATATTGCGGGAAACCGCTCTTTCAGGATGTCGACGATTTCCTGGGTGTCATCGATGGAGAGCGTCGTCTGGGTGATGTAAGCGAGTTTTTTCGGGTCATCAGCCTCGAACGCGCGCGCCTGAGCGGCAGATTCCACAAGTTTGACCACGCCGTCCGGCAATTGTCCCATCGTGCCGATGACTTCGGGGTGATCGGCATGGCCGATCAGAATGATTTCCAGGCCTTGTTTATGGTGGCGTTCCGCTTCCATGTGGACCTTTGATACCAGTGGGCAGGTGGCGTCGAGGAAAAACATTTTCCGTTTTGAGGCGTTTTCGGGAACCGATTTGGGTACGCCATGGGCAGAAAAAACTACAGGTGCTTCAGTATCCGGAATTTCGTCCAATTCTTCGACGAATATGGCCCCCTTGTCGCGCAGGGAATCAACCACATAGCGGTTGTGCACGATTTCATGGCGCACATAGACCGGCGCTCCGTATTTTTCGAGTGCCAGTTCTACAATCTGTACTGCGCGGTCGACACCGGCGCAAAAACCGCGCGGAACCGCCAATAAAATGGTCAGGGGAGGTCTCTCCTCTTTCCGCTTTTGTAGTGCGGGTGGTTGGGTCGTTTGAAACTTGTTCATGCGGCCATTAGTCCCGAAATTTAAAGGTTTTCCAAGCCTTTGACGATGAGGTCTTGCCAGATGTGTCCAAGGTCACTATCACAACACACAACAGCATTAGAGGCTGGTTCCTCACGAGCTTATACATGCTCGCGGGCAAGGTCTGTCAAGATGGTGGATGGGGGAGTGTTGAGAGTCCGTAGACCGGTACTGGCGCAAAGCGTCAGGAGAGTGACGGCAATGGTGCTGACTGCCGCCATTGTGTCTGCGTGCGGCGTCTCGCAAATCACCTCTCCATTCAGCTCCAAACAAAAGCGAAAAAGCATGGATCCGCCGGTGAGTGAAGCCGGTCTGCTGGAGGCAGCTCGCACCGATATAACCGGCCAGGTCAGCATGGAAACGGCTATTACCGGCTGCCCACAGTTCAAGATTTGGCCTCGGGACCGCCTGCTGACGGTCTATGACGTTGGCCGCGTGGGAGATGGTCTGGCCATTCAGTATCGCGGTGAAATTACCAAGACAGCGCGCGAATGCCAGATCCAGCCCAATCACGTCACGGTTAAATATGGTTTTGCGGGGCGTGTTTTGCTCGGGCCGCGCGGGCGTCCGGGGCAGGTGCAGATGCCCATGAAAATCCATGTGGCCGATCATACCCGGAACATTGTTTCGACCCAGAATATTGTTATAGCGGTCACGATTCCTGTTGATAACCCAGTGGGTTACTTCTCCGCCGTTAAGGAACTTTCGTTCGCTATTCCTCCTGGAGTGCCACCAGGCGACTTCAAGCTCTTCATCGCGTTTGATCGTAGTATGCCGGGTTCTGGCTAGAGTAGTTATTGCCCTTCAGGTGCCTCGAAGGGTGAGTTGACTCATCTTCAAGACCACTTATCATCCAATGTGCTGCCTTAAGGTGGCACTTACAGGTCCATA